>JAEMQF010000380.1 GCA_022758925.1 Burkholderiales bacterium | reverse complement strand
CGAGGAAGAAGGCCATCAGCCCTTCGATGGCCAGGGGGGCGCCGAAGATATCGCCCACATAGTGCGAGTAGTAGGCCCAGTTGGTGCCGAACTGGAATTCGAGCGTGATACCGGTGGTGACGCCGAGTGCGAAGTTGATGCCGAACAGCTTGCCCCAGAAGCGGGTCATGTCCTTCCAGACGACCTTGCCGGTCATCACGTAGACGCTCTCCATGATGACCAGCATCCACACCATGCCGATGGTCAGCGGCACGAAGAGGAAGTGGTACAGCGCGGTGGCGGCGAACTGCAGCCGCGAAAGATCGACGAGTTGTTCGGAAATCACTGCGGTACTCCTGGAGGCGACGATGGGTTGCCCATGTGTGCGCCGATGTGTGCGGCCATTTGTGCGGCTGTCTGATCGGCGTCCACGTGGACGCGGTCATCGCGCACGAACAGCCACCACAGCGCAGTGAGCAAGGCGAGCTTCACTGTCACGGCAATCACCAGATGGCGCAGGAGGCGCTGTTCGTCACGGGTCATCGCCTTACTTACTCAAGCGCCGTGCCAAGCCGGCACAAATCGGAAAGTTCTTATGCGACAACGACTTGGCATCCCATTGGGGGATGGGGCTGCCACGCTGTCGCACGACATGGCTGCCGAAAGTGGCAGACTACTGACATTTGCGGCAGATGACAGTTCGTTGGCGCACTTCTGCCAGCAAGCCGCGCCTCGCCGCGCAGAGGAGACCCGAAACATGGCCAGCGTCCTGCCCGAACTGGTGTCGTACCTGGAAGGCTTGCCGGAGCCGCACATCCTTTTGGACCGGCAGTACCGCATCCTCTCGGCCAACGCCGCGTACCGACGGCAATTCAGCCCCAAGACTTCGGTGATCGGACGCACCTGCTTCGAGGTCTCGCACCGCTTCGAGGTTCCGTGTGACCAGGCGGGTGAAAGCTGCCCGCTGGCCCGTGCACGCGAATCCGGCCAGCGCGAGCGCGTGCTGCACCTTCACCACACGCCGCAAGGCGAGGCCTACGTCAACATCGAACTCGTGCCGCTGCACGACGCGACGGGCGAACACGCGTACTTCATCGAGAAGATGGAGCCGTTGCGCGTGGCCCAGGGGCAACCCGCTGCGCAAGGGCTGATAGGTCGCGCAGCGGTGTTCCAGCAGATGCTGGAACTGGTGGCTCGTGTCGGCCCCTCAGGTGCCAGCGTGCTGTTGCTGGGGGAGTCGGGCACCGGCAAGGAGCTGGTGGCCCGCGCGATCCATGAGTCCAGTCCGCGCACCGCTGCGCCGCTGGTGGTGGTGGACTGTGCCAGCCTGCCGGAAACGCTGTTCGAGAGCGAGCTGTTCGGCCACGAGCGCGGCGCGTTCACCGGCGCCAACGTGAGCAAGCCGGGCCTGGTCGAGGCGGCCAGCGGCGGTACGCTGTTCCTCGACGAGGTGGGCGATATTCCGCTGGCCATGCAGGTCAAGCTGCTGCGACTGCTGGAGAGCGGCACCTACCGGCGCGTGGGCAGCACCGAGCTGCGTCGCACCGACATCCGTGTCGTCTCGGCCACGCACCGCGAACTCAAGACCATGGTCGCAGATGGGCGTTTTCGGGAAGACCTTTACTACCGGCTCAGCACCTTCCCGATCCGGTTGCCGGCGCTGCGCGAGCGCGCCGGCGACATTCCGCTGTTGGCCACGGCGCTGATCGCCCGCGTGGCGCCCGAGAGGCGCCTGGCGCTGTCGCGCGAGGCGCTCGCGCGGCTGCACCAGCACCCGTTTCCGGGCAACGTGCGCGAATTGCGCAACGTGCTCGAGCGGGCAGCGCTGCTCACCGACGGCACGACGATCGAAAGGGTGCACATCGAGCGCGCGCTGTCGGCCGATGCGCCGCTCGGGTTGGCGTCAGCAGCCCTAGCGCTGGCGCGCCCGTCGCTGGCGAAGTCGGAAGGCGCAGACCTGTCCCTGCGCGACATGGAGCGGGCCGCATTGCGTGCCCAGTTCGAGGCACATCACGGCAGCCGGGCCGAACTGGCCCGCAAACTGGGCATCAGCGAGCGATCGCTGTACCGCAGGCTCAGGGCCCTGGGCGAAGACCCGCCCGCCCGCTGATTCTGGGCAGCGGCGCCCTCGGCACGCCTATGCGGACGGAGCGCGCGAGAACTCGTCGAAGGCCGCGATCACGCTCGCCGCATACATCAACGACGGGCCGCCGCCCATGTAGGTGGTGACGCCGAGCGTCTCGTCGATCTCTTGCCGAGTCCCCCCCAGTTTGACCAGGGTCTGCATGTGAAAACCGATGCACGGATCACACCTCGCGGCCACGCTGAGCGCGAGCGCGATCAGCTCCTTGGTCTTCTTGTCGAGCACCCCGGTGGCTGTGGCGGCACGCCCGAGATCGCCGAAGCTCTTCATCACCTCAGGCGTGCTGGACCTCAGCGTCGCGAGACCGGCCGATACCGACTGGGTCAGGTCACGAAAGTTGTCGGAAGGATTGGACACGGCGTGCTCCCGATGGGCCTACGGTTTGGCGCCTGGCGTCTTTGCCGGGCAAGTGCTCAGCCCGAATGGCATGTACGCCGGACAGAAGCGAAACACTCCTGTGGCCAGGACAACCACGCCGATCCAGCCCCACACACCGATGTAGCCGAGCAGACTGCCTGCGATCAAGGCCAGTCCGGCGAGGATTCGAATGACACGGTCAACGGTACCGACGTTCTGCAGCATGGTTTTCTCCTTGATAACGGGTTCATCATCGCTTTTGTCGGCCAGCGTGCCATGAGCAAGGTCAAGGCATACGTGGATGGGTATCGTTCCTGCCGACTGTCAGCCCAGTGCTGCTACCGCGCATTCCGAATCTTCCCGGGTCTTGAGTGCGCTACACAAGCTGACAGGAAGTATCCTGACCTTGGAGCCACCGCCGTGAGAGTTCAACGCCCCACCGACAACTCCGGCAGCCACTTGTTCACTTGCCGTTCATCTGACGTGCTGATCAGCGAGCCGCATCATGTGTGAACTGCTGGCCTTGTCGAGTTCTCATCCCGAGCACCTGACCTTCTCTCTTCACACCCTGGCAGCGCGCGGCGGCCAAGGCATGAGCACCCGTGATGGCTGGGGCGTCGCCTTCTATCAGGATGTCGACGTCGCCCTGTTCCGGGAACCGTTCGCCGCCGGTGACAGCGATCTCGTGCGTTACCTCGAGTCCCACGGGCCGAGCACGCAGCTGGCGATCTCGCACATCCGACACGCCACGCGCGGGGCGATCACGCTCGCCAACACCCAACCCTTCGCGCGCGAACTCGGCGGCCGAATGCACGTGTTCGCGCACAACGGCAATCTGCCTGGCATCGACGATTCCGCCTCACTGACGGCTGGTTCGTACCGACCGGTCGGGCAGACCGACTCGGAGCTTGCCTTCTGCGCGCTGCTTGCCCGGCTCAATGGATTGTGGACGGGCGATGCCCCACCGTCCCTGGACGCGCGGACATCGCTGCTGGCGACATTTACCGCCGACCTGCGCCCGCTTGGACCGGCCAACTTTTTGTACGCCGACGGCGATGCGCTCTTTGCCCATGGCAACCGACGCATACAGGGCGCGGCGGGTCGCATCGCTCCCCCTGGGCTGTGGCTGCTGCAGCGGCATTGCAAGCTCGGCGACCCTGCACCGGATTGCGACGGTGGTGTGGCAATCGGCACAGGCGAGCGCACTGTGGTGTTGATCGCGAGCGTTCCGCTCTCCGATGATGCGTGGCGGCCGCTGTCCGAAGGCGAACTGGTCGTGGTGCGAAACGGCGAGGTGCTCACCCAGCGATTGACGGCTTAAAGGCCGTTCTTTACGTTGGTAGCTGGGAACAGCGCCCTGTACGGTCATTCAGGCGCTGGACGCCCGTGATCGCGAAAGAACCAAGGTTGCGCGCAAGCCGCCGGATCCACGGTTCTCCAGGATCAACATGCCGCCGTGGTAAGCCGCTGCGGCGCGCACGATCGCCAGACCCAGGCCAACCCAACCCGACTCGAGGCTGGTGCTGGTGCAACTCATGCTCGATCACGTCAATACACCAGGCGTTTGCCGCTTCGAGGCCCTGTCGCCCGAAGATCGTTTCAAGTTCCTGCGCGCGCGGAGGCCGGCCTCTGTGTCCTACTTCGTTCTGCTTCTGGTGTCGGCTTTCGCGCTCACGCTGGGGCTCTTCTATCGCAACCGACGCCGCCCCTGCGCGGAGCATCTGGTCTTCGGGCTGCACTGCCAGACCTTCCTGCTCTTCATCCTGCTCTTCGAGGCGGGTCTGCCTTCTCTGGTGGCTGACACCTTGTCGTACTCGGTGGTCGCCTACTTCGTCATCGCGCTCAACCGCGTATACGGTGGTACCTGGGTCGAAACGGCAGGTCCAGG
>JAEMQF010000093.1 GCA_022758925.1 Burkholderiales bacterium | reverse complement strand
GTGCCGGCGCGCGACTTCACGTCTGACGGGTTCACGCCCGAGTACTCAAGCTTGACTCGGACCTCGCCGAGTTCGGGTTCGGCGCGCGCCAAGGTCTCGATCTTCAAGACGTCGCTGGCCTGGCCTTTGTCACGGTAGATCGCAGCGCGCATGGGGTGTCCTTCCTCGTGTCGTCTTCGATTCGATGGCAGGCAGAGTCGGTTGCGGCCGGGCGAATCTTCGCGCAACGCCGGCCGAAGCACAACCGCTGTCAGCGAAGTCGGTGTCAAGTGTGGCACGCACGCCAACGCCTTGCACGCCACGCTCCTAGAATCCTGCCACCGATCTGAACCCTGGTGCCATGGCTGTCTACCGTCTCGAACAAACTGCGCCGCGCATCGCGGCCTCGGCCTGGGTGGCCGACAGTGCCCAGGTCATCGGCAACGTGGAGTTGGGTGAAGACGCGAGCGTCTGGTTCGGCTGCATCCTACGCGGCGACAACGACCTGATGCGAATCGGAGCGCGCTGCAACGTGCAAGACGGCTCCATCCTCCATTCCGACCCCGGTGCGCCATTGACGTTGGCCGACGGCGTGAGCATCGGCCACCAGGTGATGCTGCACGGCTGCAGCGTCGGCGAAGGTTCGCTGATCGGGATTCAGGCCGTGGTCCTGAACCGTGCACGAATCGGCAAGAACTGCCTGGTCGGTGCCGGCGCCCTGGTCACCGAGGGCAAGGAGTTCCCGGATGGCTCGATGATCCTGGGCAGCCCGGCGAAGGTGGTGCGCATGTTGTCACCCGAACAGATCGACGAACTGAAGCGCATTGCCGATCACTACGTGGCGAACGCGCGGCGCTTTGCGTCTGGCCTGCGCCGGATCGATTGAGGGATTGGCGCGGCATGAGCGAAATCCACAAGTTCATCTTCGACGGCTTGCCGGTTCGCGGGCACCTGGTGCGGTTGACCGACGGCTGGCGTGAGCTGTTGCAGCGCCGCGCCCGCGCCGGTCGGGCTTGGCCGGCACCCGTGCGTGAGCTGATGGGAGAAATGACGGTTGCAGCCGTCTTGATGCAGGCCAACATCAAGTTTGACGGGGCGCTGATCCTGCAGGTGTTTGGTGATGGGCCGGTGAAACTCGCGGTGGCCGAAGCGCACGCCGACCTGGCGTTTCGTGCCACGGCCAAAGTGATCGGCGAGGTCGAGCCCGGCGCGGAATTGGGTTCGATGCTCAATCGCGCAGGCGCAGGCCGCTGCTCGATCACGCTCGACCCTGGCTCCCGGCAGGCAGGGCGTCAAACGTACCAGGGCGTTGTTGCGCTGAGCGATGCGCAAGGCGTGGCGCTGCGCAGCGTGAGCCAGATGCTCGAGCACTACATGCTTCAGTCCGAACAGCTTGAGACGCGCCTGGCTGTTGCCGCAAACGACCAAGTCGCTGCGGGCTTGCTGATCCAGCGCCTGCCGATCGAAGGCTCGGCGAATGTGGCTGCGCAGGCCGGCATCGACGATTCGGCCCGAGACGAGGCGTTCCGTCGCATCGCGCTGCTGACGGCGACGCTGACGCCGGTAGAGCTGCTCGGCCTGGACCCAACCACGCTGTTGCGTCGCCTGTATTGGCAAGAACCTTTGCGGCGCTTTGACCCGGTGGGCGCGGCGCCGCGCTTTGAGTGCCGCTGCTCGCGCGACCGCGTGGGGCGCATGATGCAGGGCCTGGGCCGCGCCGAGGTCGACGCCATCCTGGCCGAGCAGGGTCGGGTGCAGGTGGCGTGCGAGTTCTGTGCGTTGCAGTATCGCTTCGACGCGGTCGACGTGGGCGAGTTGTTCACGCCGCCGCGCGATCAGATGCCACCGACGGTGGCGATCAACTGATCCGAACTTGAGTTCGATTGAATAAGATTTGGTGGGTGGCAACGACCCACGGTCGTCTCTCCGCGCCCGGTCAGCATGCCGATGTCGTGGCGCCAGGGCGGCGGCAGTGCCCCCGTTCTCCGGCCCACGCTCGCGGGCGGCCGTCGCAGACTGCAACCCACAGCAGCGTCAACACTGCCGTGCCCTGCAGCCATGGGGGGCAACCGCGAATGGTGCCTGCGCCCGGGGGCACCACCGCCGCCCTGATGCATCCGGGGTGGCATGCCACGCCGTAGCATGCCAAGCGGGTGCCCGGGCAGGTGGCTTGGGGCACGGGCGCAGGCACCATTCGCGGTGGCCGCGACCGCCGTACGAGCAGACGGTGTTGATGGCGCAACGCCTGCGAACCGGAAACGGTGCCCCGCGAGCGTGGGCCGGAGAACGTGCCCCGAGCCACCTGCCCCTGCTCCACGCTTGCACGCAGCCCGCTGCGAACCTCGGCAATTTGCCGACCGCCAACGGGCTTTCCAACGGTTGAAAGCGAATCCGCATCAGTTCGGGGCGCCCGCAATTCAGGTCTTGGGCGGCAGCGCGGTCTCGCATTGCGGGTCGCCGCAACGCTCGCAAACCCAGTGCCAGCGAGGCGCTGACCCAGCGCCTGCCGGGTCGGATTGCGGCGGCAGTGCGGTGCGGATCGCTGCCAACGCACTCGCGCGACGCTGCGGCCCACTGCCGCAGATCACGGAAAACGGCAATGCAGCGCTGATCAGCGCGTTGCGCAGCAGGTGGTCGACGGGCTCGCGCACATGCGCACCGTCGCGCTGGTGGGCGTCGGCCTGCCAGGCAATATCGACGGCCGTGAGCAGCGTCAAGGCGTAGCCCGACTGTGCCCGCAGCGCGCCGGCGAGGAGCCCGCGGTCGTCGAACAGGAATTCGCTGTAGACGGCGATCATCAACGCCGTGGTGTCGGCGACCACGAACTCGTGCGCCGCAGCGGCGCGCTCGATGCGCTGCATCTGCTCGTCGGCAATGGCCAGTTGTTCGTCGCGCCGCGGAGTGCGGCCGCGCTCGTCGCAGAACTCGCGAAGGAATTCCGTGACCAGGGTCACCGAGTGGCCGTCGCTCGCCAGCGCCTCGCGCAGCTCTTGCGCGAGCGTCGTCTTGCCGGTGCATTCAGCACCGATCAGGGCGATGACCTTGCCGCCCGGCGGTGGGGGCTTTTGCTCCGGCATGGCTGGATTGTCGGACCGCACGAAAAAGCCCGGGCTCTTTCGAGGCCGGGCCGGTTCGAGCGCTGAATGTTGCCGATTCCAGCTTGACGTCGACGCGTCGGGCATCGGCGCTGCTGCCGGCATTCACTTGTCAAGACTTTTCAGCTCGATCCGATCTTCGGCAGCAGCCAAGACTCCGAGCGCGGCACGCCGCCGCCTACTACTTCGAGGCGGCGGGGGCGGGCGTCGCGGGGGTCGCGGCCGGCGCGGCTGCAGTCACTGCGTGCGGCGCGCGAATCTCCGCTGCCTTGCTCGGCAACCCGGACGGAAGCAATGGCACGATCAGCAGCGCGACGATGTTGATGATCTTGATGAGCGGGTTCACTGCCGGGCCGGCCGTGTCTTTGTACGGGTCGCCCACGGTGTCGCCGGTCACAGCCGCCTTGTGCGTTTCGCTGCCCTTGCCGCCGTGATGGCCGTCTTCGATGTATTTCTTCGCGTTGTCCCAGGCGCCGCCGCCGGTGCACATCGAAATCGCGACGAACAGGCCGGTGACGATGGTGCCCATCAACAGGCCACCCAGCGCCGCCGGGCCGAGCAGCAGGCCGACGACGATGGGCACGACCACCGGCAACAGGCTCGGAATGATCATTTCCTTGATCGCCGCCGAGGTCAGCATGTCCACCGCCTTGCCGTACTCGGGCTTGGCCGTGCCTTCCATGATGCCCTTGATCTCGCGGAACTGGCGCCGTACTTCGACGACGACGCTGCCCGCGGCGCGGCCCACGGCTTCCATGGCCATGGCGCCAAACAGGTAGGGAATCAGGCCACCGATGAACAAGCCGACGATCACGTTCGGATTGCTCAGGTCAAAACTCACTTCCATGCCGCGCGCGCTGAGCGAATGCGTGTAGTCGGCGAACAGCACGAGTGCCGCCAGACCGGCGGAACCGATGGCGTAGCCCTTGGTCACGGCCTTGGTGGTATTGCCCACCGCGTCGAGCGGGTCGGTGATGTCGCGCACGCTCTTGGGCAGATCGGCCATTTCGGCGATGCCGCCGGCGTTGTCGGTGATCGGGCCGTAGGCGTCGAGCGCGACGACGATGCCGGCCATGCTCAACATGGAGGTTGCAGCCACGGCGATGCCGTACAGGCCGGCGAGCTGGTACGAGGTGAGGATCGCGATGCAGACGCAAATCACCGGCCAGGCCGTGGAGCGCATCGATACCCCCAGACCGGCGATGATGTTCGTGCCATGGCCGGTGGTCGACGCTTGCGCGATGTGCTGCACCGGCGAGTACTGCGTGCCGGTGTAGAACTCCGTGATCCAGACCAGGGCGGCCGTCAGCACCAGGCCGACGCCGCAGGCGCCGATCAGCTTCCACTGGGTGCCGGCGCCGAGCGCGGTCTCGGGCATCACCAACATCGTGACGCCGATGAACGCGATGAACGACAGCACGCCGGCAACCGCGAGGCCCTTGTACAAGGCCGGCATCACGTTCTTCATGCCGGGCGACGCTTTCACGAATGAGCAGCCGATGATCGACGCGAGGATCGAAACGCCACCGAGCGCGAGCGGATAGATCACCGCGGCCAGCGGCGCGGCCGAAACCATCAGTGCACCGAGTGTCATCGTGGCGATGAGCGTGACGGCATAGGTTTCGAACAGGTCGGCGGCCATGCCGGCGCAGTCGCCGACGTTGTCGCCCACGTTGTCGGCGATCACGGCCGGGTTGCGCGGGTCGTCTTCCGGAATGCCGGCTTCGACCTTGCCCACCAGATCGGCACCGACGTCGGCGCCCTTGGTGAAGATGCCGCCGCCCAAGCGCGCAAAGATCGAAATCAGCGACGCACCGAAGGCCAGACCGAGCAAGGGTTTGAGCAGGCTGGCCAGGTTCTTGCCGGGCGTCATCTGGCCCAGGCCGGTGACAAACCAGAAGAAGATGGTGACGCCGAGCAGCCCCAGGCCGACGACGAGCATGCCGGTGATCGCGCCGCCCTTGAACGCCACGTCCAAGGCCGGGCCGATACCCCGCGTCGCCGCCTGCGCGGTGCGCACGTTGGCTCGCACCGAGACGTTCATGCCGATGAAGCCGCAGGCGCCCGACAGCAACGCGCCGAGCACGAAGCCCACCGCGCTGGTGCCGTCGATGAAGTAGCCGATGAGGACCGTGAGCACGACGCCGACGATGGCGATGGTGCGGTATTGGCGCGCCAGGTAGGCGGCGGCGCCTTGCTGAATCGCCGCGGCGATTTCCTGCATGCGCGCATTGCCGGCGTCTTGCGACAGAATCCAGCTTCGTTGCACGAAGCCGTAGATCACTGCGGCCAAGCCGCAGGCGAGCGCGAAATATGGCGCCATGGTGGTTGACATCGGCGTTGTCTCCTGGATGGTTTGATGTCGCTCTGAGAGTTCGCGGGGCCCGTTCTGGCGGCCGCGAATCGGCGAAAACTTGCAGGCCTGGATGCTAAGCGATGGGCGCTGACAAGGCAATCCGAGGCCGCTGCATTTTCGGGATGCGCCGGGTTCGGAGGCGACTGCAAGTCAGGCCGTGAGAACGGTGGCTAAGATAGGGGTTACCCCCAACTCGCGCAACATCAAGAACAAACACATGAGCCTTCACAACGTGACCCCGGGCGCCAACGCACCACAGCAGTTCAACGTGATCATCGAGATCCCGATGAACGCGAACCCGATCAAGTACGAGGTCGACAAAGAGAGCGGCGCGATGTTCGTCGACCGCTTCATGAGCACGGCGATGCACTACCCGTGCAACTACGGCTACATTCCGCAGACGCTGGCCGACGACGGCGACCCGGTGGATGTGCTCGTGATCACGCCGTTTCCGCTCGCACCTGGGGTCGTGGTGACGTGCCGGCCGCTGGGCGTGCTGATGATGGATGACGAAGCCGGAGGCGACGCCAAGCTGCTCGCGGTGCCGATCGACAAGATCCTGTCGATCTATTCGCATTGGCACAAGCCCGAAGACCTGAACCCGTTGCGGCTGAAGACGATTCAGCATTTCTTCGAGCACTACAAGGACCTGGAGCAGGGCAAGTGGGTGTCGGTGAAAGGCTGGGAAGGGCCGCAGTCGGCGATGGCGCAGGTGAGCCAGGGCATCACTGCGCATGCCGCGGCGCTGAAGTAGATGGCGCCCGGCCAAGCCGTTCTCCGAGTCGCGCTGCTGCTCGCCGCGAGCCTGTGGCTTGCCGCCGCGGACGCGCGCCCGGCGATGCTGGCCAAGGTGGCGTCGGTCGAAGGCATCGACGAGTACCGCCTGCCCAACGGCCTGCAGGTGCTGCTGATTGCCGACGACTCGAAGCCGACGACGACGGTCAATCTCACCTACCGAGTCGGCTCGCGCCACGAGAACTATGGCGAGACCGGCATGGCGCACCTGCTCGAACACATGCTGTTCAAGGGCAGCGCCAAGCACCCGACGGTCTGGGCCGAGTTCGAAAAACGAGGCCTGGCCGCCAACGGCACGACCTCTTCCGATCGCACCAACTACACCGCGAGTTTTTCGAGCAACGACGACAACCTGCGCTGGTATATCGGCTGGCAGGCCGATGCAATGCTGAACAGTTTCATCGCGCGCAAGGATCTGGACACCGAGATGACGGTGGTGCGCAACGAAATGGAGATGGGCGAAAACAGCCCGGAGCGGATCCTGGTCGAACAGACGCAGGCTGCAATGTACCGGTGGCACAACTATGGCAAGAGCACGATCGGTGCGCGCAGTGACGTCGAGAACGTCGACATTCCGAGCCTGCGTGCGTTCTACAAACGACACTATCGGCCAGACAACGCCACGCTCATCGTCGCCGGGAGTTTCCCGGTCGAAAAGACCCTGTCGTGGATTGCGCAGGCGTTCGGCTCGATCCCGGCGTCGCCGCCGCGCCGGCCGGCAGTGCACACGCTCGAGCCGATCCAGGATGGTGAGCGCGCTGTCACGCTGCGCCGTGTCGGCGGCGTGCCGATGCTGCTCGCGGCCTACCATGTGCCGCCGGCCGCGCATGTCGATTTTGCCGCGGTGGAACTGCTGACGCTGATCATGGGCGATTCGCCTTCGGGACGCCTGCACAAGCAGCTGACGGAAAAGCAGCTCGCGGCCGATACCTTCGCCTTCTCGCAGGGTCTGGCCGACCCCGGTGTCGTGATGTTCGGCGCGCAGCTCGCGCCCGGCCAGGACACTGAACCGGCGCGCGCTGCGCTGCTGGCGGCGCTGGAGTCGTCGGCGAGCGAGCCGCTGACCCAGGAGGAACTGCAACGTGCGCGTGCGAAGTGGCTGAAGGGCTGGGAGCAGGCGTTCACGAATCCGGAAACGGTGGGTGTGGCGCTGTCGGAGTCGATCGCCCAGGGTGACTGGCGTTTGTTCTTCCTGCTTCGCGACCGCGTGCGCGATGCCGGCCTCGCTGACGTGCAGCGCGTCGCCGAGCAGCGCCTGGTCGCCTCGAATCGAACCCTGGGAAGCTATCTTCCAACCGACAAGCCGCAGCGTGCTCCGGCCCCGGCCAGGATCGATGCGGTTGAAGCCTTGCGCGGTTTCAAGCCGCAAGGCGGAGCCGCCAAGGTCGCTGCCTTCGAGGCCACACCCGCCAACATCGACGCACGCACGCAATCCTTCGAAATCGATGGCGTCAAAGCAGCGTTGCTCGCGAAAGGCACACGCGGCGGCGCTGCGCACGCAGTGCTGACGCTGTACGTCGGAGACGCAGCGGCGCTTGCCGGTCAGGTGGAAGTCTCGGAGGCGGGTGCCGCGCTGCTCGACAAGGGCACGGCAACATTGACGCGTCAGCAGGTGCAGGATCGACTCGACGCGTTGAAGACCGAACTGAGCGTGCAGAGCCAGCCGGGCCGGGTGAGCCTGCAACTGCGCTCGCGCCGAGAGCACCTGGCCGATGCAGTTTCATTGGCATGCGATCTGTTGCGCCATCCCAGTTTCCCGCCTGACGCTTTGAATGAATGGAAGCGCCAGACGTTGGCGGCGATCGAGCAGCAGCGCAAAGAACCCGAGAGCGTCGCCGCGGTCGCGATCGCGCGCCTTGGCAATCCTTATCCACGCGGCGATGTGCGCCATGCGCGCACCTTCGACGAATGGGTCGATGACGTGAAGGCCGTCGAAATCGAAGCGGTGAAGTCATTCCATCGTCGCTTCTTCGGCGCCGCGCATGCAACGTTCTCGGCGGTCGGCGACATCGACCCGCTCGCGCTGCGCCAGTCGCTCGCGGCCGGGCTCGCGGGTTGGCAGGCCAGCGCCGGGTTTCAGCGCATCGCCGTTCCCGCAGTGCCGGTGGGTGCGCAGCGCCTGACGCTGAACACGCCCGACAAACAGAATGCGACCCTGCTCGTGCGCAGCACGCTGCCGCTGACCGACACCGATGCCGACTACCCGGCGCTGACGCTGGCGAACTTCCTGCTCGGCGGTGGCGGAAATTCGCGGCTGTGGAAACGAATCCGCGAGCGCGAGGGTCTGTCCTACGACGTGCGCAGCAGCGTGCACTGGAACAACTTCGAGCCGAATTCGCAGTGGCTGGCCAGCGCCATCTTCGCGCCGCAGAATCGCGCCAAAGTCGAGTCCGCTTTGCTCGAGGAAATCGACCGCGCCTTGCGCGATGGCTTCACGCCACAAGAACTTGTGGAAGGGCAACGCGGACTGCTCAACTTTCGCCGCCTGTCACGCGCGCAAGATGCAAGCCTTGCCAGCGGCTTGGCAAACAACCTCTATCTCGGCCGCAACTTCGCACTGGCGGGCCGGACCGACGCCGCGCTGTCGGCCTTGACGCTGGCTCAGGTAAACACGGCGCTGCGCAAGTACATTCGACCCGAGCAGTTCGTGAGCGCCGTCGCCGGCGACTTCAAATGAGGCGCCGGCGACGCAGCCTGAAGCGTCATGCCTGCAGCGGGGGCCGTCCCGCGCGTCGGGCACTGGGCGGCGTTTTGCCGGCACCACGGATGCGCGGTGCAACTACTCGCCGACCCCAAGCCCGACAGGCGCCTAGGTGCGCTTGAACGGCTGGCGCGCGCCGAGTTCGTCGAGGTAGTTCGCCACGCCTTCACCCTCACGCGCCAGGAAGTCGGCCACCGCCGAGGCGAACTGAGGATGCGCCAGCCAATGTGCCGACCAGGTCGGCACCGGCAACAGACCGCGCGCCATCTTGTGCTCTCCTTGCGCGCCACCCTCGAAACGCCGGTAGCCTTTGGCAATGCACCAGGCCAGGGGCTGGTAGTAACACGCTTCAAAGTGCAGGCAATCGACGGCCTGCAACGCGCCCCAATAGCGGCCGTAGGCGATGCGCTGGCGCGGATCAAGTGCGATCAACGATGCGGCGATTCGTTCGCCGCCGCGCGATGCAAGGCACAAGAGCCAGTGCTCGGCCATCCCGTGGGCCATGCGTGCGAAGAAGTCCCGAGTCAGGTAGGCAGTGGAGCGGTGCTCACGGTACGTCTTGGTGTAGCAGCGGTAGAAGAAGTCCCAGTCCGGGGTTGAGATATTCGGGCCTTCCAGGACGCTGAACGTGACACCGGCGTCGCGCACGCGGCGCCGTTCTTGTTGAATCTTCTTGCGCTTGTCGCGCTGCAGACTGACCAGGAAATCCTCGAAGTCGGCGTACGGCGTGGGTGCGCGATTGTTCCAATGAAACTGCACCCCGGCGCGCAGCATCCAGCCTGCCTCGCGCGCGGCGAGTTGGTCGACGCTGTCGAGAAACAAGAGGTGCGCGGACGAGCGTCGCGCACTGCGCGCCATGGCTTCAACAGCGCGCAACAACGCGGCACGGGCCTGGCTGTCGCGCGCCAACAAACGCGCTCCCGGAACCGGCGTGAACGGCACCGCGCAAAGCAGTTTCGGGTAGTACTCGAGACCATGGCGCTGGTAGGCATCGGCCCAGGCCCAGTCGAACACGTACTCGCCGTAGGAATGGTCTTTCAAGTACAGCGCACAGGCGGCGACGATTCGCCCGCGCTGCATCAGGGTCAGGAACTGGGCGCGCCAGCCGGTGTCGGCGCAGGCGCTCTCACTCGCGTGCAGCGCGCGCAGGTATTCGAGCCGCATGAATGGGGTCGCCGCGGGCTGCATTTCGAGCAAGGCATTCCACTGCGCGAGGTCGATGTCTTCGACATCGGAACAGGTCCGAATGACATAATGATTTGGATCATCTGCGCCTTGCGTGGCCTGCGTCATATGTCAACACAACCCTCGGTGAAAGTGGCGCTGGCCCAGATCAACGCGACGGTGGGCGATTTTGCGGGCAACGTGCGTCGAATCGTCGACGCGGCCCGAACTGCGTACGCCCAAGGCGCACGCCTTGTCCTGAGCCCGGAGTTGGGCATTTGTGGCTACCCGCCGGAAGACCTGCTGTTCAGGCCGGCCTTCATGCAGGCCTGCGCGGCGGCGGTCGAAGACTGCGCCCGCGCCCTGGCCGATTTGCCGGGGTTGTTCGTGGTCGTCGGGCATCCGCATCAGTTCGGTGAATTGGCCGATATTAGGTCCAAGTCATGGGTCATTCCGAAGCGCTTCAACGCTGCGACGGTGATGAACGCCGGCCGCATCGTCGGCACCTACTGCAAGCGCGAACTGCCGAACTATCAGGTGTTCGACGAACGCCGCTATTTCGCAAGCGGCCGTGACGCCGGCTTCGGGCCGGTCGTGTTCGAGGTCCAGGGGCTGCGCTTTGGCCTGAACATCTGTGAAGACGCATGGTTTGACGAGCCCGCTCTTGCCGCGAAACTGGGCGGTGCCGATGTGCTGTGCGTGCTCAACGCCTCGCCGTTTCACTTGGGAAAGGCTGACGAGCGCGAACAGCGCATGGCACAGCGCGCAAGGGCGCATCACATGCCGTTGCTGTATTCGCACCTGGTGGGCGGGCAGGATGAAATTGTCTTTGATGGCGCATCGTTCGCCATCGATTCGCGCGGCGAGATCGTGGTGCGTGCCCCGATGTTCGAAGAAGCCGTCACGCTGCTCGATGTGACTGCCGATACCGCCCGCGGCGAACTCGCGCCCTTGCCGGACCTGGAGGCACAGGCCTGGGCAGCCCTGGTGACCGGCGTGCGCGACTACGTCGGCAAGAACGGTTTCCCCGGGGTCATCATCGGGCTCAGTGGCGGCATCGATTCGGCTCTGGTGCTGGCGCTGGCGGTCGATGCGCTGGGCGCGGAGCAGGTGCGCGCTGTGATGATGCCCTCGCCCTACACGGCCGACATCTCCTGGATCGATGCACGCGACATGGCGCAGCGCCTGAACGTACGCTACGACGAAATCTCGATCGTGCCGATGTTCGACGCTTTCCGGGCCAGCTTGGCGCGCGAATTTGCCGGGCTCGCCGAAGACGCCACCGAGGAAAACATCCAGGCTCGGGTGCGCGGCACGTTGCTGATGGCCTTGTCGAACAAATTCGGCACGATCGTGCTGACCACCGGCAACAAGAGCGAAATGGCGACCGGCTATTGCACCCTGTATGGCGACATGGCAGGAGGATTTGCCGTCATCAAGGATGTGGCCAAGACGCTGGTCTACCGTCTTGCCGCGTGGCGCAATGCGCAGGGCGCCGAGGTGATCCCACAGCGAATCATGACACGCCCGCCTTCGGCCGAGCTTCGTCCCGACCAGACCGACCAGGACAGTCTTCCCGCGTACGATGTGCTCGACGCGATCCTGCAGCGCTACATGGAGGAAGACCAGGGCATCGAGCAGATCGTGGCGGCAGGCTTTGCCCGCGCCGACGTGGAGCGCGTCACACGCCTCATCAGGATCAACGAATACAAGCGGCGCCAGTCGCCGGTCGGAATCCGCATCACGCACCGCGCGTTCGGCCGCGACTGGCGTTATCCGATCACGTCGAAGTTCCGCGCGTAAACTCGTTCCCTGTCCGAACCCGAGAGTCGCCCATGAAACAAATCACCGCCATCGTCAAGCCATTCAAACTGGAAGAAGTGCGTGAGGCCTTGGCCGAAGTTGGCGTGACCGGGCTGACGGTGACCGAGGTGAAAGGCTTCGGGCGCCAAAAGGGGCACACCGAGCTCTATCGCGGTGCCGAGTACGTCGTCGACTTCCTGCCCAAGGTGAAGGTGGAAGTCGTGGTGAAGGACGGCGACGTCGATCGTTGCATCGAGGCCATCGTCAAGGCGGCCAAGACCGGCAAGATCGGCGACGGCAAGATCTTTGTCGCCGCCGTCGAGCAGGTGGTACGCATCCGCACCGGTGAAACCGACGAAGACGCGGTTTGATCGTGTCCGCCGTCATATGCGGCGGTAGTCGTCGGGTGCGGTGGCTATCGGCATGGCCGCGGCCAGTGTGTCGAGCAGACGTTGCGCATCGGTGTCGACATTGAGCAGCCCGCGCTGCGTCGGCGTGACGAAGCCGCACTCTTCGGCGCGGTGCATCATGGTCGCGAAGGCGTCGTAGTAGCCGGCGGCGTTGAGCAGGCCGAGCGGCTTGTCGTGATAGCCAAGTTGGCGCCAGGACCAGACTTCGAACAACTCTTCGAAAGTGCCGATACCACCCGGCAGCGCGATAAATGCATCGCTGCGCTGCGCCATCATCAGTTTGCGTTCGTGCATGGTCTGCACCACGTGCAGTTCGGCCAAACCACGATGCCCAAGTTCACGCTGCATCAGGCTTTGTGGAATCACGCCCACAACTTTGGCGCCGGCCGCGATCGCGGCGTCTGCCACCACGCCCATCAGACCGGCCCGCCCACCCCCGTAAACCATGCCCCAGCCGCGGCGCCCGATTTCAGCGCCGACGATGCGCGCGGCCTGCGCGAATGCAGGCAAGCTGCCCGGCCGCGACCCGCAGTACACGCAAATCTTGGGGCCAGACATGGCGTGCGTGTCAAGCATTGAGTCGATTCCAGATCGCAACCAGCCAGATCCCAGCGCACAACACGAGCGCGAGCATGACGGCGGCACTGCCGTAGTCCTTGGCGCGCTTGGACAGATCGTGAAGCTCGAGTGAGATGCGGTCGACAGTGGCTTCGACGGCGGAATTGAGCAGCTCGACGATCAGCACGAGGACCACCGAACCGAGCAGGAGCGAAACTTCAACCCAGCCACGCCCCAACCAGAACGACGCCGGCAGCAACACGGTCGCGAGCCAGAACTCCTGCCGAAACGCGCTTTCGCTGCGATAGGCATTGGTGAGCCCTTCGGTCGAATAGCGCGCGGCGTGCACGATTCTGGAGACGCCGGTCCTTCCCTTGTGCGGGTTGCTCATCATTCGGGATTGTGCCTTGGGGGCAGACTGCGGCGCAGGGGTTCAGTTTGCCGCTGCCGGCTCGACCGAAACGAGGCGGGTCTTGCACAGTGCGTCGTGCGGGAACTGCCGATCCGGGTGGAACAATGACAAGGCCGCATAGCCCAGCACGCCGAGTGCAAGGCAGACGAACGGCAGCCAAACCTGTTGCGACCGAATCGCCCAGGTGACGCCCAGGGCCGGCATGAACCAGAGCCAGGACAAACAATATCGCGCCAGGGCGCGGGCCTGGGAAATGGCCCCGCCGCCGCGACCCACCAGGCGAATGCGCCAGGTCTTCATGGCGAGGGTCTGGCCTCCATGAGTCCAGAACCACACGAAGTAAATGCCCAGGACGAGAAAGAGGTAGACCTGGAGCAGACTGCGGTTTGCCAACGCATGGCGCTGCTGTGCCAGGCTCGAGAACAAGTAGGCCGCGAGCATCAGCACCGCGAACAGCAAGATGCCTTCGTAGACAAAACAAGCCAAGCGGCGCGGCAGGCTCGGCGTGCGTGTGCTCGCCGGGTCTACTGGCGAGGCCGGGTGACTCACGGATTGCGGGTGGGTTCCGAAGCGGCGCTCGAACGCACCGCCGCGCCTTGTGGGCCGCGTTTGGGCAGGAGTGTCGTCTTGTCGACGAAGCCCGGACTCGCGGCGATTTTGGGCAGGCCCGGTTGCTGATGCGGCGGCGGTATCGCCCTCTTCGCGATGCTCGTTGTCGTCGCGCCGGGTTGTGCCTGCATTGCCGTGGACGTGATGGGCGTGGGCGGTGCCGAATAGGCGGGGTTGGGCACGATATTGGACTTGCTTCGCGCGGCCACGGGCATGACGCTCAGCCGCTCCAGCGCGGAGGAACGGGCTTGACTGTCGCGTGCGTTCGGGCTGGCGATTGGGGCCATGGCTCGATCGGCAAGCTCGCGCTTTTTCTCGGGCGGTAACGCCAGATAGGCCTCCCACTGGGCAGGGCGGTCTTCTGGCGCGACGCGTTTCGCGGCTTGAAACTGCTGGCGAGCGACGCCGCGTTCCTTCGGGCTCAGTCTGGACCAGTCAGCCATTCGCTCCTGAACTCGCGCCTGTTCCTGGGGCGACATCGCAGGGTACTTCGCAGCAATTGCCAGCCACTTTTGTTTGCGCTCGCCATCGATGGCTGGCCATTCGCGCTCAAGCGGTCTCAGGACATCGTGTTGCGTAGTGCTCAACTGCTGCCAGCGCGGTTTGGCTTCGGCCGCAGGCTTGGCTGCGGCGCGGGCGGGTGCAACAGCCTGGGCCTGGGCCTGCGCGGGTGAGGGAAATTCACTCAAAGCGAGCAAGACCACACCACTCGCGACGCTGCATAACGCGAGCCTGATTGGATTTTGATCGAAGCGCATCTTCCCGGCCAACACGTCAAACCCTCAATCTTTCGGCAGTTTGAGATATTCCACAAAGCCCGCGTCACTGTAGGCTCTGGGTGGCAGGTCGTCGGTGAGCAGGTCCGCGTCGATTTCCGCAGCAATCGAAATTTGCGCCTCGGTCTGCGCATGCTGGATGAGTGCCAGGCCCGCGACCAATGCGAGCAAAGGCAATATCGACGCGACCTTGACGCCCCAGTCGGGCAGCCAACCACTCAGCATCAAAGCGCCGGAACTCGTCGCGCCCATGCTTGGAACGGCGGCCTTGGCCGCGCGAACGGTACGTGCACGCTGCAAGGCTGATTCGCGCGAAAACCTCAGGCGCTCGGCAATTTCCGGGGAGAGCGCTTGCGCGCTTTCGTTCAGACGGGCCAATGCACGTTCGGCAAACCGGGCCTGCGCCGACGCGAGTGCGGAGAACATTTCGGTTGAGTTGATGCGATTCACAGTGAGATTCCCTTCGCCTTGAGGGCTTTGGCCAGTGCATGTACCGCCCGTGAACTGTGCGTTTTCACACTGCCCTGCGAGCACCCCATGGCAACTGCCGTCTCGGCGATGTCGAGTTCCTCCCAGTAACGCAGCAAGAACGCTTCACGTTGACGCTGCGGCAATTCGGCCACCTCGGCGTCGATCGCTTGCAGGATTTGTGCCCGTGACAATGTCTCGGCGGCGCTTTCCGACTCGGCGCGCCCATCAAGCGATTCAAGGACTTCGAGGATATCGAAGTCTTCCCCATCGCTGCCGGCATTTTCGAATTCGGAGAAGTTTCGAAAGACTGCGCTGCGCACTTTTTGGCGCCGAAACCAGTCCATCGTGGCGTTGGACAGGATGCGCTGAAACAGCAGCGGCAACTCTGCCGCCGGCCGATCGGCGTAGTTTTCTGCCAGGCGGATCATCGTGTCTTGCACGATGTCAAGCGCCGCGTCGTCGTCGCGAACGGCGTAAACCGCGCGCTTGAAGGCACGCTTCTCGACGCTCTTGAGGAAGTCGGAAAGTTCTCTGTCGGATGCCAAGGGCGGCGCGCCTCGGGCCTCGGCCCTGAAACCGGGCGCGATTATCTCACCGGGCCTGGGCTGCTCGCCGGTTGCGCCGCGGCCGCGGAAAAAGCGATGACATAATGCTGCTTCGCATAATTCAACGCTCGACGCGGCTCCTCCAAACCAGGGGAGCAAGCCCGGTCGGGCATGCAGGCACCACACCCGCCTCACGAGGGCCGGGAGAGGTGCACCGATGGTTTTTCGTTAGAGAAAATCGCAAAGGTTCAAGATGGATATGTCTGCTGCGGAACTGCGGCGAGCCGCTCAAGCTCAGCCCAATCCCCCCACCCAAGACCCCAACGGCTCGGAGATCCTCGTGCGCTGCCTTCAGGCGGAGGGCGTCAAGTACCTTTGGGGCTATCCCGGCGGTGCCGTTCTTTACATTTACGACGCCTTGTACAAACAGGGCACCATCGAGCATGTATTGGTGCGCCACGAACAGGCCGCAGTGCATGCAGCGGACGGTTATGCACGGGCCACCGGCGAGGTCGGTGTTGCGCTCGTCACCTCCGGGCCGGGGGTGACGAATGCGGTGACCGGCATTGCCACGGCGTACATGGATTCGATTCCGATGGTCATCATCACCGGTCAGGTGCCCACGCCCGCGATCGGGCTTGACGCCTTCCAGGAATGTGACACCGTCGGCATTACGCGGCCCATCGTCAAACACAACTTCCTGGTGAAGGACGTTCGTGCGCTCGCGCTGACCATGAAGAAGGCGTTCCACATCGCTCGCAGCGGCCGGCCCGGGCCAGTGGTGGTGGACATTCCGAAGGATATCTCCCTGGATACCGCGCCGTTCAGCTATCCAGCAACGCTCGAGATGCGTTCCTACAACCCGGTGCGCAAAGGCCATGGCGGTCAGATCCGCAAGGCGGTGCAGTTGCTGTTGGCCGCCAAACGGCCTTACGTGTATAGCGGTGGCGGGGTGATCCTCGGCAATGCCAGCGCGGAGTTGCGCCAGTTGGTCGACCTGCTCGGGTACCCCTGCACGAACACCTTGATGGGCCTGGGTGCGTATCCGTCCAGCGACCCCAAGTTCCTCGGAATGCTTGGCATGCATGGCACATATGAAGCCAACATGACGATGCAAAACTGCGACGTCCTGATCGCCGTGGGTGCCCGGTTCGACGACCGTGTCATCGGCAATCCGAAGCACTTTGCCAGCGTCGAACGCAAGATCATCCATATCGACATCGACCCCTCCTCGATCTCGAAACGCGTGCGTGTCGATATTCCGATCGTCGGCGACGTCAAGGATGTGCTGCAAGACCTGGTCGCGCAAGTGAAGGAAAGCGCCACCAAGCCCGACGCCGCGGCCCTTTCGGTCTGGTGGGGGCAGATCAATCAGTGGCGCAAGCAGGATTGCCTGAGCTACAAGAACAGCGAAGAGGTCATCAAACCGCAGTTCGTCGTCGAAAGATTGTGGGAGCTGACCAAGGGAAGTGATTGCTACATCACCTCCGACGTCGGCCAGCACCAGATGTGGGCGGCGCAGTACTACCGCTTCGAAGAGCCCCGGCGCTGGATCAATTCAGGCGGGCTGGGAACGATGGGCGTGGGCTTGCCCTATGCGATGGGCATCAAGCTGGCGAAACCTCAGGCCGACGTGTTTTGCGTGACAGGCGAAGGTTCGATTCAAATGTGCATTCAGGAACTGTCGACCTGCCTGCAATACAAGACGCCGGTGAAGATCGTTTCGCTGAACAACCGATACCTCGGCATGGTGCGGCAGTGGCAACAGATCGACTATGGGGGGCGTTATTCGCACAGCTACATGGATGCGTTGCCCGATTTCGTGAAGCTGGCCGAGGCCTACGGCCACGTCGGTCTGCTGGTGGATCGGCCGAGCGACGTGGAGCCTGCGTTGCGCGAAGCGATTCGGCTGAAAGACCGCACCGTGTTTCTCGATATACGTACCGACCCGACCGAAAACGTCTGGCCGATGGTCAAGGCAGGCAAAGGCATCACGGAGATGCTGCTGGGCTCCGAAGACCTGTAGTGCGGCGAGTGCGGATGCATCGGCCGGTGTTACCGCACCGGGACGGCAAGCCGCGCGAACCGGGCGCCAGCTTCGGCCATGAATCAGAATCAGTCAGCGACTCGGTGTCGCCAAGGTCCACGGGTTACCGCCATGGGACTGAAGATCGCGCCGAACCGAAACCATGAAACACATCATTGCCTTGCTCCTCGAGAACGAACCGGGAGCCTTGTCGCGCGTCGTCGGCCTGTTTTCGGCGCGGGGCTACAACATCGAGAGCCTGACGGTCGCGCCAACCGAAGACGCATCGTTGTCGCGCATGACGATCGTGACCACCGGCTCGGATGAAGTGATCGAGCAGATCACCAAGCACCTGAACCGGCTGATCGAAGTGATCAAAGTTGTCGACCTGACCGAAGGCGCCTTCACCGAACGCGAACTCATGCTCATCAAGGTGCGCGCGGTCGGCAAGGAGCGCGAAGAAATGAAGCGCATGGCCGACATCTTTCGCGGCCGCATCATCGACGTCACGGAGAAGAGCTACAGCATCGAGCTGACCGGCGATGCCAGCAAGCTCGACGCCTTCCTGGAAGCGATCGATCGCACTGCGATTCTGGAAACCGTGCGCACCGGCACCAGCGGGATCGGTCGCGGCGAGCGCATCCTGCGGGTTTGAGAACCCGTTTACCCACCACCCCGAAAGTTGTTTGAAGGAGCAAGTGATGAAGGTCTACTACGACAAGGATGCCGATCTGAGCCTGGTCAAGGGCAAGAACGTGACGATCGTCGGCTACGGCTCGCAAGGCCATGCCCACGCCCTGAATCTGAATGACAGCGGTGTCAGGGTCACCGTCGGCTTGCGGCGTGCCGGCGCGTCGTGGAACAAGGCAGAGAAAGCCGGGCTGCGCGTCGCCGAAGTGGCCGACGCTGTGAAACAGGCCGACATCGTGATGCTGCTGCTGCCCGACGAACAGATCGCCGCGGTCTACAGAACCGATGTCGAGCCGAACATCAAGCAGGGCGCTTCGCTGGCCTTCGCGCATGGATTCAATATTCACTACGGCCAGGTCGTGCCGCGCGAGGATCTCGACGTCTGGATGGTTGCACCCAAGGCGCCAGGGCATACGGTACGCTCCACTTACACGCAGGGTGGCGGAGTGCCGCAGCTGATTGCGGTGCATGCAGATCGCACTGGCAAGGCGCGTGACCTGGCGCTGAGTTACGCCGTGGCCAACGGCGGCGGCAAGGCCGGTGTGATCGAAACCAATTTCCGCGAAGAGACCGAAACCGATCTCTTCGGCGAACAGACCGTCTTGTGCGGTGGGGCAGTCGAACTCATCAAGGCTGGGTTCGAGACCTTGACGGAAGCCGGCTATGCGCCCGAGATGGCCTATTTCGAGTGCCTGCACGAGTTGAAGCTGATCGTCGACCTGATCTACGAAGGTGGCATCGCGAACATGAACTACTCGATCTCGAACAACGCCGAGTACGGCGAATACGTGACCGGGCCGAAGATCGTCACCGACGAGACGCGCCGGGCCATGCGCCAGGCGCTGAAAGACATTCAGAACGGCGAATACGCGAAAAGCTTCATCCTCGAAAACCGCGCCGGGGCTCCCACCCTGCTTTCGAAGCGGCGCTTGATGGCCGAGCACCCCATCGAAGTGGTGGGCGAGCAATTGCGCGCGATGATGCCCTGGATCAAGAAGAATCGCCTCGTCGATCAATCGAAGAATTGAAATGCGCGTGGAACTGCGTTGAGGTCCCAAGGCGATGACTGACCCACTCGAAACCCGTCCGAGCGAATTGGCAGACCTGGGTCCGCGCCCACGCCGCAAGGGGATCTACGTTCTGCCCAACCTGTTCACCCTGGCAGCACTGTTCGGCGGCTTTTACGCCATCGTGATGGCAATGAACGGTCAGTTCGAGCAGGCCGCCTACGGGATTTTCTCGGCGATGGTGCTGGACAGCCTGGATGGCCGCGTCGCCCGGATGACCAACACCCAGAGCGCGTTCGGCGAACAGATGGACAGCCTGTCCGACATGGTTTCGTTCGGCGCCGCGCCGGCTTTGATCGTTTACGAGTGGGAACTCAAGGGCCTGGGCAAGCTGGGCTGGATCGCCGCCTTTGTCTATTGCTCTTGTGCCGCGTTGCGATTGGCGCGATTCAACACCAATCTTGGCGTGGTGGACCGCCGGTTCTTCCAGGGCCTGCCGAGCCCGGCCGCGGCGGCGGTCGTGGTCGGTTTCATCTGGCTCATGGAAACATCGGGCTTCAAGGGGGGGCTGCAGGGCTCGTGGCTCGCCTGGCTCGCTTTCGGAATCACGCTGTATGCCGGCCTGACGATGGTGACGAACGTTCCGTTCTACAGTTTCAAGGATGTGACCTTGAAGCGTTCGGTGCCGTTCATTGTGATCGTCGCGATCGCCCTCGGCATCGCGATCATCAACATCCACCTGCCTGGCGCATTGTTCGGCCTGTTCATGGTGTACGGCGCCTCTGGCTATGCGGTGTATGTCTGGAAGCGTTTGAAGGGTCGTCCGGTGAGCGTGATTGCCACTTCGACCGACGAGCCCGATGAAGAAGGGCTGCACCGGTGAAAGCATCCGCATGCCATGCTATATTCGCCGCCATGGTTGACCGGCACCCGATCGACGTCTTGCTTCTAGGAGTACAAGGGGCTCGTTGATCGACTGTGCTCGTTCTGTCGCTACGGCCCGTTTGCAAACCGCAACGGGCCGTTTTTCTTTTGGAGACCCAACATGGCTGACAAACTGATTATTTTCGATACGACATTGCGCGACGGTGAGCAATCGCCGGGTGCCTCGATGACCAAGGACGAAAAGCTGCGTATCGCGCGCCAGCTCGAGCGCATGAAAGTCGACGTGATCGAAGCCGGCTTTGCCGCCTCTTCGAACGGCGACTTCGAATGCATCAAGGCAATTGCGCACGCGATCAAAGACAGCGTTGTCTGTTCGCTGGCGCGCGCCAACGATCGGGACATCGCGCGCGCCGCCGAAGCCCTGCACGGTGGCGCTGCCACGCGCATCCACGTGTTCATCGCAACCAGTGCTCTGCACATGGAAAAGAAGCTGCGCATGACGCCCGAGCAAGTCTATGAGCAGGCCAAGCTGTCGGTTCGCTTCGCGCGCAAGCTGTCGGGCGACGTCGAGTTTTCGCCGGAGGACGGCTACCGCTCGGATCCGGATTTCCTGTGTCGGGTGATCGAAGCCGCGATTCACGAAGGCGCGACGACGATCAATGTTCCCGACACTGTCGGGTACGCGATTCCCGAGCTGTACGGAGGCTTCATCAAGTCGCTGCGCGAGCGGATTCCGAACTCTGACAAAGCCGTGTGGTCGGTGCATTGCCACAACGATCTTGGAATGGCGGTGGCGAATTCGCTCGCGGGTGTTCAACTCGGCGGTGCACGCCAGATCGAGTGCACGATCAATGGGCTGGGCGAGCGTGCCGGAAATTGTTCGCTCGAGGAGGTCGTGATGGCGTTGCGCACACGCCGCGACTACTTCGGCCTGGAACTCGGCATCGACACCACGCAGATCGTTCCGGCGTCGCGCCTGGTATCGCAGACCACCGGGTTTGTTGTGCAACCCAACAAGGCGATCGTCGGCGCGAATGCTTTTGCCCACGCATCGGGGATACACCAGGATGGTGTGCTCAAGGCACGCGACACCTACGAGATCATGCGCGCCGAAGACGTGGGATGGTCGACGAACAAGATCGTGCTGGGCAAGCTGTCGGGGCGAAATGCGTTTCGTCAGCGCTTGCAGGAACTGGGCATCGAACTGGACTCGGAAGCCGAAGTCAACGCGACGTTTGCGAAATTCAAGGAACTCGCAGATCGCAAGAGCGACATCTTCGACGAAGACATACTCGCCTTGGTGATGGACGAGTCCGTCACTTCCCAGCATGAGCACTATCGACTGTTGTCGCTGTCGCAAGCTTCTGAAACAGGCAAGCGACCGCACGCCAAGGTGGCATTCTTGGCCGGTGCCACGCAGCGGGAGGCCGAGAGTGACGGCAACGGCCCGGTCGATGCCAGCGTGAAGGCGATCGAATCGGTGCTGCACAGCGGCGCAGAGATGTTGCTTTATTCCGTCAATGCCATCACTTCCGGCAGCACCGAGTCACAGGGCGAAGTAACGATACGCCTTCAGTTGGGGGGGAGGGTGGTCAACGGAGTCGGCGCGGATCCGGACATCGTCGTCGCTTCGGCCAAGGCTTACTTGAGCGCTTTGAACAAGCTTGAGAGCAAGGTGGAGCGCGTTTCTGCGCAAGGGTGAAGTGCGTCACGGATTTCTGCCGTATCCAAGATCTGACCTTAGGAAGAAGCCGTAACTTTTTGATCTTGCGCGACTTTTCCCATTCGCCTAAACTCCCGGCATGGGAGCGAAAAAGATTGCCCGAGGGGCATTGAGGTCAAGCATTGGAGCGGCGCTTGTCGTTCTGATGATTCCGGGCGCGCTGCCGCTGGCATTCGCCGCGACTGAAGAGCCCGAACGCGCCGATGTCTATGGCGCGACCGCCGGCACGTCGCCTGAGTCGCGCAACTTGCGGCGCGTCCCGGCGCGCAAGAGTCTGTCGGTCACTGCCGGCAACTCGTCTGCGAAACCCCGCCGTGCGGCAGCGCATGCGTCGGCGGGCGAGGCGGCCGGATTGCACCGTACGCCTGACCCGCTGGCCCTCAAATCGAGCGCCGCGATGGTGATCGACCTGGATACCGACGAGGTTCTGTTCAGCAAGAACGCCGATGTCGTGCTTCCAATCGCATCGCTGACAAAACTTATGACAGCTCTGGTGATTGCCCAGGCCAAGTTGCCGCTCGACGAACTGGTGATCCTGAACCAGGACGACGTCGACACCGAGAAGCGCAGTCCCTCGCGCTTGAAGGTCGGGACGCAGTTGACTCGCGGCGAAATGCTGCACCTTGCACTCATGGCCTCGGAGAACCGTGCCGCACACGCGCTGGGTCGAACCTACCCCGGCGGCACCGAGGCGTTTGTCGCCGCCATGAATGCCACGGCTGAAACACTGAACATGCACGACTCGAGTTTCGTCGAGGCGACGGGTCTTTCGAGCCTCAACCGATCCAGCGCCCGGGATCTGGTGACGCTGGCGCGCGCCGCGCACGAGCATCCGATCATTCGCGACATGTCGGTGTCGCCCAAGGCGAAGATGGAAATCGGACGGCGCAATCTGCAATTTAACAACACGAACCGTCTGGTGCGGCGCGCCGACTGGGACATCGGTCTGCAAAAAACCGGCTATATCGCCGAGGCCGGGCGTTGCCTGGTGATGCAAGTCAACTTTGCCGGGCGCTCGCTGATCATGGTGTTCCTCGACTCCGTAGGCAAGTATTCGCGGCTGGGAGACGCGGAGCGGGTTCGCCGCTGGATCATCGACAACCTGCCACCGGCGACGAATGAGTCAGTGGCTCAAAAGCTGACGTCCTGATCGAAGCCGTTGCGGCGCGACTTCACGCGCCTGCATGTCCAAGTGCCGCGGAAATTTGCGCCGCCGTGGCCTTCAAGCGCTCGAGCCAGGACTCTTCAAGTCTGTCGGCAGGCGCTGAAATCGACAGCCCGGCGATCAGCTTGCCTTGGTCGTCGACGATGCCCGCTGCCATACAACGCACGCCCAGTTCGAGTTCTTCGTCGTCGCGCGCGATTGCGTCGCGCCGCACCCGGGCGAGTTCACTCTCCAGGGCAGCAAAGTCGGTGATGCTGTTGCGCGTGTGGCCGGCCAATCCGGTACGCGTCGCATAGGCCCGCACACGTGGCGCATCATCCTGCGCCAGAAAGAGCTTGCCCACGGAGGTCAGGTGCAACGGGGCACGGCCGCCGATCGCGCGCACGACCTGCATGCCGGACCTCTCGCTGAAGGCGCGCTCGATATAGACAATTTCGTCGCCTTGGCGCAGCGAAAGATTCACCGGCTGATGCGTGACCTTGTGCAGTTCGCGCATCGGAGTGAGTGCTGCGTCGCGCACGTCCAGCCGTGCCTTCACCAGGTTGCCCAGTTCGAGCAATCGCATTCCCAAGCGGTAGCTTCCGGCCTCGGGACGGTCGACGTAGCGGCCGATCGTAAGGTCGTTCAAGATCCGGTGCGCAGTCGACGGGTGCAGCCCTGTCTGCTCACTGACCCGTTTCAACGAAACCGGCTCCTGATGGGCGGCGAGTACGTCCAGCAGCGAAAACGCTCGCGCCAGAACTTGAATCGTTGGGGGCTTGCCTTCGCTTGATCGCATACCGAAGATTTTCGTCTACATTGCTGCCGCGCGCTGCCGGCCGGTGTCAGTGCAGCGCGCGGGCTGCGCGCACGCCTGATCGAACGGCGCCTTCCAGAGTTGCGGGATAGGGCCCGGCGACATAGTCGCCGGCCGCGCAAATGCCGGCGGCGATCTGCAAAGGGGGACGCGCGAGCTGCGGAATGCAGCGAAACGTGGCGCGTTTTTCCGTCAGCACCGTTACCGCCTGCAAGGGTGCTCGCAACCAGGCGCCGAGCGCTTGAGTCGCCTGCGCAAAACTTGCTTCGGTCGCTGCCACTGCGCCGCGTTCCACCCAGTCGCGAGCGCCGCTGATGACAAACGCCAGCAAGCCCTGCGGTCCGCCGAGTTGCCCTCGATCGAATACGAACTGCGCCGGGCGTTTCGCGTCGCACTCCAAAGCAAGCATCGGGATCGGCAAGCGCGTGCCCGCGCTGCGGGCATAGATTGTCATGATCGGCTCGAACGGCAGGGCGCGCGCGGTGTGCGCCCACGCTGCCGCGTGCGCTTGCACCAGACGCGCGGCTTCCGGCGCAGGCGTCGCCAGCACGACATGGTCAAAACAGGCGGCGTCGACGCACCAGCCCTGTGGCGTCGGGCGAAGGTCGTGCACGCGCGTCGATGCATGGACCACGGCACCATGCTGCCGCAGCCAGAGCAGGGCTGGGTCTGGAAGTACTTCGCTGAGACCGGCTTTCGGCAACAACAGGTCAGATGAACCCGGTGCGCCAAAGAGCGCGTCTTTCAGCACCCGCAAGAAAACGCTTGCGCTGGCCTGGTGTGACGAAGTGTTCAAGGCGGCCACGCACAATGGGTCGATCAATTCCCGGCGGATCTCGCGTGGCAGCCGGTGTGTCAGGTCGGCGACGAGCAGCGCTGGGTCGCAAGCAAATCTCATCATCGCCCAGCGCGAGGCCTGCGCCATCAAAGCGAGCTTGGCGCGCCAGCTCCATGTGGGATGCCGAGCCACCGCCATGGCAAGCGAGACGATGGGCGGCCCTGCCTCCAGCCGCAGGCCCCGGTGCTCGGGTTCCCGAAGCTCCAGCGCAGTGCGCAGCAGCAACTGCCGCACATCCGCGCCGACGAGCTGCATCAGGCGCAGCGTTTCGGTGTAGGCGCCGATCAAGATGTGCTGGCCGTTGTCCAGCGTCAGCCCATCGACCTCCACGCTGCGCGCCCGGCCGCCGCAGCGCGGCGCCATTTCATAAAGCGTCACGGCGTCGCCTCGCAGCGTGGCTTCAACAGCGGCGGCGATACCGGCCCAACCTGCACCGACGATTGCGACTGTGCGCACCGCTAGCGTTCTTGCCAGTTGGTGCGCATCGCAATCCAGAGCTTGCGAATCGGCGTGAGCGACGTGCGTTGGCGCAAGACGCGAAAACCATCGGCTTCGATTTCGCGCAGCAAGGTCCGATAGATGTTGCCCATCATCAGCCCCGGCCTTTGCGCCGCCCGGTCCACCGGGTTGAGCAGCTCGAACGCTGCATCGTAGGCCTGCTGCGCGCGCTCCGCCTGGTACTTCATCAACGTCGTGAATCGTTCGCTGTCGACGCGCGCGATGACTTCGTGGGCCTTGACATCGAATTGCTTGAGCTCGGACATCGGCAAATAGATGCGCCCGCGGCGTGCATCGTCGCCCACGTCGCGGATGATATTGGTGAGCTGCATGGCCAGGCCGAGTTTGTGCGCGTAGGCAAGAGTGCTCGGCTGGGTGCGGCCGAAAATGTTCGACGCTACCTCGCCGACGACTCCTGCCACGAGATGGCAATAGCGCTGCAATGCGGCGAAGTCAAGATAGCGCGTTTGGTCCAGATCCATCTGGCAGCCGTCGATCACCGCGTTCAGGTGGGCGGGCGCTATGCCGTATGCGTTCACGTGCGGCATCAGGGCTTGGGTCACGGGGTGGCTGGCATGGCCCGAAAAAGCGGCGGCGGTTTCGCTGCGCCACCATGCGAGTTTGGTGCGTGCCACGCCCGTGTCCTGGATTTCGTCGACGACGTCATCGACTTCGCGACAGAACGCGTAGAACGCGGTGATCGCTGCGCGTTGTGCCTGCGGCAGAAACAGAAAGGCGTAGTAGAAACTTGAGCCGCTCTTGGCCGCGCGTTGCTGCACATAGGCTTCGGGCGTCATGGGTAGGCCGCAGCCGCGATGGCGCGGTTGGGGCGCATCTTGAGCGCGCGCCAGAGCATCGGCGCGACGTCGCGTGTCGCCAGGACGGGACGCGTTTCGAGAGTCGCGCCCTGCAGTTGATCGATTCTCTCCAGGATGCGCAAACCACCCTGCACGACCAGACGCAGCTCCCAGCCTGAACGAGCGTTCAATCGATGCACCAACGGTGCTCCGCTGAGCATCAATGTTCGAGCCCAACGCACCAGTTCGGTCATCAGGGCGCGGCTTGCGGGGGTGTCGCGGCGCTCCCAGAAGCGCTGCGGAGCGATTCGATGCCGTGCGCAGTCTTCGTCGGGTATGTAGTAGCGACGGCGCGCGAGGTCCGGGCCCAAGTCCTGCCAGAAATTGACGAGTTGCAAGGCGGTGCAGATGGCGTCGGACTGGTTCAGCGCAGTTGGGTCTTCGATCTTGAACAAATGAAGCATCAGGCGGCCCACTGGGTTTGCCGAACGCCGGCAATAGTCGAGCAAGTCATCGCGTGTCGCATAGCCGCACTTCCAGACGTCTTGCTCAAAAGCGCTGAGCAGATCTATCAGCAGCTGCAGCGGCAGCCGGTGCCTGACGAGCACCGGCCGCAGCGGCTCGAACACCGTGGGCCAGGCTACCGACGCAGCTCCGCAGTTCGCCATCGCGAGCAGGTCGGCGCGGTAGGCGGCGAGTGCGGCAAGGCGCGCATCGGGCAAGGCGTCCCCTTCGTCGGCGATATCGTCTGCGGTCCGGGCGAACCAGTAGATCGCTGCCACGGCAGGGCGCAGCGCGCGCGGGCAGAGCCAGGAGGCGACGGGGAAGTTTTCGTAGTGATCTACAGCCACGCCGCGATTGTCTACGCGCGCGCAGCAGCGTGTGCGATCGTGCTCTTCGAATGGGCCTGACGATTGACAGGTCTCTGCCTCGCCTCTATATTACTGACCATTCAGTCAGTTGCGCCCCGCTCCGGCGGGAGCCGGGCGCAAATGCCTCCGCCCACGGACCAGGACAGCGCACCATGCACACCCGAGTTCTTCTCGCTTTGTTTTGCTTGGCCATCGTGGTCGCCTGCTCCAAACAGGTACCCAAAGCTGATCCGATCCGTGCCGTCAAGACCCTGCGGGTAAGTTCGCAGACGGCGCAGGGGTCTCAGGAGTTTGCCGCGGAAGTGCGGGCGAGGACGGAATCGCGCCTGGGTTTCAGGGTCGGCGGCAAGATCACTCGCCGCAACGTGGAGGTCGGCAGTGGTGTCACCGCCGGCCAGGTTCTCGCACAGCTCGACCCGAGAGACTTGCAGCTCGGCCACGAGGCGGCAACGGCGGCTTTCGTCGCAGCGCAGGTGAACCTGGAGCAAGCCACCGCCGACTACCGCCGCTACAAGGATCTGCTGGACAAGGGGTTCATCAGTTCGGCCGAGCTTGAGAGGCGCGAGTCCGTCGTCAGGTCGGCGCAGGCGCAGTTCGACCAGACCAAGGCTCAGGCCAGCGCTCAGGGCAACCAAACTGGTTATGCCGCGCTGGTGGCCGATGCGAGCGGAGTCGTGACCGGAGTCGACGCTGAACCGGGAATGGTGGTCGCCGCGGGCACACCCGTGCTCAGGCTTGCCCACGACGGGCCGAGGGACGTGGTGTTTTCCGTGCCCGAAGACCAGGTCGGCGCGATCAAGGCGCTGGCCACATCTCCCGGGGCGTTCAAGGTTCGGTTCTGGGGTGAAACAGGGCCAGCGCATGCCGCGACACTGCGCGAGATTGCAGCCGCGGCGGATGCGGTGACGCGGACGTTTCTGGTGAAAGCCGACATCGGAAACATTCGCGGCGTGCGGCTCGGCCAGACCGCAACGGTCTACGTCGAACTGCCCCGCGTCGCCGGAATTCTGACGCTGCCGCTTTCCGCGTTGCGTGAAGAGCAGGGCAAGAGTGCGGTCTGGGTTGTCGACGAAGCGACGATGACGGTCTCGCTGCGGCCCGTGCAGGTGGCGGGTACGCAGGGCAATGAGGTGATCATCGGCGCTGGTCTGGCCGCAGATCAAATCGTCGTCACCGCGGGCGTGCACGTGCTTGAACCGGGCCAGAAAGTCAAGTTGTATGGACACGCGGGGGCCGTCGCCGGCGTCGACCCGGCACGCACCGGCGCCACCTCGCCGAAGGTGCCGAATTGAGTGCGCTGGCCGAGTCTGGGCTGAAGGATGCCACGCCGCAGGTTCCGGCAGCGCGATTGAACATCTCCAGGTGGGCGCTGGATCATCCGGCGCTGACCCGCTACTTGCTCGTGGTATTGCTCGTGCTGGGTGCGGCCGCGTACTTTCAGCTCGGGCAAGACGAAGACCCGCCCTTCACGTTTCGGGCGATGGCGATGCGCGTGTTTTGGCCGGGAGCCACTGCGCAGCAAATGGCGGAGCAGGTCACCGACAAACTCGAGCGCACGCTGCAGGAGGTTCCGTACTCCGACAAGATCCGCAGCTATTCCAAACCCGGTGAGGCGCTGATCATTTTTCAGGTCCAGGACTCGTCGCCGCCGAATCAAATGGCGCAGGTCTGGTACACGGTGCGGAAGAAGATCGGTGACATGCGCGCCACGCTGCCCAGCGGTGTGGTCGGGCCATTCATCAATGACGAGTTCGGCGACGTCTATGGCTCGATGTATGCGCTTTCTGCCGATGGCTTCAGTTATCAGGAACTGAAGGACCACGCCGATCGCGTGCGCCAGCGCCTGCTCAAGGTTCGCCATGTCAACAAGGTTGCCGTGTTCGGCGCCCAAGACGAAAAGATTTTCGTCGAGTTCTCGCAAAAGCGTCTGGCGCAACTCGGGCTGGACCTGACCCAGGTTCTGGCACAACTTGGCCAACAAAACTCGGTCGAGTCGGCAGGCATCATCAACTCACCCACCGACTCGGTCCAGGTGCGCGTCGCGGGGCAATTCACTTCAGTCGATGAATTGAAACTGTTCGCGATCCGTGCCGGGGGCAACAGCCTGAAGCTCGGCGACATTGCCCAAGTCACGCGCGCCTATGTCGACCCGCCGCAAGTCAAGGTGCGCCACCAGGGCATGGAAGTCATAGCGCTGGGCGTGTCGATGGCCAAGGGCGGCGACATCATCGAAATGGGTCACGCGCTGGATCTGGCCTCCGAAGCAGTTCGCGCGGAACTGCCGCTGGGCATCGAGCTGCATCAGTTTCAGAACCAGGCCAAGGTCGTCTCGCGCTCCGTGAGCGAATTCGTGAAGGTCCTGATCGAAGCGGTGTGCGTCGTGCTGGCGGTAAGTTTCATCAGCCTGGGTCTTCACTTCAAGCCGTTGCGACTCGACTGGCGCCCGGGTGCGGTAGTGGGCATCACGATTCCGCTGGTCCTGGCGATCACCTTCGTCACGATGTACTACTGGGGAGTGGGCCTGCACAAGATATCGCTCGGGTCCTTGATCATCGCGCTCGGGCTGCTCGTGGACGACGCGATCATTTCGGTCGAGATGATGGTGCGCAAGCTTGAAGAGGGGTACGACAAAGTCCGGGCCGCCACCTTCGCCTACGAAGCCACGGCAATGCCGATGCTGACTGGAACGCTGATTACCGCAGTGGGTTTCCTGCCGATCGGCATGGCGAAATCGACCGTGGGTGAATATACCTTTGCGATCTTCGCGGTGACTGCAGCGGCCTTGCTGATCTCGTGGGTTGTATCGGTGTACTTCGTGCCCTATCTCGGGACGTTGCTGCTTCAGTCCAAGTCGGAGTCGGGCAGCACCGTGCAACCGCACGAACTGTTCGACACACCGTTTTACGCAGGCTTTCGAGCCCTCGTGAACTGGTGTGTCGCACACCGTTGGATCACGATTGGACTGACGCTGGGCACCCTGGTTTTGGGTGTGGTCGGCATGGGCAAGGTGCAGAACCAGTTCTTTCCCGACTCTAGCCGCCTGGAAATTCTGGTCGATCTGTGGTCTGCCGAAGGCACATCGTTCGCGTCGAACGAAGAAGTGGCGAAGCGGGTCGAGGCCCGCATCATGAAATTCAAGGGGGTCGAGCATGTCACGACATGGGTCGGCAGCGGCGCCGAACGCTTCGTCTTGGTGCTCGACCAGATCTTCCCGCAAAGCAATGTCAGTCAATTGATCGTGCAGACCGCGAACCTGGCGTCGCGCGAGGAACTGCGTCTTCGACTCCCCGAAATCCTTGCCAACGAGTTCCCGGAGGTGCGTGGCCGTGCCAAGCTCTTGCCGAATGGACCGCCCGTGCCCTACCCAGTGCAGTTTCGCGTGGTGGGCCAGGACGCCGAGCAAGTTCGGGCCTACACCGATGAAGTGAAGGCCGTGATGCGGCGCAATCCGAACATGCGTGGCGTGAACGACAACTGGAACGAATCGATCAAGGCCCTGCGGCTCGAGATCGACCAGGACAAGGCGCGCGCCCTCGGAGTCTCCAGTTCAGGCATTGCGCAGGCAGCGCGAACCATCAATTCCGGAACGACGATCGGCCAGTACCGCGATGGTGACAAGCTGATTGACATCGTGCTGCGCCAACCGCTCGAAGAACGCGATGCCATCAGCGATCTGGCGAATGCGTATGTGCCCACGGCTTCCGGGCGCAGCATCCCGCTCGGCCAAATTGCCAAGGCGCGCCTCGCCTGGGAACCCGGCGTGCTGTGGCGTGAAGGGCGCGACTACGCGGCCACGGTGCAGGGCGACATCGTCGAAGGACTGCAGGGAGCCACCGTCACGGCGCAGCTCGATCCGCAGCTGGACGCCATCCGCGCGCGCATGCTGCCGGGCTATCGAATCGACATCGCCGGGGCGGTGGAAGAAAGCAGCAAGGGCCAGGGCTCGATCGCGGCCGGCGCGCCACTGATGCTGTTCATCATGTTCACGCTTCTGATGCTCCAGCTGCACAGCGTCAGCCGGTCGGTCCTGGTGTTCCTGACCGCGCCGCTGGGCATCGCCGGCGTGGCCGCGGCGTTGCTGCTGTTGGACCGCCCCTTTGGTTTCGTGGCGTTGCTCGGCGTGATCGCGCTGATGGGAATGATCATGCGCAACTCGGTGATCCTGATCGACCAGATCGAGCAGGATCGAGCGCGTGGCGCCACGCAGTGGATGGCAATCGTCGAAGCGGCAGTGCGGCGTCTGCGGCCCATTGTCTTGACCGCCGCGGCGGCGGTCCTGGCCATGGTCCCGCTGTCGCGCAGTGTCTTCTGGGGGCCGATGGCAGTGGCCATCATGGGTGGGCTTGTGATCGCGACGGCACTCACCTTGCTGTCGCTGCCCGCGCTGTACGCGGCGTGGTACGGCGTCAAGCGTGCCGGTCAGGACGCGGCGCCGGCCCGTTAGAATGCGGCGCTGACCGATGGCGAGGCGCCCAGCGGGGCGGCGTTGGCGCGTTCCGGCTCGTACGCGCAGGGCCTCGCCCAGCACGCCGCGCGGGTGGCGAAATTGGTAGACGCACCAGGTTTAGGTCCTGACGCCAGCGATGGTGTGGGGGTTCGAGTCCCCCCCCGCGCACCAGCACAACCAACAGCGAGAGGTTGATTTTTATCATGTCAGTTCACGTCGAAACCCTCGAGAAGCTCGAACGTCGCATCACCCTGACCCTGCCTTCCGAGGAGATCGCCAGCGAAGTCAACACGCGACTGAAGCGGCTGGCTCGCACCACCAAGGCCGCAGGGTTTCGCCCGGGCAAGGTGCCGATGAGCGTGGTCGCGCAGCGCTACGGTTATTCCGTGCACCACGAAGTGATGAACGACAAGGTGGGCGCGGTTTTTTCAGACGCGGTCACCCAGGCCAAATTGCGCGTGGCCGGCGCGCCGCGAATCACGGAAAAGGAAGGCGCACCTGCCGGGCAAATGACGTTCGATGCCACGTTCGAGGTTTATCCGGAGATCGAGCTCGGGGATCTGGCACAAACCAGCGTCGAGCGCATCTCCACCGAGGTCAGCGAGGCCGCGATCGAGAAGACGCTGGATGTCTTGCGCAAGCAACGGCGAACCTTTGCGCAGCGCGCGGCCGCCGAGCCGGCGCTGTTGGGGGACCGCGTGACCATCGATTTCGAAGGCAAGATCGACGGCGTCGCGTTCAACGGCGGCACGGCGCAAGGCTTCCAGTTCACCATCGGCGAAGGGCAGATGCTCGAACAGTTCGATGCCGCCGTGCGTGGCATGAAAACCGGCGACTCGAAGACCTTTCCCCTGCAGTTTCCAGCCGACTATCGAGGCAAGGACGTCGCAGGCAAGGAAGCCGATTTCCTGGTCACGTTGAAGAAGATCGAGCAGCAGCAGCTTCCCGAAATCAACGAGGCGTTCGCCAAGGCGCTTGACATCAAGGACGGCAGCGTGCAGGGCCTGCGCGCCGACGTGAGGCGCAATCTGGAGCGCGAAGTGAAGTTTCGGATTGCAGCGCGAAACAAGGCGAGCGTGATGGACGCTTTGGTCGGTGTCGCCCAGCTGGACGTTCCCGTCGCGCTGGTCAAGGGCGAAGTCGAGCGTCTGGTCGACGGCGCCCGTGCCGACCTGAAAAAGCGTGGCGTCAAAGACGCCGAGACCGCGCCGATCCCGGCCGAGGCGTTCGAGCCCCAGGCGCAGCGGCGCGTGCGACTTTGGCTGGTGGTGGGCGAGCTGGTGCGCAGCCACAACTTGCAGGCCAAACCCGAGCAGCTGCAGGCCCACATCGAGGAGATGTCGCAGAGTTACGAAAAACCCGCCGAGGTCATGCGCTGGTATCTCAGCGACCGCAAGCGCATGGCTGAAATCGAAGCTGTCGTTGTTGAAAACAACGTCGCCACGTTCGTTCTCGGCAAGGCCAGGGTCACGGACAAGGTCGTGCCGTTCGATGAATTGATGGCGAGCTGATTCGGGCGTTTTGCGCAGACCAGGCGTGTGTCAGCGCTGCCGCGCGACTCGCCGTGCGGGCATGGGCGCAGCCGACGCCACATAATCGACGCACGCGATATTCGCGTCCACTACCCCGAGGCCTTTCATGAGCGCATTGGAAACACAGAACCTGGGCTTGGTACCGATCGTCATCGAGACCTCCGGCCGCGGCGAGCGCGCCTACGATATCTTCAGCCGACTGCTGCGCGAGCGCATCGTGTTTCTCGTCGGCCCGGTGTCCGATCAGTCGGCGAACCTCGTCGTCGCGCAGATGCTGTTCCTGGAAAGCGAAAATCCCGACAAGGACATCTCTTTCTACATCAACTCGCCCGGGGGCTCGGTCAGTGCCGGAATGTCGGTCTACGACACGATGCAATTCATCAAGCCTTCGGTCTCGACGCTGTGCATGGGTATGGCCGCGAGCATGGGCGCTTTCTTGCTTGCGGCGGGTGCGAAGGGCAAACGCCTGGCGCTGCCCAATTCAAGAATCATGATTCACCAGCCGTCCGGCGGCGCGCAGGGCCAGGCCACCGATATCGAGATTCAGGCGCGCGAAATTCTCAAGCTGCGTGAAAGCCTGAACTGCATACTCGCCGAGCGCACCGGTCAGCCCCTGGAGAAGATCCGCCAGGATTCGGAGCGCGACTACTTCATGTCGGCGAGCGAGGCCAAAGGCTACGGCCTGATCGACCAGGTGATCGACAAACGACCCTGACCTGCTGCGACCGGCGCGCGCCGAGGCGCGCCTGTCGAGCCCCTGGCCAAGCGTGCAGATGAGCCGCAACGACAGCTCACTTCTGCATCAAGACGGCCTGCCGGTTTCCACTATCATCGGCCACAGCACCACCAACGCCCCGCGCCCAGCTCCTCATGGCAGACAAAAGAGGCTCGCCCAGCGAGAAAGTCCTGTACTGCTCGTTTTGCGGCAAGAGCCAGCACGAGGTCAAGAAGCTGATTGCCGGGCCGTCGGTTTTCATCTGCGACGAATGCATCGAGCTTTGCAACGACATCATTCGTGACGAGATACCGGTCGACGGCGCCGACTCCAAAGTCGCGAAGTCCGACCTGCCGATCCCGAGCGAGATCAAGGGCAGCCTGGACCAATACGTGATCGGCCAGGAGGTCGCGAAACGTACCCTGGCGGTTGCGGTTTACAACCACTACAAGCGGCTCAAGCACATGAGCCGCTCGAAAGACGACATCGAACTGTCCAAGAGCAACATCTTGCTCATCGGCCCCACCGGCTCGGGCAAGACGCTGCTGGCGCAAACCCTGGCGCGGCTGCTCAACGTGCCGTTCGTGATCGCCGATGCAACCACGTTGACGGAAGCCGGTTACGTGGGTGAAGACGTCGAAAACATCATCCAGAAGCTGCTGCAGAACTGTGGCTACGACGTCGAAAAGGCGCAGCGCGGCATCGTCTACATCGACGAGATCGACAAGATTTCACGCAAGGCCGACAACCCTTCGATCACGCGCGACGTGTCCGGCGAGGGCGTACAGCAAGCACTGCTGAAACTCGTCGAAGGCACGATGGCGTCGGTGCCGCCGCAAGGCGGGCGCAAGCATCCGAACCAGGATTTCCTGCAAATCGACACGACGAACATCCTGTTCATCTGCGGCGGCGCGTTCGACGGCCTGGAAAAGGTGATTCAGAACCGTTCCGAGAAGTCGGGCATCGGTTTTGCCGCCTCGCTTCACAGCAAGAGCGAAAAACGTGTTTCCGAAGTGTTTCGAGATTGCCAGCCCGAAGACCTGATCAAGTTCGGGCTCATCCCCGAGTTGGTGGGGCGCCTGCCGGTGGTGGCGACGCTGGGTGAGTTGAGCGAAGACGCGCTGGTGCAGATTCTCACCGAACCGAAAAACGCCCTCGTCAAACAGTACCAGAAGCTGTTCGGCATGGACGGCGTCGATCTCGAAATTCGCCCCTCGGCGCTGATGGCGATCGCGCGCAAAGCGATGCAGCGCAAGACAGGCGCTCGAGGCTTGCGTTCCATCATGGAACAGTCACTGATCGACACGATGTTCGAGTTGCCGACGCTCGAAGGTGTAGTAAAAGTAGTACTTGACGAACACACCATCGAAGAAGAGGCCAAGCCCCTGTTGGTCTATCGCGAGCAAAAGGCGAGCGCCTGAGCTTGCGAAGTGCGCGCGATCTCTGCGCGTTTGGCGTCTTGCAATTGAAGGCTCGGTCCCTAGATAGGTCCGAGAAAGAGAGGTCTCCTCATGTCCGGACATCCTGTTCTGCCCGCGGAAACGATCACATTGCCCCTGTTGCCCCTGCGCGATGTGGTGGTATTCCCGCACATGGTCATTCCCCTGTTCGTCGGCCGCCCGAAGTCGATCAGGGCGCTCGAAGTCGCAATGGAGGCGGGCCGCCAGATCATGCTCGTGGCACAAAAGGCAGCCGGCAAAGACGAGCCCAAGCCTGACGACATGTTCGAAGTGGGGTGCGTGTCGAGCATCCTGCAGATGCTCAAGCTGCCTGACGGCACCGTCAAAGTGCTGGTCGAAGGCGTGCAGCGTGCCAACACCCATGGCATCAGCGACAACGGCGAATACTTTGTCGCCTCGGTGACGCCGGTTCCGCCGGAAAAACAACTCAAGCCCGAGGTCGAGGCGCTGCGCCGCGCCGTCACTCAGCAGTTTGACCAATACGTCAAACTGAACAAGAAGATTCCGCCCGAAATCCTGACGTCGATCTCTGGAATCGACGACGCCGGCCGCCTCGCCGACACCATCGCGGCACACTTGCCGCTGAAGCTGGAAAGCAAGCAGGCTGTGCTGGACCTGTTCGCGATCGACAAGCGGCTGGAGAAACTGCTCGAACAACTTGAGCACGAGGTCGACATCCTGCAGGTCGAAAAGCGCATCCGTGGCCGCGTCAAGCGCCAGATGGAGAAGAGCCAGCGCGAGTACTACCTGAACGAGCAGGTCAAGGCGATCCAGAAGGAACTCGGTGACGGCGAAGAGGGCGCTGATCTGGAAGAACTCGAGAAGAAGATCGTCGCTGCGAAGATGCCCAAGGAGGCGCGCAAGAAAGTCGACGGCGAGTTGAAGAAGCTTAAGCTGATGTCGCCGATGTCGGCCGAGGCGACGGTGGTTCGCAATTACATCGATACGCTGATCAACCTGCCCTGGTCGAAGAAGACCAAGATCAAGCATGATCTTGCGTTCGCCGAGCGTGTGCTCAACGAAGACCACTACGGCCTTGAGAAGGTCAAGGACCGCATCCTCGAATACCTTGCGGTGCAGCAGCGAGTCGACAAGATCAAGTCGCCGATCCTGTGCCTCGTCGGTGCTCCCGGTGTGGGCAAGACGTCGCTCGGCCAGAGCGTGGCGCGCGCCACCGGCCGCAAGTTCGTTCGCATGGCCCTGGGCGGGGTGCGTGACGAGGCCGAGATTCGCGGCCACCGCCGCACCTACATCGGCTCGATGCCGGGCAAGGTGCTGCAAAACCTGACCAAGGTCGGCACCCGCAACCCGCTGTTCCTGCTCGACGAGATCGACAAGCTGGGCATGGACTTCCGCGGCGACCCGTCGTCGGCACTGCTCGAAGTGCTCGACCCGGAACAGAACCATACGTTCAGCGACCATTACGTCGAGGTCGATTTCGACTTGTCCGACACGATGTTCATCGCGACCTCCAACTCGATGAACATTCCGCCGGCGTTGCTGGATCGCATGGAAGTGATTCGCCTGTCGGGCTACACCGAGGACGAGAAGACGAACATCGGGCTGCGCTACCTGTTGCCCAAGCAGGCCAAGAACAACGGCGTCAAGGACGACGAGATGGAAGTCACCGAGTCGGCGGTGCGCGGCATCATTCGCTACTACACGCGTGAAGCCGGCGTGCGCTCGCTCGAGCGCGAAATCTCCAAGATCTGCCGCAAGGTGGTCAAGTCGATTCAGCTGAAGCAGGTCACCGAGAAGGTTGTTGTCGTCGAAGACAACTTGAATGACTTCCTCGGCGTGCGGCGCTTCGATTTCGGCCAGGCCGAAAAGAAGAACCAGGTGGGCCAGGTTTCCGGCCTGGCGTGGACGGAAGTCGGTGGCGATCTGTTGACGATCGAAGCCGCGGTCATGCCGGGCAAGGGCAACATCATCCGCACCGGCCAACTCGGCGACGTGATGAAAGAGTCGGTCGAGGCCGCGCGCTCCGTGGTGCGCAGCCGCGCGCGGCGCCTGGGCATCAAGGACGAGATGTTCGAAAAGCGCGACGTTCATATCCACGTGCCGGATGGCGCCACGCCGAAGGATGGCCCGAGTGCCGGCATTGCCATGACGACGGCTTTCGTCTCGGCATTGACGGGGCTGGCGGTTCGCGCCAATGTCGCGATGACGGGCGAGATCACGCTGCGCGGCGAAGTCACGGCGATCGGCGGATTGAAGGAGAAACTGCTCGCGGCGCATCGTGGCGGGATCACGACCGTCTTGATCCCCGAAGAAAACGTGAAGGACCTCCAGGAGATCCCCGAAAACGTGAAGAATCGCCTCGAGATCGTGCCCGTCAGGTGGATCGATCAGGTGCTCGAATTGGCCCTGGAATCGAAGCCGCAGCCGCTTCCCGATGACGAGCCGGTGAAGGAAGCGGTGGTTGCGAAAACGAGCGAAAGCACGGCAGCGACGCAAGACTTGCGCCCGCATTGACGCGCACGGGACTGCAGCGCAACCGTTGGCCGGCGCGTTTCTATCTATAATCCGCCGGCTGCGGCCAGCCTTCGGGCGTGGCGCAAGCGATGCGGGAGTAGCTCAGTTGGTAGAGCGCAACCTTGCCAAGGTTGAGGTCGAGAGTTCGAGACTCTTCTCCCGCTCCAGATTCGTGAAAAGGGGAAGCAGCCGCTTCCCCTTTTCGTCAACGCTGCGCGTGGCCTTGCGCGCACAATGACCACCACTCCAGGGCGCGGTAGCAAAGCGGTTATGCACCGGATTGCAAATCCGTGTAGGTCGGTTCGACTCCGGCCCGCGCCTCCATCCATGAAAAACGGCTCCTGCGGGAGCCGTTTTTCATGCGGCCGATAATCGTTCGCCCGCCCGGGTGGTGAAATTGGTAGACACAGCGGACTTAAAATCCGCCGCTGCTCGAAAGAGGGCGTACGGGTTCGATTCCCGTCTCGGGCACCACACTCAAGCATGGGCAATCCGCCTCGGGCGGCCCCACCCACGAAGCAACGGAGGCCAAATGGCCCTGTTCCCGCAGGAAGCCCTCAACGATGGGGTGCGCAAGCGCGAAGTCTTCGGCTGGGCGATGTACGACTTCGCCAATTCGGGCTACACGACGGTTGTGTTGACGGCCGTGTTCAACGTCTACTTCGTCGGTGTCGCCGCGAACAACGCGGAGTGGGCAACGCTGGCCTGGACCCTTGCGATGGGCCTGTCCAGCCTGGTCGTGATGCTGTCGATGCCCGCCATCGGTGCCTACGCCGACCTTCACGCTGCGAAGAAGCGTTTGCTGATGCTGACGACGGTTGGCTGCGTGATCGCGACGCTGCTGCTCGCGCTTGTCGGCCGCGGTGACATCGTTCTGGCCTTCACCGCCATCGTCGTGTCCAACATCTTCTATGCCTACGGCGAATCGCTGACGGCGGCGTTCCTGCCTGAACTGGCGCGGCGCGAATCGATGGGGCGCGTATCCGGTTGGGGCTGGAGCTTCGGCTATTTCGGCGGCATGTTGTCGCTGGGCCTGTGCCTGGCCTATGTGCTGTGGGCGCAGGCTCAGGGAATTCCGGCGACTCAATTCGTCCCCGTGACGATGATCATCACGGCGGCCGTCTACGGTATTGCCTCATTGGCCACCTTCGCGCTACTGCCCGAGCGCGCTGTGCCGCAGGTCGGATCGGCATCGGCCGTCGGCATCGGCGCGGCGTTGGGCCGGCTCGCGCAAACCTGGCACCGGGCGCGCGAGCATGTCGACTTCGTCTGGCTGCTCATCTGCGGCGCCGCCTACCAGGCTGGGATTTCGGTGGTGATCGCGCTGGCCGCGGTCTACGCCGAGCAGGTGCTGGGTTTCAAACAGGCCGAGACGATGCTGCTCGTGTTCCTCGTCAACATCGCCGCGGCATTGGGGGCCTTCGCCTTCGGCGCCTACCAGGACCGGGTCGGCCACAAGCAGGCTCTTGCGCTGACCCTGTTCGGCTGGATCGTGATGACGATCCTAGCCGCCGTGGCGCAAAGTGCGCCGCTGTTCTGGGTCGCTGCCGTGATCGCCGGCCTGTGCATGGGCTCGAGCCAATCCGCCGGGCGCGCCATGGCGGGAGCGTTCGCGCCGAGCCTGCAACTGGCCGAGTTCTTCGGCCTGTGGACCTTTGCGACGCGTCTGGCAGCGATCGTCGGGCCAGTGACCTATGGCCTCGTGACCTGGCTGACGGGTGGCAATCACCGCCTGGCGATCGTCTCGACAGCGCTGTTCTTCGTCATCGGTTTGCTGCTGCTGATCCCGATGAACGTGGAGCGCGGCATCATCGCGGCGAAGGCGCGCGGCGGGGGTCACTAGAATTCAGGCACCGCCCAAGGCCAACCCAGCCCGCCGGACCCACGGCACATACAGAACAACCAGGAGATAGGGGATGAAGATTCTCGTCGCAGTGAAACGCGTCGTCGACTACAACGTCAAAGTGCGCGTCAAATCCGACGCCAGCGGGGTTGACATTGCCAACGTCAAGATGAGCATGAACCCGTTCGACGAGATCGCCATCGAAGAGGCCGTGCGGCTGCGCGAAAAAGGCTTCGCCACTGAAGTGATCGCAGTGTCTTGCGGTGTCACGCAGTGCCAGGAGACATTACGCACCGCGATGGCCATCGGCGCCGACCGGGCGATCCTGGTCGAAACCGCCGTCGAACTTCAACCTCTGGCGGTGGCGAAGCTGCTCAAGGCGCTGCTTGACAAGGAACAGCCGGGCCTGGTAATCCTGGGCAAACAGGCGATCGACGACGACTGCAATCAAACCGGCCAGATGCTCGCCGCTCTCGCCGGTCTGCCGCAGGCGACGTTCGCGTCCAAGGTGGAGATTGCGGAAGGCAAGGCGCTCGTCACGCGCGAAATCGACGGCGGCAGCGAGACCTTGAGCCTGGCGATGCCGGCGGTCATCACGGCCGACTTGCGCCTGAACGAGCCGCGCTACGTGACATTGCCCAATATCATGAAAGCGAAGAAGAAGACGATGGATGTCTTCAAGCCGGAAGACCTCGGCGTGAACGTCACGCCGCGCATCAAGACCTTGAAGGTCAGCGACCCGCCGAAGCGCAATGCGGGCATCAAGGTCCCCGATGTGGCCACGCTCGTGGCGAAACTCAAGAACGAAGCGAAGGTGATCTGACATGGCCGCTCTGGTAATCGCTGAACATGACAACTCGAACCTCAAGGTTGCGACGCGCAACGCGGTGACTGCCGCCGCTTTGTGCAGCGCCGAGGTCCATGTGTTGGTGCTGGGGTCGGGTTGCGCGCCAGTCTGCGCCGCCGCCGCCAAGGTCGCCGGCGTGAGCAAGGTGCTGCATGCCGACAGCGATGTCCTCGCACACGGCCTGGCGGAAAACGCCGCAGCGCAGGTGCTCGCGCTGGCGCAGGGTTACAGCCACATTCTTTTCGCGGCCACGGCCTCGGGCAAGAACGTTGCGCCGCGCGTCGCCGCGACGCTCGATGTCGCGCAAATCTCCGATATCACGAGAGTCATCTCCGCTGACACCTTCGAGCGCCCCATCTACGCCGGCAGTGCGATTGCGACGGTGCAGAGTGCCGACGCGATCAAGGTGATCACGGTGCGCACAACGGGTTTCGATGCGGCCGATGCGGGCTCGGGTGCGGCGCGCATTGAACAAGTCCCTGCCGTTGCCGATTCAGGAAAATCGTCGTACCTGCGCAGTGAAATCGCGAAGAACGACCGGCCCGAACTCACCGCCGCGAAAATCATCGTCTCCGGCGGGCGGGCGATGGGCAGCAGCGAGAAATTCAACGACGTGCTGACACCGTTGGCGGACAAGCTGGGCGCCGCGCTTGGCGCGAGCCGCGCCGCGGTCGATGCGGGTTATGCGCCGAATGACTGGCAGGTGGGTCAGACCGGCAAGATCGTCGCGCCGCAGCTCTACATCGCCTGCGGCATCAGCGGCGCGATCCAGCACCTGGCGGGAATGAAAGACAGCAAGGTCATCGTCGCCATCAACAAAGACGCCGAGGCACCGATCTTCAGCGTTGCCGACTATGGCCTGGAGGCCGATTTGTTCGTCGCCGTGCCGGAGCTGGTGCGCGCGCTCTAGGCGCGCTTCGAACCTGGATCGTTCGCCCGTCCGCCCCATTGGCCGGCGCAGCCCGGTCGCCCACGAGGAGGCAAAGTCATGAGCTACACGGCGCCTGTCAAGGACATGTTGTTTTGCATGCGCGAACTCGCGTCATTGGCGAGCATCGCGCGCATTCCGGGCTTCGAAGAGGCCGGCCTCGAGACCGCGCAGGCTGTCCTCGAAGAATGTGCGCGCTTCAATGAAGGCGTTATCGCGCCGCTGAACGTCGATGGCGACAAGAACCCTTCGACATGGCGCGACGGCCACGTGACGATGACACCCGGCTTCAGCCAGGCGTTCGCGCAATTCGCCGAAGGCGGTTGGCAGGGATTGCAACACCCGGTGGAGTTCGGCGGGCAGGGCCTGCCGAAGACGATCGGCGCTGCGTGCATCGAGATTCTGAACAGCGCCAACATGAGTTTTGCGCTGTGCCCGCTGCTCACCGACGGTGCGATCGAGGCCTTGCTCACGGCCGGCACGCCCGAGCAGCAAGCCTTGTACCTGCCGAAGATGATCGACGGCACGTGGACGGGCACGATGAACCTGACCGAGCCGCAGGCCGGCTCCGACCTGGCGCTGGTGCGCACTCGCGCCGAGCCGCAGCCCGACGGCAGCTACAAGCTGTTCGGCACGAAGATCTTCATCACCTACGGCGAGCACGACATGGCTCGCAACATCGTGCACCTCGTGCTGGCACGCGTGAGCGGCGCGCCCGAAGGCGTGAAGGGCATCAGCCTGTTCATCTGCCCGAAATTCCTGATCGCCGCGGACGGCAGGCTGGGCGCGCGCAACGACGCCCATTGCGTGAGCATCGAACACAAACTAGGGATCAAGGCGAGCCCGACCGCGGTGCTGCAGTTTGGCGACAACGGCGGCGCGATTGCCTACCTGGTCGGCCAGGAAAATCGCGGCCTCGAGTACATGTTCATCATGATGAACGCCGCGCGCTATGCCGTGGGCGTGCAAGGCATTGCCATCGCCGAGCGCGCCTACCAGAAGGCCGCGTCGTTCGCGCGTGAGCGCATCCAGTCGCGTGCGGTGGACGGCTCGCTCCCCGGCAGCGTGCCCATCATTCACCATCCTGACGTGCGCCGCATGCTGATGACGATGCGCGCGACCACCGAGGCCTGCCGCGCGATGGCGCTGGTGGGAGCGTCGGCATTCGACGTGGCGCACCACCACCCGGACGCCGCCACACGCCAGCAGAACCAGGCCTTCTATGAATTCCTGGTGCCGCTGATCAAGGGCTACAGCACCGAGATGAGCATCGAGATCGCGAGCCTGGGGGTGCAAGTGCACGGCGGCATGGGCTTCATCGAAGAAACCGGCGCCGCGCAATACCTGCGCGACGCGCGCATCCTGACGATTTACGAGGGCACGACCGCGATCCAGGCGAACGACCTCGTCGGGCGCAAGACGGCGCGCGACGGCGGACGAACTGCAAAGGCAATTGCGGCGCAGATCGCCCTCACGGAAAGCGAACTCGGCAAGCTCGATCAGGTTGCGGCGCGTGCCATGCACAAGCGCCTGCGCGCCGCGCGACAGGCGTTCGAGCAGGTGGTGGAATTCATTGCCGGTGCCTCGAAGGGCAATCCGAACGCCGTGTTCGCCGGCTCCGTGCCTTACCTCTTGCTCGCCGGAAACACCGTGGCCGGCTGGCAGATGGCACGGGCCATGGTTGTTGCGCTCGAACAGTTGCAACATGGCGCTGGCGATGCGGCATTCCTGCGCGCCAAGGTCGCGACCGCGCACTTCTATGCCGATCACATTCTGAGCAAGGTGCCCGGCATGCGCGACGCCGTGGTCGAAGGCGCCGACAGCGTGACCGCGCTCGCGCTCGACTCGTTCTGATTCGCAACCCACGCACTATCGATTCATGCCCTTGCCTGCTGCGCTTCAAAACCTGCCTCTGCCCATCATCGGCGCGCCGCTGTTCATTGTCAGCAACCCGAAATTGGTGCTCGCGCAATGCCTGGCCGGGGTCGTCGGTGCGATGCCCGCGCTCAATGCCCGCCCCGCTTCGCAGCTCGATGAGTGGCTGGCACAAATCTCCGAGACGATCGAGGCGCACAACCGCGCGCATCCTGACCGGCCCGCCGCGCCGTTCGCGATCAACCAGATCGTGCACAAGAGCAATGACCGCCTGGACCAGGACATGGCGCTGTGCGCCAAATACAGGGTGCCCATCGTCATCACATCGCTCGGCGCGCGGCCGGAAGTGAACCATGCGGTGCACGCCTGGGGTGGCGTGGTGCTGCACGACATCATCAACAACACGTTTGCGCACAAGGCGATCGAGAAGGGCGCCGACGGCTTGATCGCGGTGGCGGCCGGCGCCGGTGGCCACGCCGGTGTGAAGAGCCCGTTCGCGCTGGTGCAGGAGATTCGTGAATGGTTCGACGGCCCGCTGGCGCTGAGCGGCGCCATCGCGAACGGCGCTTCGGTGCTTGCGGCATTGGCCATGGGCGCGGACTTCGCCTACATCGGTTCCGCATTTGTCGCCACTGAAGAAGCGCGCGCGGTTCAGGCCTACAAGGACATGATCGTCCAGAGCAACAGCGATGACATCGTCTACAGCAACCTGTTCACGGGTGTGCACGGGAACTACCTGAAGGGCTCGATCCGCAATGCCGGCCTGGACCCCGACAAGCTGCCGCAAAGCGATGCGACGAAGATGAATTTTGGCGGCAACGCGACCAAAGCCTGGAAGGACATCTGGGGTTGCGGGCAGGGCATCGGTGCGGTCAAGCAGGTGCTGCCGGCGCGAGCCCTGATCGAGCGCCTGGTCCAAGAGATGGGTGTGGCGCGCGCGCGCCTGGCCTTGACCTAGGTGCGCATGATGCGGCGAACCGCGGTGATCAATGCCCGCGTCTTCGACGCGCCACGCGGCGTGCTGATCGAGGCCGGCAGCGTCGTCATCGAGGGCGAGACAGTCGTCGAAGTCACATCCGAGCCGCGCGATTTCGCAGATGCGCAGATCATCGATGCGGCGGGGCGCGTCGTATTGCCCGGGCTGATCGACGCGCATGTGCATGTCACGGCGGTCTCGCACGACCTGCTGCGCCTGGCCGCGCAACCGCCGTCGTTGATCACGGCGCAAAGCAAGGGCGTGATGGAAGGCATGCTGCAGCGCGGCTTCACGACGGTGCGCGATGCCTGCGGCGCCGACTTTGGTTTGCAGGAGGCGGTCGAACGCGGCTTGTTCGCGGGCCCGCGCTTGTTCATTGCCGGCTGGCCGATCACGCAGACCGGCGGCCACGCCGACCCGCGCCCCAAGGGCGCGCGCGAAATGTTCTGCACCTGCGCCGGCCTGGGTCTGTACGGTGCCATCGCCGACGGTGTGGGCGAAGTGCGCCGTGCCGTACGCGAGCAGGTGCGCAACGGCGCGAACCAGATCAAGGTCATGGCCGGCGGCGGCATCGCGAGCCCGACCGACCCGATCGATGGCACACAGTATTCGATGGAGGAATTGCGTGCGATCTGCGAAGAAGCGCGAGCCGCGAACCTCTATGTGATGGCGCACGCCTACTCGCCGCAGGCCGTCATGCGCGCGGTGCAGGCGGGGGTGCGCAGCATTGAACACGGCAACCTGATCGACGAGGCAAGCGCCAAACTCCTGAAGCAGGAGGGCGTGTGGCTCGTGCCCACGCTGGCGACCTATGCGGCCTTGGCCGACGAAGGGCAAAGGCTCGGCTGGTCGGCAGCCATGCTCGAAAAACTCGCTCGCGTGCGCGCCAAGGGAATCGAGTCGATTCACCTGGCCAAGGCGCACGGCGTGGCGATCGCCCTGGGCACCGACCTGTTGGGAGCCATGCATCAACGCCAGAGCGAAGAATTCTCGCTGCGCGCTGCGGTGCTCAGTCCGGTCGAGATCGTGCAAAGCGCGACGATCTCCGCAGCGCGGCTGATGGATCAGGAAGGCAGGATCGGCAGCCTCGCGCGCGGTGCCTGGGCCGATCTGCTGATCGTCGACGGCGATCCGACGCGCGACGTTGGCGTGCTGAGCCGACCCGAGGTCTCGTTGAGGCTGGTGATGAAGGCGGGCAAGGTGGTCCGAAACACCTTGCCCACGCCTGCCGCCCGAACGCTCAGCGTACCGTGAACGGCGCCTGGTAGGGCCGACCGAACGCGACCCCGGCGACCACGGTGCCGGCGGGTCGCAAGTGCATCTTGCCGTCGCGCTTGTTGTTGCGCGTATCAACGAACGACACGGCGCCTTCGATCATTTCCAGGATCGACAAGTCGGCAGGCGCACCCTTTTGCAGCGTGCCGAGTTTGGGCACCCGCCCGATGACCCGCGCCGGCGCTGCCGTGGCCATCGTGACCACCTGTTCCAACGTGAATCCCATGCCGATGAACTTGCTCATCACCCACGGCAGGTAGGGCATTCCAGGTGTATTGCCTGAGAAGACGTGAATGTCGGACGAGATCGTGTCGGGTGCGCAGCCCTGGGCGACGGCGGCCTCGGCAATCGTGTAGTCGAAGCTGCCGCCGCCGTGGCCGACGTCGAAGACCACGCCGCGCCGCTTCGCAGCCAATGCCGCCGGCAACAGCTTGCCGTCTTGCACGATGTTGGTTGCGTCACCCGCGATGTTGGGCGCGCCGGAGTAGCAGTGCGTGAGGACGTCGCCGGGACGCAGCAGGTCGAGGATCTGCGACATCAGCGCGCGATCGGCCACGCCGCCGATGTGGCACATGACCTTTGCCGGGACACCCGAGCGTTCGCATGCCGATATCGCACGTTTCAGCGGCTCGACGCCATGGCGCGCGATGACGTTTTCGCTCATGCGGACCTTGACGCCGAGCACGAAGTCCGCATTTTCGGCGACGGCGCGTGCGGTGACGTCGACTTGCGCGTAGTCGATGTTGTAGAGCTCGGGAACCGGGAAACCCGCGAGCCCGGCCACGGCAATGTGGACAAAGGCGAACTGCCGCGTGCGCGAGCCCGGTACGACAAAGCGGCGAAATCCCGCCAGGTTGTAGGCGCCGGCATCGCCGGCGGAAACGACCGTGGTGGTGCATTGATTGGCCGTCAACTCGTCGGCCGGGATACCGATCGCCGAGCCAAAAGCGTAGGTGTGCGCGTGCAGGTCGACCAGGCCTGGCGTGACGAGCTTGCCGCCCACGTCAAGCACGCGCAATCCGCGCTCCGCGGCGATGTTCGCTTCGATGGCCTCGATCACGCCGTAGCGAATGCCAATATCGCGCTTGCCCGAAAGGCCTTGGCTCGGATCGAGCACGTTGGCGTTGCGCAAGAGCAGATCGAACTTGTCGTCTGGCCCCATCGCCGCGAGCGCAGCGGCCGGCAGCGCTCCCAGCGTGGCCAGCGCGGCGCCGGCGGTGACGAGCTTGCGGCGTGAGTGCATCACACTTCTCCTTCGCGCTATCTGACCGAGGTGAAGCGTGCTTCCGGCCGGTCATCCGAGCGGTGCACCGTATCGACGCCCAGTTTCATCGCCCACGGGCGTATCTGGTGGTGCAGCGGGACGTACAGGAATTCATCGCGTGTGCGCACCAGGGCTTCGCGAATCATGGCATTGCGCTTGGCGATGTCGGTCTCCGACTTCATCGCGTCGGTGAGTTGATCCACTTTTGCATCGCTGACCTTGGCGAAGTTGAAGTTGCCGTCGGCGCCGCTGGTGCGGGTGCGGATCAGCGATTGCAGTGAATACTGGGCGTCATAGGTGGCAACGCCCCAGCCCAGCAGATACGCTGAGGTGTCGAAGTTCTGCACTTTCTGGATGAAGGTGGCCATGCCCTCGGAGGCAAGCCTGACCTTCAGGCCCGCGCGTGCCCACATCGCGACCAGGGCTTGGCAGATTTCTTCGTCGTTCACGTAGCGGTTGTTCGGGCAGTTGAGCTGGAATTCGAAGCCGTTCGGGTAGCCCGCTTCGGCCAGCAGACGCTTGGCCTTGTCGGTGTCCTGTTTCAAGGGCTGGTCGATGTCGGGCGCGTGACCGTTCACGCCCGGGGCGACCATGATCGCCGCAGGCAGCGACATGCCGCGCATGATGCTGCGCTTGATCGCCTCGCGGTCGATCGCGACGTTCAGCGCTTCGCGCACGCGCTTGTCCTTGAACGGGTTCTTGCCCTTCACGTCGGAGTACTTCAGCTCGTCGCTGCCCTGGTCGAGCGCGACGAAGATGGTGCGCACTTCGTGGCCGTCGAGCACCTTGAGCTTGGGTTCGCTGCGCAGACGCGCCACATCGGGCGTGGGCAGGTCGGTGAGCATGTCGATGTCGCCCGACAACAATGCGGCGACGCGCGTCGGGTCCGACTTGATCGGCGTGTACACGACTTCGGTGACGTTGCTCGTGTGTTTGTCCCACCAATCGCGATTGATCGTCATCGTCACGCGCTGGTCGGGCGCCCAGCCGGTGATCTTGTAGGAGCCCGTGCCGTTCACGTTGCGCGAGGCGAAGGTGTCTTCCTTGGCCTTGTAGTCCTGCACGTTCGTGCTCTTGTTCTTTTCCGACCAGCCCTTGCTCATGATGCGAAAGTCGACGATGTTTCGCAACAGGATCGGATTCGCGCTCGACAGGATGAAGTCGACGGTGTGATCGTCGATCTTCTTGATGTCGGCCACGCCTGTCACGTAAATCGACATCGTGCCCTGTGGCTGCTTGATGCGGCCGAACGAGAACAGCACGTCGTCGGCGCTGAATGGCGTGCCGTCGTGGAATTTGACGCCCTTGCGCAGGTCGAATCGCACCTGGGTCGGGCTCAGGTAGGTCCACTTGGTGGCCAACGACGGCTCGATTTCGTACCTTGCGCTGTAGCGCGTCAAGCCCTCGTAGGAATGCATCAGGATCGCGTTCGTCGTGGCATGGTTCTGCGAATGCGGGTCCAGGGTCAGGATGTCGTTCTGCGCGGCCCAGCGCAAGGTGACGGCCTGCACAGGGGCGGCGATCAGGACCAGCGCCGACGCGGCGGCGACCAGTAGCTTGGTCAGTTTCATGCAATGCTCCTCGGCGAATTTGCGAGCCGCCATGCTAAGGCAGGCGCTTGCCTGGCAGGGTCGGGAAACCCCGCAGTCGCGTGCCGGCGCGGGCGCGAGGCCAAGGCCGGGAGTTCCGGGACATTGCGCACAGCACGAGGTCGCGCCCGCGGCGACGCCTCAGGAAGCACGGTGTTACAGTCCGGCCCGGCAGTGTTCGTTCCGCCCCGCGCTGCGCGCAGCAGCGCGCGGGCTGCTTGTCCGCTAACCGGTGAAGCCGTGGCGCGGAAGGTTGATCAACCCATCGGAGTGCCGCAAGGCGGCACAAAAGGTGAGCGCAAATGATGCAGCAGTACCGCGCCAGCTCGCACCTGTTCGGCGGCAACGCGCCTTACGTCGAGGAGATGTACGAGGCCTACCTCGACAACCCCGGCTCTGTCGCCGACCCCTGGCGCGCCTACTTCGACGCCCTGCAAAACGTTCCCGCCACCGACGGCTCGGCGGCGCGCGACGTGGCGCACGCCCCGGTCGTCGAATCGTTTGCACAACGCGCCAAGGCGAACGCCTTCGGCAACAAGGCCTCGAGCGCCGACCTGGCCGTGGCGCGCAAACAGGTGCATGTGCAGTCGCTGATCGCGGCCTATCGGTTTCTCGGCTCACGCTGGGCCGACCTGGACCCGCTGCAGCGCCAGGAGCGGCCGAAGATTCCCGAGCTCGAGCCGGCGTTCTACGACCTGATCGAGTCCGACATGGACATCGCGTTCAGCGCGTCGAACACCTACTTCTCGTCGGCCGAGAACATGACGTTGCGCGAGATCCTGCAGGCGCTGCGTGAAACCTATTGCGGATCAATTGGCGCCGAGTACATGCATGTCACCGAGCCCGCTGAAAAGCGCTGGTGGCAAATGCGGCTGGAGAGCGTGCGCAGCAAGCCGAACTTCAGCGTCGAAGTCAAGAAGCACATTCTCGATCGGCTCACCGCGGCTGAGGGCCTGGAGCGTTTTCTGCATACCAGATACGTCGGCCAGAAGCGGTTTTCACTCGAGGGCGGCGAGAGTTTCATCGCGGCCATGGACGAGCTGGTGCAGCGCGCCGGCGCGAACGGCGTGCAGGAAATCGTGATCGGCATGGCGCACCGCGGCCGTCTCAACGTGCTCGTGAATACCTTGGGCAAGATGCCCAAAGACCTGTTTGCCGAGTTCGACCACACCGCCAAGGAAGACCTGCCCGCGGGCGACGTGAAGTACCACCAGGGTTTCTCGAGCGACGTGACCACTCCCAACGGCCCGGTGCACCTGAGCCTGGCGTTCAACCCTTCGCACCTGGAGATCGTCAATCCGGTCGTCGAAGGTTCGGTCAAGGCGCGCCAGGACCGGCGCGGCGACGCTGCGGGCGACACCGTGCTGCCCATCCTCGTGCACGGCGACGCTGCGTTCGCCGGCCAGGGCGTGGTGATGGAAACTCTGGCGCTGGCGCAGACTCGCGGTTACTACACCGGCGGCACGGTGCACGTGGTCATCAACAACCAGATCGGCTTTACCACGTCGGACCCGCGCGATACGCGCTCGACCTTGTATTGCACCGACGTCGTGAAGATGATCGAAGCGCCGGTGCTGCACGTCAACGGCGACGACCCCGAGGCCGTGGTCTTGGCCACGCAACTGGTGCTCGACTACCGGCAAGAATTCAACAAGGATGTCGTGCTCGACATCGTCTGCTTTCGCAAGCTCGGTCACAACGAGCAGGACACGCCGTCGTTGACGCAGCCGCTGATGTACAAGAAGATCGGCCAGCACCCCGGGACGCGCAAGCTCTACGGCGAACGCCTGGTGGCGCAAGGCGTGCTGCCGGGCGCCGGGCCGGACGAGATGGCCAAGGAATTTCGCGCGGCACTGGAGGCCGGAAAACACACGGTCGATCCGGTGCTGACGAACTACAAGAGCAAGTACGCCGTCGACTGGGCGCCGTTCCTCGGCAAGAAGTGGACCGACGCGTCGGACACGGCATTGCCCCTGGCGGAAGTGAAACGCCTGGCCGAACGCCTGAGCACGGTGCCGGCCAATTTCAAAGTGCATTCGCTGGTTGAAAAAGTGCTCGCGGATCGTGCCGCCATGGGGCGCGGCGAGGTCAAGGTCGACTGGGGCATGGGCGAACACCTCGCATTCGCCTCGCTGGTGGCCAGTGGCTACGCGGTTCGCCTGTCCGGCGAAGATTGCGGGCGCGGAACGTTCACCCACCGCCACGCCGTATTGCACGACCAGAACCGCGAGAAGTGGGACGAGGGCACCTACACGCCGCTGCAGCATGTGGCGGCGGGGCAGGCGCCATTCGTCGTCATCGATTCGCTGCTTTCGGAAGAAGCCGTGCTCGGGTTCGAATACGGTTATGCGTCGGCGGAGCCGAACACGCTCGTGATCTGGGAGGCGCAGTTCGGCGACTTCGTGAATGGCGCGCAAGTCGTGATCGACCAGTTCATCGCGTCGGGCGAAGTGAAGTGGGGGCGCGCCAACGGCATCACGCTGATGTTGCCGCATGGCTACGAAGGCCAGGGTCCGGAGCATTCGTCGGCGCGCCTGGAGCGATTCATGCAACTCGCCGCGGACAGCAATATGCAGGTCGTGCAGCCGACGACGGCGAGCCAGATCTTCCATGTGCTGCGCCGGCAAATGGTGCGCATGTTCCGCAAGCCACTCGTCATCATGACGCCGAAGTCCCTGTTGCGCGCCAAAGACGCGACCTCGCCGCTGGCGGAGTTCACCAAAGGTGAATTCAAGACGGTGATCGGCGAAGTCAACGCCGAGGTGAGCGCCGACAAGGTGAAGCGCATCATCGCCTGTTCGGGAAAGATCTACTATGACCTGGTGAAAGCGCGCGCCGAGCAGAAGAACGGTGATGTCGCGCTGCTGCGCGTCGAGCAGCTCTATCCGTTCCCGCACCGCGCCTTTGCCACGGAGATGAAAAAGTACCCCGCGGCGACGGAGGTCATCTGGTGCCAGGACGAGCCACAGAATCAGGGCGCATGGTTCTTCGTGCAGCACTACATCCAGGAGAACATGTCGGAAGGGCAGAAGCTCGGCTACGCGGGGCGCCCGGCATCGGCCTCGCCCGCGGTGGGCTACGCACACCTGCATCAGGAGCAATTGCGGGCCTTGCTCGAGCAGGCGTTCGGCAAGCTCAAAGGATTCGTGCTCTCGAAATAGCACGGACCGCGCGCAACTCGAAGATTTCTGCGTACCGCATCCACCGCGACGTTCGCCGTGAAGGCGCTGGCGCCACACCACAAGAGGGCAGGTCATGGCAATTGTCGAAGTGAAGGTTCCGCAACTTTCGGAATCGGTGGCCGAAGCGACTTTGTTGCAATGGAAGAAACAAATCGGTGAGCCGGTCGCGTTGGACGAGATCCTGGTCGAGATCGAAACCGACAAAGTCGTGCTTGAAGTGCCGGCGCCGGCAGCGGGGGTGATGGCGCAACTCGTGAAGAACGACGGCGAGAGCTGTGTCGGCGAAGAGGTGATTGCCAGAATCGACACCGAAGCTGTGGCCAGACCTGGCGCACCGGCGGCGCCGTCAATGCCGGCGTCAGCGCCGGGCCGGCCGGGCCGAGCGGACCAGGCACCCGGCGCGGCAGACGGCGCGAGCGCGATGCCAGCCGCGGCAAGACTGATGGCCGACAACAAGCTCGCTGCGGGTTCGGTACCCGGCACCGGCAAAGACGGCCGGGTGACGAAGGGAGATGTGTTGGCGGCGCTCGAACTTGCGAGCCGGCCTGCGCCGGCGCCGCCGCCTGCGGCCGCGGCGGCGAAGCCGTTGCCGGCGGTTGCTGCCCCCATCGCCGCAGCACTTGGCGAGCGCCCCGAGCAGCGCGTGCCGATGAGTCGCCTGCGGGCGCGCGTGGCAGAGCGCCTGTTGCAGTCGCAGGCGACGAACGCGATCCTGACCACGTTCAATGAAGTCAGCATGGCGCCGGTGATGGACATGCGCAAGCGTTTCCAGGAAAAGTTCGAGAAGGAACACGGCGTCAAGATCGGCTTCATGAGCTTCTTCGTCAAGGCCGCGCTCGCTGCGTTGAAGAAGTACCCGGTGCTCAACGCGTCGGTCGACGGCACCGACATCGTCTATCACGGTTACTTCGACGTCGGCATTGCCGTGGGCTCACCGCGCGGCCTGGTGGTGCCGATCCTGCGCAACGCGGATCAGATGAGCTTTGCCGACATCGAAAAGAAGATCGCCGAATACGGCGCCAAGGCAAAAGACGGGAAACTCTCGCTCGATGACCTGACCGGCGGTACGTTCTCGATCAGCAACGGCGGCGTGTTCGGCTCGATGCTGTCCACGCCCATCATCAACCCGCCGCAGTCGGCGATCCTGGGCGTGCATGCGACGAAGGAACGTGCTGTCGTCGAGAACGGCCAGATCGTGGTGCGGCCGATCAACTACCTGGCGCTGTCGTACGACCACCGCATCATCGACGGCCGCGAGGCGGTGCTCGGCCTGGTGGCGATGAAAGAAGCGCTGGAAGACCCGGCGCGGTTGTTGTTCGACATCTGAAGCGCAGCCGATGAGTACAGCTTTCGACGTCGTCGTCATTGGTGCCGGGCCCGGCGGCTACATCGCGGCGATTCGAGCCGCCCAACTCGGCCTGAATACGGCGTGCATCGACGAGTGGAAAAACGACAAGGGCGGTCCCGCCCTGGGCGGCACCTGCACCAACGTCGGTTGTATCCCGAGCAAGGCGCTGCTCCAGTCGAGCGAGAACTACGAGCACGCCGGGCATCACTTTGCCGCGCACGGTATCGGCATGGAGGGCCTGAGCCTGGATCTGGCCAGGATGCTCGGCCGCAAAGATGCCATCGTCAAGCAAAACAACGATGGCATCCTTTACCTCTTCAAGAAGAACAAGGTCACGTTCTTCCACGGCAGGGGCTCGTTTGTCAGCGCTGAGGGCGGGGCCTATCGCATCGCGGTGGCGGGTGACAAGCCGGAGTCGATTGTCGCCAGGCATGTGGTCGTCGCCACGGGGTCCAATCCGCGTCCACTGCCGGGCGCGGCATTCGACGAGCAGAGCATTCTCAGCAACGATGGCGCGCTGCGCATGGCCTCGGTTCCGAAGACACTCGGTGTCATCGGCTCGGGCGTGATCGGGCTGGAGATGGGCTCGGTCTGGCGCCGCCTGGGCGCCAAGGTCACGGTGCTCGAGGCGCTGCCGGAATTCCTGGGCGCTGTCGACACGCAGGTCGCCAAAGAAGCGCACAAGGCTTTCACGAAGCAGGGCCTGAACATCGAGCTCGGCTGTGGTATCGCAGAGGTCAAGAGCGGCAAAGGCGGAGTCAGTGTGGCCTATGTCGACGCAAAGGGTGGCGCGCAGACGCTCGTCGTCGACAAGCTCATCGTCTCGATCGGCCGCGTCGCCAACACGATCGGCCTGAATGCGCAGGCAGTAGGCTTGACGCTCGACGAACGTGGCGCGATCGGCGTGGACGATGCGTGCCGAACCAATCTGCCAAATGTCTGGGCAGTGGGCGACGTGGTGCGTGGTCCGATGCTCGCGCACAAGGCCGAGGAAGAAGGCGTTGCCGTGGCAGAGAGCATCGCCGGGCAGCACGGTCATGTCGACTTCAACCTCATCCCCTGGGTGATTTACACGAGTCCGGAAATCGCGTGGGTGGGTCAGACCGAACAGCAGCTGAAGGCGTCGGGTCGAGCCTACAAGGGCGGCAGTTTTCCGTTCATGGCGAACGGCCGCGCGCGTGCGCTGGGCGACACGGGCGGATTCGTGAAGATGCTCGCGGATGCGCGCACCGATGAGATCCTCGGCGTGCATATCGTCGGGCCATTCGCCTCGGAGTTGATCGCCGAGGCCGTGGTGGCGATGGCGTTCAAGGCCAGCGCTGAAGACATCGCGCGCATCTGCCATGCCCATCCCTCACTCAGCGAATCGACCAAGGAAGCGGCGCTGGCGGTGGACAAGCGCAGCTTGAATTTCTGATCCGGCCGCGTATCGACGTGGCGCTCAAGGATCTTTACGAACAGACCCGTCGCGAGCGCGGCTTCGCTGCCGACGCCGGGCAACTTCGCGCGCTCGAGTCACTGCAACGCTGCGAAGACGAATGGGTGGCGTACAAGGCGCGCCGCAGCAATGTCTTGACGAAGCTGGTGGCGCACCCGCCGCTCCCGCGCGGCGTGTACCTGCACGGTGGCGTGGGCCGCGGCAAGAGCTTCCTCATGGATTGCTTCTACCTCTCCGTCCCTCTGCTGCGCAAGACGCGCCTGCATTTTCACGAGTTCATGCGCGAGGTGCATCGCGAACTCGCCGAACTGCAGGGAACACCCGATCCCTTGCAGGAACTCGGCCGCCGCATCGCCCGCCGACACCGCCTGATTTGCTTCGACGAGTTTCATGTTGCCGACGTCACGGACGCTTTGATCCTGCACCGCCTGCTCGAAGCGCTGTTCGAAAACCGCGTGAGTCTGGTGGCCACGTCCAACTTCGAGCCCGGGGCGCTGTATCCGAACGGTTTGCACCGCGAACGCATGCTGCCGGCCATCGCCCTGCTCGAGACCCATCTCGAAGTCGTCGGCATCGGCCCGGGGAGTGACTACCGGCAGCTCGCCTTCGCCGAGTTGGGCATGTACCACTGCCCACTCGGTGCCGGTGCGAACCGCGCGATGCAACTCGCGTTCGAACGCCTGGCTGAAGCGAAAGACGAAGACCCGGTCTTGCACATCGAACATCGCGAGTTGCACACCAGGCGCCGCGCCGGTGGTGTGGTCTGGTTCGACTTCAAGGTTCTGTGCGGCGGCCCGCGTTCGCAAAATGACTACCTCGAGTTGGCGACCCGCTTTCACACGGTGCTGTTGTCCGACGTACCGCAGATGACGCCGCGCCTGGCCTCAGAAGCGCGCCGTTTCACCTGGCTGGTGGACGTCCTCTATGATCGCAACGTCAAATTGGTGTTGTCGGCGGCCGTGCAGCCCGCCGCGCTGTACACCGAGGGGCCACTGGTGCATGAGTTTCCGCGCACTGTTTCGCGCCTGCTGGAGATGCAGTCTGCCCAGTTCCTGAACAAGCCGCGCCGCAGCGTGGACACCTCGCTCACATGACGCTCAAACCCAGGTCGAGCCTGCTGCTCTTGCTCCTGCTCGGTGTCTTGGTGGGTGCCGACAGCGCCCCGCAAGAGGAGCAGTTCGATTCGAATCAACGCGACGCGATCGAGCGCGAGCGCGTGCGCGTCGAGGCGCAGTACGTCGAGCAACAACTCATATGCCAGGAGCGGTTCGCGGTGACGTCTTGTACCGATGAAGCGAAACGAACCCGCCGCGTCGCGCTGGACGACCTGAGGCGGCGCACTGCAGCGCTGGACGAGGCGCAGCGCAAGCAGCGCGCGCTGCGCCGCCAGGAGGAGATTGACAGTAAAGCGGCCAGAGTTGACGAGGCGGAGAAGGAGCCGCGTGTGCCGCGCGCGGCCGCTGCAGCGCCCCCACTCAAGCCGCGCGAACCGCGGTTGCCCCCGAACCCACGCTTGCCTGCCGCGCCGCGCGACTTGGCGACGGCGCCAGGCAACGCCGATCCGGCAACTGCGCCGCGCGGCGTCGAAGCGGCGAAGCCGACGCACCCGACCCAGGCCAGCGCACCCGAAACATCGGCAGCATCCGCCGCCGCCGCCGAGACTGCACGGCGCGCGCAGGAAGCGCAAAGCCGCGCTGATTTCGAGGCACGCCGACGCGCCGCCCAAGAGCACTTGCGCGAAGTCATGCAACGCAATGCACAGCGCGCTGCGAGCCACGCGCCCGCGGCAGCGCTGCCTGAGCCTGGGGCCTCCAGGCCCTGATTGCGCCGGGTCGCGCAAGCGCACTGCGGCGGCTGCAGTCCAGCCCACAACGCAATTTCAGCTGGAAACGCGCGGCCGCCCGAAGTGTCTTCACTCAACCCACTCGGGGGGGCTGAGCCCGCACCGAGTGAGCGCCTGCGCGCTCACGAGTGGCTGGGCAAGGCCATCGGGCCTGCAAGCCCGGTGGCGGCCGGCGCCAGGCGACGGCCTGGGGCGCTCAGAGTGGGTCGACCCGAATCAGGGCGAGCGAAATGTTGTCGCCGCCGCCGTTGGCGCGCTGGCGCGCCTTGTTCACGAGCATCTCACTCGCTTCGCGCGGGCCCAACGTGTGCACGATCTCACCCATTTCCATGGCCGTGAAGTAGTGCCACAGGCCATCACTGCAGGCGAGGATGCTGTCGTTCACCTCGAGCTGCTCAATGTGCTTGTGCGTCAACGGCGGGTCTTCGTGCGTCCCCAGGCACCCTGTCAGCAGGTTCGATTGAGGATGGTTGTTCGCGGCTTCCTCGGTGATCTGGCCTTCGTCAACCAAGCCTTGGACGTAGGAATGGTCGGAGGTTCGCGTCACCAGGCTCGAACCTCG
>JAEMQF010000206.1 GCA_022758925.1 Burkholderiales bacterium | reverse complement strand
CATTCGCGTCAGCTAACCGGCGACCGCGACAGGTTCACGGCCGAACGACTGCATCCGAGAGTCGCGAGCTCACGCATTCGACCCAAAGGCGCCGCTGGCACTTTTGATGTCGAGCGGCCGGTCCACTCAGCAAGCGGTCGTTCGCCGAACATGTCGAGAAGTCGGAGCCCCGCGGCAGCGGTCGTTCGCGAGGTGCGACGGCGGACCGAGCCGGGATCGCAGCTGAACGAATGCAACCGAATGTCGCGAACTGGCGCTGCCGACCCTCAGCTGCCGGTGGCAAGAGGGAGAAGCAGACATTCCATTCGCTCTCATCACCCTGGCAAAACACCCCTGCGCCTGGATCAGCGGCCCGGCGCCGCTCAGCGCGAGTGTCATCGAGCAATCACGAGCCACGGCGCGTCACACTCGGGCAGCCAACAGACTTGCTCACGCGTCAAGGGTGCTCTGAAAGGCGAATCTCCTCCCGGAGTTCACTAGCAAAGGCGTCTGCGAGTGGAAGGCGTGCCCCCGACTCCGGAAAAATGATCGCGTAGCGCGAGGCGAGTGCCTCCTTGACCGGGCGCACGACCACCAGCGGACCGGCGAAGGGCTCCGCCGTCCACTTGGAGACCAGCGTGATGCCGGCGCCGGCTGCAACCAGTGCGCAGGCAATCGATGAACTCGGCGTCTCCAGGACCACGTGGGGCGCAACACCGAGGCTTGAGAAGGCGTCGTCGATCTGGTAGCGAACGAAGCTGTGCTGCGACAGCAGCACCATGCGTTCGCCGTCGAGGTCCTTCAACGAAATTTGCTTCTTGCCCGCGAGTCGATGCATGGCCGGAATGACCGCCATCGACCGTACGGGCTCCATCGGCTCGATCATGATGGCCGGTCGCGACAAGGGCAACTCGACGATCCCCACATCGAACTGCTTCGTGGACACCAGCTCCGCAATCTGCCGCGACGGCAGGCTCTGGACGAAGACCGTGACCTTGGGGCGCAAGGACAGGAAGCGTGCGATCCCACGCGGCACGAGCCACTGCGCCAGCGCCGGCATCGTCGCCACACGCAAGGCGCCGGCACGCTGGAAGTGGATGTCCTGCGCGACCTGCGCGATGCGATCGAGACTGCCGTAGAGCGGTTCGATCTCGCGGTACAGGGCTTCAGCCTCGGCGGTCGGCACCAGCCGCCGACCGTGACGTTCGAAGAGCTTGTATCCGATGCGCAGTTCAAACAGCCCTATCGACCGGCTGACCCCCGGCTGGGTGACGTTCATCAAGCGCGCCGCCCCGACGACCGTGCCGGCGAGCATCACCGAGCGGAAGGCCTCGATTTGCCTCAGGTTGAGTGCTGCTTTCACACATACCATTTGAGCATAAACAGCAGGCGAGATTTGATTTTTCTTACTGCGACTTGATCACTACCATTTGCGCATCCTTGGCCCCGGCAGCCTTGCATCCAGGGAATTTCCCTCAACAAGTCCTTCCTTTTGGAGACCACGATGCGTAAATACCTCCCGGTCATGAGCCTGCTGGCGACTGCTGTGTCATTCAGCGTGCAAGCCCAGACGATCTACGTCGGCGGCTCCGGCGGATCGACGGAAACCCTGATGAAAGAAAAGATCATCCCGGCGTTCGAAGCCAAGACTGGCGCCAAGGTGGTCTACGTGCCTGGCAACTCCACCGACATCCTGGCCAAGGTGCAGGCGCAGAAGGGCAAGCAGGAGATGTCGCTGGCCATCATCGACGACGGCCCGATGTACCAGGCTATCGGCCAGGGCCTGTGCGCGCCGGTTGAAGACGCCGGCAGCATCAGGGAGCTGTATCCGAACGCGAAGATGGTGGGCGACAAGTCGGTGGGCATCGGCTTCATCGCCACAGGCCTGGGCTACAACAAGGACGTGTTCGCCAAGAACGGGTGGAAGGCGCCGACCTCCTGGAACGACCTCGCTGACCCGAAGTACAAGGGCAAGGTCGTGATCCCGCCCATCACCAACGGCTACGGACTGTTGACCCTGGTGATGCAGGCACGTGTCAACGGCGGCGGCGAAGCCAACATCGACCCCGGCTTCGACGTCATGGTCAAGAAGGTCGCGCCCAACGTGCTGGCCTGGGAGCCTTCGCCCGGCAAGATGGCGCAGATGATGCAGACCGGCGAGGCGGCCCTGGTGGTCTGGGGCAATGGCCGCGTGCTGGCGGTGGCCGACCAGGGCGCACCGGTGGAGTTCGTCTATCCGCGTGAAGGTGCGCCGGTGATCATGGTCGCGGCCTGCGTCACCGAGGGCGCGCCGCAGCCCAAGCTTGGCCAGCAGTTCCTTCAGCACCTGGTGTCGGCCGAGATTCAGGCCCACATCGCCCAAGGCGTGGGCTGGGGGCCTGTCAACAAGAACACCAAGGTCGCGCCCGAGGTGGCCAGGAAAGTGGTGTACGGCCCTGCTCAGGTGGCATCGCTGGTGGCGCCCGACTACAGCGTCATCAACGCCAAGCGCGCGGAGTGGACACAGCGCTGGAACCGCGCGGTCGAGCGCTGACTTCCCCATTCAGCGAACCAACTGGACCACGCCATGAGCCGCCGGGCCGTCCCCAAGGCGAATACCGCAGTGCGCAGCACAGAGGTTACCCAATGAGCTTCCTCGAACTGAAGGGCCTTTCCAAGCACTACGGCAACGTGGTGGCCGTGGCGGCATGCGACCTCTCTGTGGCCAAAGGCGAGTTCGTGTGCCTGCTCGGGCCCTCGGGCTGCGGCAAGACGACGACGCTGCAGATGGTGGCGGGCTTTGTGGAGCCCACCGGCGGCCGCATCCTGCTCGACGGCGCCGACATCACCAACGTCAAGCCCAACCAACGCGGGCTGGGCATCGTGTTCCAGAGCTACGCGTTGTTTCCCCACATGACCGTGGCCGACAACGTCGCGTTCGGCCTGGAGATGCGCGGCGTACCTTCGGGCGAACGGCGCAAGCGCGTTGACGCCACGCTGGAGTTGGTGCACCTGGGCGCCATGGCCAGCCGCTACCCGCGGGAGCTTTCCGGCGGTCAGCGACAACGGGTGGCCTTAGCCCGCGCCCTGGCCATCCAGCCCCCGGTGCTGCTGCTCGACGAACCGATGGGTGCGCTCGACGCGAAGCTGCGCGAGGAGATGCAGATCGAACTGCGCGCGCTGCAGCACCGCGTGGGTGTGACGACGATCATGGTGACGCACGACCAGGCCGAGGCCATGACCTTGGCTGACCGTGTCGTGTTGATGAACAAGGGCAGCATCGAGCAGGTCGGCAAGCCCTTCGAGATGTACGAGCGCCCGAATGGCCGCTTCTCGTCCACCTTCCTGGGCAAGGCCAACGTGTTCGAGGCCACGCGCGCGCAGTCGGGTGCCACGGTCGAGGTATCGGGCTACCGTCTGCCCACCAGCGACGCGGACCGCGTCGGCGCACTCGAATACATCGTCCGCCCCGAGAAGATTGAGTTCGCCGCGGACGCAACTGCCCTCGTCAAGGGCCGGGTGAGCGCTCGCGTGTTCCTCGGCAATCACTGGCTGTTCCAGGTCGACACCCCGTTGGGCACCATGCAACTGACGCATGCGAATACCGGATTGCCGCAAGCCAACGAAGGTGACGAGGTGGGCTTGCGTTGGGCGCCCGAGAACGCTCGCCTCGTGCCTCGCGCGGCGGCGGCGGTGGCGCCATGAACCCGCAGCGCAACTGGCTGCCCTACTGGCTCACAGCGCCGGGCGTTTTGATGGCGCTGGCCTTTGTCGCGCTGCCGCTGGTCATCACCCTGTCACTCAGCCTGTATCCCTTCCTGCCGGGAGGCGGCGTCGGTGACCAGATGACGATCGCCAACTACGCCGATGTGGCTCGCGACGACTACTTCCATGTCATCTTCGCGCGCACCTTCGGCATGGCGATCCTTGTCACGCTCATCTGCATCGTGATCGGTGTGCCGGAGGCTTATGTGCTGAGCCGGCTATCAGCGCGCTGGCGCGCGGTGTCGATCGTGATCGTGCTCGGCCCGATGCTGATCTCGGTGGTGGTCCGTACCCTGGGTTGGGCGGTGCTGCTCGGCAATGAGGGCGTGATCAACAAGCTGCTGCTGGGCAGCGGCCTTGTGAACGAACCTGTGAAGATGATGTTCACGTTCACCGGCGTGGTGGTCGCGCTGGTGCATGTGCTGGTGCCGTTCATGGTGCTCGCGGTATGGGCCTCGCTGCAGAAGCTCGACGCCACCACCGAGCAGGCGGCGCAGTCGCTGGGGGCCGGGTTGACCACGGTGATGCGCCGAATCGTTTTCCCGCAGGTAATTCCCGGCGTGCTTTCCGGCGGGCTGATCGTCTTTGCGCTCGCCGCCAGTGCCTTTGCCACACCGGCCATCATCGGCGGCCGGCGCCTGAAGGTGGTGCCAACGACGATCTACGACGAATTCCTGGGCAACCTGAACTGGCCTCTGGGCGCGGCGCTGGCGGTGGTGCTGGTGGTCATCGTGCTGGTGGTCTCGATGGGCATGAACCGATTCGTCGAGCGCCGCTACAAGCAGGTGTTCCAATGAACCGCACACCTCGCCTGCTGCTGGCCTTTCACTGGTTGTTCGCAGCCTTCATGCTGGCGCCGCTGGTGATGGTGGCCCTGGTGTCGTTCACCGACAAAGGCTACATCGCGATGCCGTTCGACGGTGCCTCGTGGCGCTGGTACGTGGCGATCTTGAAGAATGACGACTTCGTCGACGCGTTCTGGCGCAGCCTGGCCCTCGGTGCCACTGCGGCGACCTTGGCCACGCTGCTGGCCGTGCCCGCGGGCATGGCCATCGCCTGGCACCGCTTTGCGGGTCGCGAAGTCGTGCTCGGCCTGTTGCTGTCGCCGCTGATGGTGCCGCACGTGGTGCTGGGCATCGCACTGCTGCGCTTCCTCACCCAGATCGGCGCTTCCGGAACGATGTGGGGCCTGACTGCAGCGCACACCGTGCTTGTGCTGCCTTATGTGCTTCGCCTGGTCGTCGCCGCCGCGACCGGCTTTGACCGCAACGTGGCGCAGGCGGCCGAGTCGTTGGGTGCCTCGGCGTGGACCGTGTTTCGCCGCATTGAACTGCCGCTGATCGTGCCCGGCGTGGCGGGTGGCTGGCTCATCGCCTTCATCAACAGCTTCGACGAGTTGACGATGTCGATCTTCGT
>JAEMQF010000407.1 GCA_022758925.1 Burkholderiales bacterium | reverse complement strand
CCTCCGGCTCCACGGTCCACGGCGTGACCCGGGTATTGGGCTCCGGCCGGTCGAGTACCGCCGGCCGCGCAAGCCACAGTTTGATCGCTTTGGTCGGCGCGTCAGGCTCGCGCTCGACGATCGGCGTGAACTGGATGTACTGGACGCCGGCGTCCTTGAAGAAGCGGTACACCTCGAGCGGCCGGTACGCCGTTTCCCGCCCGACGCAGGCCAGCACGTTGAACTCGACCTTGTGCTTCTGCAGCAGGCGCACGCCCTGCATCACGCGCTCGAAGGTCCCCTTGCCATGCCGGTCCTTGCGGTAGCGGTCGTGGATGTGCTGCGGCCCGTCCAGGCTGACGCCGATGAAGAAGTCGGCTTGCCTGAAGAAGGCGCACCAATCGTCGTCCAGGCTCAACGCGTTGGTCTGCAGCGAGTTGCGGATCTCCTTCCTGCCGCGGTAGGGCTGCTGCAGCTCGACCACGCGACGGAAGAAATCGACGCCGAGGAGGGTCGGCTCGCCGCCGTGCCAGACGAACTCGACGACGGGCGTGGGCTGCGCTTCGACGTACTGCTCGATGTACTTCGCGAGCACTTCGTCGGGCATCTTGAAGCGCTCGTTGCCCGGGTACAACTCGCGCTTCTCCAGATAGAAGCAGTAGTCGCACTTGATGTCGCAGACCGAGCCGATCGGCTTGGCCAGCACGTGAATGCCGGGCCGGGCCGGATCGACCTGCGCGTCCATGCGTGCTGCGGCAGGCGCGGCGATGGCGGCCCTACTTCACTTCGACCGTCAACTTCGGGATGCGTCCGGTGAAGCGCGACTTCGCCTCGGCGCCGATCGCCTCGACCACGGGCGTGCCCAGGTCGATGCCGACATCCGCCGTCTCGTCGGCGGAAAACATGCCCGGCTGCGTGACGCCGATTCGCCCCTCGCCGACCTTCTTGCCGTCCACCAGCAACGTGCCCTTGCCGCCCTTGGCGGGGCCGCCGCCGTCGTAGGCGAAATCGAACACGACCTGGTGCTTGCCTGGCGTGAGCTTTTGCGTCGAAGCGATCGAGAAGCGTTGCAGGCCGAGGAAGTTGTAGTCGTACGCCGGCACGCCGTCCTTCACGTACAGCGACCAGCCGCCGAAGCGTCCACCCTGGGCGATGACGGTTCCGTTGCCGCCGCTCGCGGGCACCTCGATCTCGGCCGTGATGACGTTGGAGCGGTTCTTCACGTTGGGGAAGATGCCTTCGAGCATGCCCGTCATCCCTTCCGCGAGGACAAGAGTCTTGCGTCCGGCCATCAGGTCGGGGCGACCCACCGCCGCGCTGTCCAGCCGCTCGAAAACGCGGTCGTCCATCGGCAGCACGTGGTACTTGGCGGCCTCCTTCAGGAACAGGGCCTGCAGCTCGGCAAGCTTCTTCGGGTTCTTCGCCGCGAGGTCGTCGGCGAGGCTGAAGTCGGCGCGCACGTCGTAGAGTTCCCAGGCCGAATTGTCCTTCAGCGACCGGCGCGGCTTCGGCTCCCACGGTGCGCGGTGGATCGTGCGCGCGTACCAGCCCTCGTGGTAGATCGCGCGGTTGCCGGCGACCTCGAAGTACTGCGTCGTGTGGCGCTCCTTCACCTTCGCGTCCTCGAAGGTGTAGGCGAGGCTCGTGCCTTCCATAGGGATCTGCTTCACGCCGTTGACCACCTTCGGCTGCGGCAGCCCGATCGCCTGCAGCACAGTGGGCGCGACGTCGATCACATGGCCGAACTGCGGGCGCAACTCGTTCTTCGCCTTGATGCCCTTGGGCCACGAGACCACCAGGCCGTTGCGGGTGCCGCCGAAGTCCGACGGGACCTGCTTCATCCAGCCGAAAGGCGAGTTGAACGCGACGGACCAGCCGGCGGCCATGTGCGGATAGGTCTCGGGGCCGCCCCACTTGTCCATGAGCTTGACCATGTCCTCGACCTTCTCCTGCACGCCGTTGAAGTAGGTGTACTCGTTGAACATGCCGTTCTGGCCGCCCTCGCCGCTCGTGCCGTTGTCGCCGACGACGTAGAAGACGAGCGTGTTGTCGGCCTGCCCGACCTCGTCGAACGCCTTCAGCATCCGGCCGATCTCGGCATCGGTGTACTCGACGAATGCCGCGAAGACCTCGGCCTGGCGCGCGAAGAGGCGCTTTTCATCCGGCGGGAGTTTGTCCCAGTCCTTGATCGCCGGCGGCTTCGGGGCGAGCTTCGTACCGGGCGGCACGACGCCTGTGGCGATCTGGCGCGCGAGCGTCTGCTCGCGGACCTTGTCCCAGCCCTGGTCGAACTTGCCCTTCCAGCGCTCGATCCATGACTTGGGTACGTGGTGCGGCGCGTGCGTCGCACCGGGCGCGAAGTAGACGAAGGCCGGCTTGTCCGGCGTGAGCGCCTTCTGGTACTTGATCCAGGCCCGCGCCTTCTCCGTCATGTCCGTCATGAAGTGGTAGTTCGGGTCGTTGGGCAGCTCGACCTGCGCCACGCCGTCGTACAGGTACGGCGCCCACTGGTTCGTCTCGCCGCCGAGGAAGCCGTAGAACTTGTCGAAGCCCTGCCGGGTCGGCCAGCGGTCGAAGGGGCCGGCGACGCTGGCCTCCCAGGCAGCAGTCTCGTGCCACTTGCCGAAGGCACCGGTCGCATAGCCATTCAGCCGCAGCGTCTCCGCCAGGGGCGCAGCCGAGTCGGGGACCTGCCCCGTGGCGCCAGGGAACCCGGTCGCCATCTCGGTGATGAAGGCCATGTTCACCGTGTGGTGGTTGCGGCCGGACTTGAGCGCGGCGCGCGTCGGCGATGACAGCGCCGTGGTGTGGAAGTTGTTGTAGCGAAGTCCGTTCTGCGCGAGACGGTCGAGCGCCTCGGTCTTGATGGGGCCGCCGAACGTGCTCGTGGCGCCGAATCCGAGGTCGTCGATCAGGACGATGACCACGTTGGGCGCGCCCTTGGGCGCCTTGGCGTCCGCGCGTGCGGGCATCTTTGCGGCGCGCGCGTCGATTTCGGTGTAGGTCGGGCGCGTCGGCTCGGCGATCGGCAGGATCGTCCGGTCGACCTGGCCCTGCGCCGGGGCGCCGGCCGCGTACAAGCTCGCGAGTACAGGGGTCAGTGCGCAGCGCATTGCCTTGCGTCCTTGCATGCTCAGATCTCCTTCGTGCCTGTCATCCCCGTTACCAACGGAAGGTCGCCCCGATCATCGGGCCGCTGAAATTGACGCTCTGGATCGCCTGGCCCGACTTCATGTCGTAGTCGAGGTAGCGCCACATTGCACTCAGCTCGCCCCACTTGTAGGCATAGCTCAGGCCAGTGGCGGCCTGCCAGGTCAGGCTCGACTCGCCGCCGCCCACGTCGAGATACATCGGCACCGACCATTGCCGCCGGTCGCCGAACACATAGCGACCCTTGGCGCCGACGATCCCGTCCCACAAGGTATTCGAGACCTCGGAAGTGCCGCTGCGGCCGGCAGGATCGATCGTCCCGAGGCTGCCCGAGATGCTCCAGTTCAAACGCTGCTTCAGGGCGAACATGCGCGCCCCAGCCAGCAGGTCGAGCGTGAAGGCTGGATCCGCCGCCACCCGGTATTCGCCGGCCAGCGTCCACGCCGAGCCCTTCAGGTCGAGCTCCAGGTTCGACGTCGTGCCCGCAGGCAGGCCGATGTTGCCGATCGTGAAGTCGCTGCTGTTGGTCTTGGTGTTGCCGACGTCGAAGTAGACGAGATCGGTGAACATCCCCCAGCGCCCGTTGTGTGCGTCCAGCGCGCCCATGAAGGCCATCTTCAGGCTGTCGATGACCTTGTCGGCGCTGACGTTGATCGGCCCCCCGCCGGCCTCCACCGGAAAACTCGTCGCACCGCCGATCGACGGCAGAAAGAGGTACAGCGTCGCGGAAACCCGCCACGGGCCCGGCTCCGAACTCGCCGTCGCGGACTGGGCCGAGCCGCGTCCCGGCACGAGCAGAGCGGCCGCGACGGCCAGGACGGTGATGGCATTGCAAGGGCGAACTGAATCCTTCATTGGAGATCCTGGCGCGTTGATCTGGATGGTGCGCGACTGAACCCGCGCGCGAATGCCTTGGCTCGCTCGTCTCCGAGTGTCACTTGACTGTGTAGCCCTTGCCCTCCAGGCAAGCAGCGCGGGCCTTGGAGAACGCGGCCT
>JAEMQF010000017.1 GCA_022758925.1 Burkholderiales bacterium | reverse complement strand
TCGATGTACACCAGCTTGCCGCCCGCGGTTCCTGAGGGCGGCTCATTGCGCGGCACGTACTTGGCGTTCTTCAGGTACACCGCCTTGTCGCCGGGCTTGAACTCGTCTTTCTTGAAAACAAAGGGCCCGGAGCCGATGTAGTCTTCGATCTGCTTGAAGGCATCGGTCTCGGCGACGCGCTTGGGCATGATGAAGGGCACGTTCGACGAAGGCTTGCCCAGGGCCTCGAGCACGAAGCCGCAGGCCTCGCCGAGGAAGATGCGGAAGGTGTCGGGCGTCGGCGAATCCATGCTCTGCACGAACGTCATCAGGGCACTGCCCATCGCGTCGCGTTTGCCCCAGCGCTGCAGCGAAGCGATGACGTCGTCGCCGGTGACAGGCGCGCCGTCGTGAAACGCGAGGCCCTTGCGCAGTTTGAACGACCACAGGCGATGGTCGCCGCTTTCCGTCCAGCTTTCCACCATCTGCGGCTTGATTTTCGCGTTTTCATCGGTGCCGAACAGCGTGTCGTAGATCATGTAGCCATGGTTGCGACTCATGTAGGCGGTGGTCCAGATCGGATCCAGGACCGCGAGATTCGAGTGCGGCACGATCCGCAGCACACTTTCCTGCGCGACGGCGTGCGGTTGCGCCAGCACCGCGCCGACGGCCAGGGCCAGCGCCACCCATGTTTTGCGTTGAAACTTCATACCGACCTTTCGTGAGGACTGGAAACCAGCTAGCAAGCGCGCGCCGCGCCCGCGGCTGCTCGGCCGAACCGAGCAAGCCAGCCCCGCACCAGCGGGGCCGCGCACCATTGTGGCGGCTCACCGCACGCAGCAGACTTGGGGCAAACACCCGGCACCCATGCGTGGCGCGGCGCCGCCTCGCCTAACATGGCGCACCTGCAGCCTCAGCCAGCCCATGCCCAGCTCACCTCGAATCCCCGGCTACCGTTTCCTGCACTCGCCCGGCCCGACGCGCGTGCCCGATGAAGTGCTGCACGCGATGAGCCGCCAGCCGATGGACCTGGCCGATCCGCGCGTCGCGTCAGTGATCGCCGCGTGCGAATCCGGGCTGAAACAGCTGCTGCAAACGGATCGTGCCGAGGTCTTGATGTACGCCGCCAACGGCCACGGCGTGTGGGAAGGGGTGATCGCGAATCTGCTCGGCCCAGGCGACGCCGTGCTGGTGCCGGGCACCGGCCATTTCTCCGACGGCTGGGCGGCCCAGGCCGAGGCGTTTGGCGCGATCGCGCTGCGCACTCCTTGGGTTGAAGGCGAACCGATCGATGCGTCAAGCGTTGAGCAGGTCTTGCGCGAAGACACGCAGCACCGCATCAAATGCGTGTTCGCGGTGCACACCGACACCGCGAGCGGGGTCACGAGCGACATGCGCGCGCTGCGCGCCGCGATCGATGCCGCGCGGCACCCGGCGCTGTTTGTCGTCGACGTCGTGGCCTCGCTCGGCGCCGCGCCGTTTGCGATGGACGCACTCGGCGCGAACGTCGCTGTCGGTGCCTCGCAGAAGGGATTGATGGTGCCGCCGGGCCTGGGCTTCATCGCGGTCGATGCGCGCGCGTTCGAAGTGGCACGCGCCAATCCGGCGCCGCGTTTTTATTGGGATTGGGCGCGACGCAGGGGCGAACAGTCGTACCAGAAGTTTTGCGGCACTCCCCCGCACAGTCTGTTGATGGGGCTGGAAGCGGCGCTCGGCCTGATCTTCCACGAGGGCCTGGAGGCAGTGCTGAGCCGCCACGCGCGAATTGCGCGGGCGGTGCATGCAGCGGTCGATTGTTGGAGCGAAGGCGGTGCCTTGTCGTGTTTTGCGCCGTCAGCGGCGGCGCGCTCGACCTCGGTCACGGCGATCGCGGTACGAGGCGGGATCGACGTTGACGCGCTGCGCAGCGTCGCGCGCGAGCGCTTTCAGGTCGCGATCGCCGGCGGTTTGGGGCCTTTGGCGGGGCGCGTGTTTCGGATTGGGCATCTGGGCGACTTGAACGCGGCGATGATCCTGGGTGCACTTGCCGGCGTCGAGGCCGCGCTGCGCGTGCGGGGCATTCCATTCCAAAGCGGCGTCGGCGCGGCCACGGCGAGCCTTGCGACTGCCTGAGCGCGTCAGACGCCGCGCGCCCTGTCAGCGTGAAAGCGTGCGGCGAACGCGGCGAAATTGCCTTGCTCCAGGGCCTGCCGCATCTCGCGCATCAGGTTCAGGTAGTAGTGCAGGTTGTGGATGCTGGCCAGCATCGGCGCGAGCATTTCACCGCAGCGCTCCAGATGGTGCAGGTAGGCGCGGGACACGCCGCCGATGGCACCACAGCCGGCGCAGGCATGGCAGTGGCAACTCGGGTCGATCGGCAGCTCATCTGTCTTGTAGCGCGAATTGCGCAGCCGCAGGTCGCCGAAGCGGGTGAACAAATGGCCGTTGCGTGCATTGCGGGTCGGCATCACGCAGTCGAACATGTCCACGCCTGCCGCCACGCCTTCGACCAGGTCTTCGGGTGTGCCCACGCCCATCAGGTAGCGCGGCTTGTCGGGCGGCAGCCGCCGCGGCGTATGGGCGACGATGCGCTGCATTTCTTGCTTGGGTTCACCGACGCTGACGCCGCCGATCGCGTAGCCCGGCAGGCCGAGCTCGGCGAGTGCCGCAAGCGATTCTTCACGCAGCGCCTCGAACATGCCGCCCTGCACGATGCCGAACAGTGCATTCGGGTTCTCCAGCCGCGCAAACTCGTCCCGGCAGCGGCGTGCCCAGCGCAGGCTCAAGTGCATCGAGGCACCGGCCTGCTCCTGCGTCGTCAGCCGGCCTTCGGTCTGGTAAGGCGTGCATTCGTCGAACTGCATCGCGATGTCGGAGCCGAGCACATGCTGGATTTGCATGCTGATCTCGGGCGTGAGGAACAGCTTGTCGCCATTCACCGGCGAAGCAAAGCGCACGCCCTCTTCGCTGATTCTTCGCATGGGCCCGAGCGACCAGACCTGGAAGCCGCCGCTGTCGGTGAGGATCGGGTTCGCCCAGGCCTCAAAGCGGTGCAGGCCGCCGAACTGGCGCAACACGTCCAGCCCCGGGCGCAGCCAAAGATGGAACGTATTGCCCAGGATGATTTGCGCGCCCATCGTTGCCAGCGACGCGGGCAGCACGCCTTTCACCGTTCCATAGGTGCCCACCGGCATGAACACCGGAGTTTCGACCACGCCGTGGTTCAGTGTCAGCCGGCCGCGCCGCGCCAGGCCATCTGTCGCGAGCAATTCGAAGCGCAGCATGGCGCGAATTGTCGCAGGCGATTCTGCGCGCCTAGGAGCCTGTCGGGCTTTGGGTCGTGCCCGCGTTGGGTCTACTTTGGGGCGCAGGCTAGGCGCAAAGCGCAGCCGTGCCGGGCGGCACGGCGAGCATTTGCAACGACGCCTGCGCCCCAAAGCAGCCCCAACCCGAAGGGCCGGGGCGAATTGCGGCGCCACTCGTCGTTGCCGGCTCCTTGTGTGGCACGCCCCATGGCGTCGCCGACGCCGAGATTGGCGCCGCAATTCGCCCCGGCGCGGGTACGACCCAAAGCCCGACAGGCTCCTAGCCCCTTGCGCTGCGCGTTCAGTGCAGCTGCGGGATCGTGCCCGGGGCTCTTCAGGAACCGCTCGGCCGCCCGAAATTTCCACAACCCCCAAGGAGGCGGACGACGCAAGGCGTGGGCCGCGGGCGCTCCACGGGAAAGATGGCGTTGCCCCATTCCTCGATCCGCGCAGGGGACGCGTCGCTTCGAGACGGCGGCCCCGGGGCGCTCAGGTCTGCACAGCGAAACCGCTCGAAGGCGCCAATTCGGCATTGTCGGACCGGTGCAGCCAGCATGTGACCGCGGCGATCAAGGCCTTGGCCTGCACCGGTTTCGTCACGAAGCCGTTCATGCCGGCCGCGAAGCAGGCAGCGCGGTCTTCGGCAAAGTCGTTCGCGGTGAGTGCGACGATCGGCACCAGGGTGCCGAATTCACCGACGCTGCCGCGGCGCAGGCGCCGCGTCACCTCGAGGCCGTCCATGTCGGGCATTTGCCAGTCCATCAGCACCAGGTCGAAGGTCTCGCGCGACAGCAGTTCCAGCGCCTGCGCGCCATTGTCAGCGGTGCTCGTCAGGCAACCGGCGTCTTGCAGAATGCTGCACACGATCAGCTGATTCGTCGGATCGTCTTCGACGACCAGCACATGCCGGTTGTTGCCGCCCGCCGTGGTGCGGATCTGGCTCGGGCGTTCGTCGCCGGACGCGGAGCCTGCAGCGTTCGGTGCCGCGCCGCTGTGCGCGACCGCGCCGAGACGACTGACGAGCGCGGCGCGCAGCACCGGTTTGATCAGGCTGCGCGGCAGGCTGTCGTGTTCGGTTGCGCCTTGTGCGGCAGGCAATTCCGCGTCGGTCATGCCGATCACTCGCTGCGGGTCGAACCATGCCGTCGACGCTTCAAGGAAATGCCAGCCCTGGGCCTGGTCCACCGCGGCGAGCAGCCAAGGCCTTTGCGCAGTGTCACCCAGCCGCTCAAGCCAGGCGCGCAGCTCCTTCGGTGTATGGCAGCGCTGCGCTTTGCAGCCCAGGCGCACCAGTTGCGCAGCCAACGCCTGGGCGCTGGGTTCGTGGGGTTCGAAAAAGGCGACCGACTGGTTCAGCGGCGGCGGCTCGACCACGGTGCGGCTGGCCGGGGCCAGCTGCAACCAGATGTCGAAGCACGAACCCTTGCCGAGTTCGCTCGTGACTTCGATGCGCCCGCCCATTGCCTCGACGAGATAGCGCGCAATCGCCAGCCCCAGGCCGCTGGCGCCGGTGCGCCGGTTCGTGCCATCTTCGGCCTGTTGAAACGGCTCGAACACCTGACCCAAAGAGGCCTGCCCGATGCCGATGCCGGTGTCGGCGACGCTGATGTGAAGCGAATCTGGCGCGGTGCCGGGAATGACGCGCAACACCACTTCGCCGCTTGGCGTGAATTCGACAGCGTTGCGCAACAGGTTGAGCAGCACCTGGCGCAGGCGCACCACATCGCCGCGACGCCCGGCACCGAGCGATGGGTCGAGCAC
>JAEMQF010000096.1 GCA_022758925.1 Burkholderiales bacterium | reverse complement strand
TTCCGCGTCGCGCGAATAGCTGGCCTGGCCCAGCACCACCGGCGCCGCGGCGAGAAGGCTGCTGAAGTCGCCGAGCACGACACTCGAGAGCAACCCGATCAGGCTCGCCTGCAGCACCATGCGCATGCCGTGGCGCTGCTGCACATGGCCGAGTTCATGCGCCAGCACGCCGCTCAGAACGTCGGGCTCGGTCTCGAACACCTCGACCATTGCGTCGGTCATGATCATGGTTCCGCCCGGCAAGGCGAAGGCATTCGGGCCGATCCCGCCCTTCTCACGGTCGCGCCGAAACACGAGTGCATACGCCGGCAGCTCGGGCCCGGGGTGGGCGCTGGATTGGGACGCGACCGCCCGGGCGAATGCCTCGCGCACGCGTTGCTGCTTGGCCGCGTCGAGCGCGGTGGGCGCGGTGAGGTGCTTGTCCAGCCTGGCGAGCGTGGCCTCGCCGAGCGCGCTGTCGACGCTGTGTGGGATCGCGACCAGGGCGATTCGGCTGAACCAAGGCACGCCCCAGATCGCACACGCGGCCAGCAGCAGCACCAGAGCCGCCAGGCTCGCCAACACCCAGCGCCAACTTTGCTGTACCTGCACCACCCACGAATCGCCGCGGCCGGCTGCGCGCAACCAGGCGTCGCATGCGGCCGCGTCGCGGCAATGCAGCGCGGCGCCGTGCGTGAGGTGCGCGACGCGCGGGCCGTGGCGCGTGCGCTCGGACCAGTGCACGGCATCAGCCTGGAGGTCAAGCGCAATCGCCTCGCCGCGGATCTGCAACGTCGGCCCGGACAAATTCAGCGTCACCGCATGGGCGCGCGCGCTTTCACCATCGAAATAGTCGGCCGCAAGCGCGCTGCCGGGCGGCTGCGGGGCTGCGGCGTCAGGCATTGGGTCGGGTGCAGGCAGGTGCCAGGAGCGGGCAGCGAACGAGGTGGCTGGCGGCGTGCGGCGGCGCGCCGCCTAGAGGCCGATGTCCAGGCCGAGCAGGTCGCCCGCTGCGTCGCCAGCGGCTTCACCATCTTGGGTGCGGGCACGGTCGATCAAGGATTCGGGATCGATCCGCGTCGTCACGCTCACCGCCTGAAGCCGCATGCGCGCCAGTGCAATCGCGGCGAACGGCCAGTACAGGCCGAGCGTGAGCACCATGAACAGCCAGTTCTTCAGGGTCAGGCCAAGCAAGGGCACGAACTCGAGGTGGCTGCGAAAGCGCAGCAACGAGTTGCCGGTGCGTGACCACAGCAGGTTTTGCATGCGCGAGCTGAAATAGGGCCGCGGCAGCAGCTGCACCACGAAGACGCCGCCGATCATGCCGATCATGAACGCGATCAACGCCGCACCCATGGCGCCACCTCCACCCGGCGCGGACCAGCCCGCCACGCCCAAGGCAGCGGGCAACAGCAGCAGGCCCGTCAGCACGCCCACCGCCAGCAGCGTCACGCCCAGCGTCTTCAGGAACACGATGTAGAACGCGCCCAGCGTGCTGCGCAGTTCGGTCTGCTGCTGGCCGAGCGCGTAGTGGTTGTGCTGGTAGCGCTTCAAGTTCCACCACAACCAGGGCACGCTCAACAGCACTGCGCCCGCGACACCGCCGAGGAAGGCGGAATACCAGTCAGGCGGTTTCGTGTCGCCGGGCACGAACACGATTGCGCCCAGGATCAGGCCCCCCGGCAGGAACAGAGGCAGCATGGCCCGATACGCCCCTCCGATGCTGCCCCTGAAGCGAAACCGCAAGCCGCGCCAGCTCGTATTCGCCAGCCGGAACTGCATCGACGACTTGAACAGCGCCGGCCACAGCGCCATGAGCAAGACAAAGGCGATCAGGCCGGCAAGCGCCGAGAAGTTCCCCGCCACCGAGTACAGCCCGACCAGGGTGCCGGTGAGCACATAGCCGCGCAGCATCTTTTTCGGGTCGCCGTGAAAGTCGAGCGGCGCACCGCCGACTTCGGTGCTGCCGTAGAAATAGCGCAAGCGCCGCACCTTGGCCCAGGGGTAGTAGATCCCGAGCGTGACCAGCATCAACAGCAGGTTCACGATCCAGATCCGGAAGTACTCGCTGCCCGAACCGGTGAATTGCACCGACAGATGATGGTCACGCGCCGGCTCGCGCGAGGGATCGGGGGCAGGGGCGGGTGGGTTTGGGATCAATGCGCTGTGGGTCCGCGCACTTTTGCGCTGCGCGGCCAATTCCTTCGTCGCCGGACTCTAGCACCGGCCATTGCGCGATTGCATTCGTTGGAACGATTGCGTTCGCTAGAATGAGTTGGAACAGGGACGCAAACCGAATTCCATGAAACTGATCGGCTCGCTGACAAGCCCGTACGTGCGCAAGGTGCGCATCGTGATGGCCGAAAAGAGACTCGACTATCAGTTCGAGCTCGAAGACGTCTGGGGCAACGACGCGATCCTGCCGCTCAACCCTCTGGGCAAAGTGCCCTGCCTGGTGCTCGAAGGCCGTGAAACGGTGTTCGATTCGCGCGTCATCGTCGAGTACCTCGATTCGCGCTCGCCTGTCGGGCGCTTGATCCCCGAGCCGAGTCGCGAACGCGTCGAAGTTCGAACCTGGGAGGCGTTGGCCGACGGTGTCTTGGACGCTGCGATCCTTGCCCGCCTCGAGGCGACCTGGCCTGGCCGCAGCGCGGAACAGCGCAGCAGCGCCTGGATCGCGCGACAGATGAGTCGAATCCACGCCAGCCTGGCGTCGATGAGCACCATGCTGGGCGATCGCGGTTGGTGCTGCGCAACCCACCTGACGCTGGCCGACATCGCTGTCGGCTGCACCTTGGGCTACCTGGACTTTCGTTTCCCCGACATTGCGTGGCGCGCCGCACACCCGAACCTGACGCGCTTGTACGACAAACTGATGTTGCGCCAAAGTTTCGCCGACACCGCACCACACTAGGAGACTGTCGGGCTTTGGGTCGGACCCAGGGACCAAGACAGCGCCCTTATACTGCCCCAGCGCTGATTTGTTCCGGCTTGCGAGCGCTCTAGAAATGCCGCTAAAGACAGGACGCTCTGACCCGCGATCCCGCTTGGCGACGCCGGGATCATTCGCTGCTCTTGTTGGCGTCCCACCGCATGCATTCCGTCGGCCAGGTCGAACCCCATTTCGAGCATTTTGCGCAGCCGTTGCTGCTGCGCAGCGGTGCCTGCCTGCCGCAGTACACGCTGGCCTACGAGACCTACGGCCGGCTCAATTCACGCCACAGCAATGCGGTCCTGGTGTGCCACGCGCTCAACGCGAGCCACCATGTGGCAGGCCACTACGCCGGCGAGCCGCGCAATCTGGGCTGGTGGGACAACCTGGTCGGCCCGGGCAAGCCACTGGACACGAACAGGTTCTTCGTCATCGGCGTGAACAATCCGGGCTCGTGTTTCGGTTCGACCGGGCCGATGCAGACCAACCCCGCCAGCGGCCGCCCCTGGGGCGCTGATTTCCCCGTGGTCACGGTCGAAGACTGGGTCGATGCGCAGGCGCGTCTGATGGACCGCCTGGGCATCGACACGCTGGCCGCCGTCCTCGGCGGCAGCCTGGGCGGCATGCAGGCCTTGAGCTGGGCGCTGCGCTACGCACGGCGGCTGCGCCACTGCATCGCCGTGGCGACGGCGCCGAACCTGTCGGCGCAAAACATCGCCTTCAACGAAGTCGCGCGCCGCGCCATCATCACCGACCCGGATTTTCACGGAGGCCACTACATTGCCCACGGCACGTTGCCGAGACGCGGCTTGCGCGTGGCGCGCATGATCGGCCACATCACCTACCTCAGCGACGACGCGATGGAGGCCAGGTTCGGCCGCGAACTGAAGGCCGGCGCGCCGGGCTACTCGACCCAGGACGTCGAATTCCAGATCGAGGCTTATTTGCGCCACCAGGGCGACAAGTTCAGCGAGTACTTCGACGCCAATACCTACCTGCTGATCACGCGAGCGCTCGACTATTTCGACCCGGCACGCGAATTCGGCGGTGACCTGAGCGCGAGCTTCGCCGCGGCACGCTGCAAGTTCCAGCTCGTCAGCTTCACCACCGACTGGCGTTTTTCACCGGCGCGTTCGCGCGAGATCGTGAAGGCGCTGCTCGACAACCGCCTGGACGTGAGTTATGCCGAAATCGCCGCGCCCCATGGGCACGACGCGTTCTTGCTCGACGATCCGCGCTACCACGGCGTGCTGCGCGCCTGCTTCGACAACATCGCGAGAGAAGCGCCATGAGCGCCGCCGGGCCGCCCCCAAGGCGCTCATTCCCCCACGGGGGGACCGGCGCGCAGCGCCGCAGGGGGCTCCAGTGAGCGCCGCCGGGCCGCCCCCAAGGCGCTCATTCCCCCACGGGGGGACCGGCGCGCAGCGCCGCAGGGGGCTCCAGTGAGCGCCCAAGGCGAAATGCAGCTGATCGCGGCGCTCGTGCCCGAAGGCTCGCGCGTGCTCGACCTGGGTTGCGGTGACGGTGCGCTGCTGGCGCACCTGCAAGCCACGCGCCGCTGCACCGGCTATGGCATCGAAATCCTCGATGCGAACGTGCTCGCCTGCGTCCAGCGCGGCGTGAACGTGATCCAGCTCAACCTCGAAGAGGGCCTGGCGATTTTCCGGGACCAGAGCTTCGACGTGGTGCTGCAACTCGACACGCTGCAGCACCTGCGCAATACCGAGAACATGCTGCGCGAGACGGCACGCGTCGGGCGCCTGGGCATCGTGAGCTTTCCCAATTTCGCGCACTGGCGCAACCGCCTGAGCGTGGCACGTGGCCACATGCCGGTGACCAAGGTGCTGCCCTACGAGTGGTACGACACACCCAACATCCGTGTCGGCACCTACGCCGATTTTCAACGTCTGGCGCGCAAGGGCGGCTTGCGCATCCTCGACGCCTTCGGCATCCAGGACGGGGCCATGGTGCGGCACTGGCCGAACCTGCGCGCCAGCCTCGCGGTCTTCAAGTTCGAGCGCGGCTGAAGCCTCAGCGCCGCGCCGGCCAGGAGCCCTTCGGGCTCCTAGACGCGCAGCGGCGCGACCCGCGTCAATGACTCGAATTCGGCCGGGCGTTTGTCTTTCCAGGCGGCGATTGCGCGCGCCATTTCGTCGATGTCGAAGATCGCGCTTTGCAGCAACGTCATTTGTTGCAATGCGGCGGCCGTGCCATGGTCGCGTGCATGGTTGAGCGCGAGTTTGCTGCCGGCAATCGCGAGCGGCGACTTGGCGGCAATGTCTTTCGCCAGCGCCAGCGCGTGCTGCAGCAGGGCACCCGCATCGGGCAGGACTGCGTTCACCAGGCCCGCGGCCAGTGCGCGCTCGGCGCTCATGCGTTCTCCGGTGTAGGCCATCTGTCGGGCCACGCCTTGCGGCACGATTTTCGGCAGGCGCTGCAGGACACCGATGTCGGCCATCATGCCGATGTGGATCTCCTGCACGGTAAAGAACGCGTCCGCGCTGCAGACCCGGATGTCGCAGGCGCTGGCCAGGTCGAGCCCGCCTCCGATGCAGCCGCCCTGGACGGCGCAGATCACAGGGAAACGCACCTCGTCCAGAGCGCTGAAGCAGTCGACGAGACGCCGCAGCGACTCCTGGAAGCTCAGGCGTGCGCGCGCATTGCCGGTGGCGAGCATCGCCTCGTCGGAGTCGAACACGTCGAGCGCCATGCCGGCGCTGAAATGCTTGCCGGTGGAGGAGATCACGAGCACACGCGTCGCTCCTTCGTCTGCCAGGCCGCGGACCGCGTCGCGCAGAGCCGGGAAGAACGCCGGCGCCATCGTGTTCATGCGCTCCGGGCGATTCAGGACCAGGTGGGAAATGCCCTGCATGTCCGGCGTCAATCCGCCGATCTGGAAGAACTCGTTCATGTGCGCTCCTTGGTGACGATGCCGTAATGTGCCGCACCCAGAGGCTGAGAGGCAATCGGATGCACCCGCGCCGAGGCACCCGAGGGCGCTGGGGGGCTTTGCGCCTAGATTGGGCCCTTTTTATGGTCTCACGCGGGTGCATCCGATTGCCTCTCAGCCTCTCAGGATTCGCGCCGGCATCGGGCAAGCCCGGGGGCGGCCGCGTCATGCCGCTGCCTACACTCGCCGCATGACGTTGCACACGCTTGCCGCAGCCGACGCCGTGCCCCTGCAATGGCGCGAGTGGCCCTGTGCGCCGGCGCGCGGCACGGTGCTGGTGGTGCACGGCCTGGGTGAACACATCGGCCGCTATCACAGGCTGGCCGCGCGTCTGAACGCCTGCGGTTGGCGCGTGGTCGGTCATGACCAGCGTGGCCACGGCAGCAGCGGTGGCGCGCGTGGCGACTTGCCACGCGCCGATGCCATGCTCGACGACCTGAGCCGCGTCATCGACGCCGTGCGAATCCCCAGCGGTGGTCCGCTGCTGCTGCTCGGGCACAGCCTGGGTGGGTTGATCGCCAGCCGTTTCGTCGCCGAGGGCCTGGCAGCGCACCCCGCGCCCTGGTGGCGCAAGGTGGATGCGTTGGTGCTTTCGTCGCCCGCACTCGACCCGGGAATGAATGGCGCAAAGAAACTGCTGTTGGCCGTCTTCGGTCGGCTTGCACCGCATCTGGCCGTGAACAACGGCTTGAAGCCCGCCTGGATTTCGCGCGACGCCAGCGTCGTGCGTGCCTACCTCGACGACCCCCTGGTGCACGACCGGGTCACCCCCGCCCTGGTGCGCTGCATCGTTGACGCAGGCGAGCAGGTGCGGCGTTTGGCGCCGGCGTGGAACGCGCGAACCTTGCTCCTGTACGCCGGCAGCGATCGTTGTGTCGCTCCGGCAGGCAGTGCGGCGTTCGCCGCCGCCGCCCCGGCGAACCTGACGGCGCGTGAATTTCCGTCGCTCTTTCACGAGATCTTCAACGAGCCCGAGCGTGACGAAGTGTTTGCCGCACTGCAGTCCTGGCTCGACGCACTCACTGCGGCATAAACTCGGGCAACCCAGCACCATGGAGCCCTGCCATGAACGCACGCGACCCATCCCTGCCGCTGCTGCCCGATGAAACGAGTGCCCTCGCAGCCTTCGCGAACACAGCGTGGGACCGAGAAATCGTGCCGGCGATCACCCGCTACATCGCGATTCCCGCGAAGAGCCCGATGTTCGATGCCGATTGGGCCCAACACGGCTATCTGGAGCGCGTGGTTCGCGATGCCGCGACTTGGGTCGAGGGCCGGCGCATCGCCGGTCTCAGGCTCGAAGTGGTTCGCATCGAAGGGCGCACACCGCTGATCTTCTTCGAAGTGCCGCCCACGCGCAGCGGCGGCGGCGATACGGTGCTGCTCTACGGCCACCTCGACAAGCAACCCGAATTCAACGGCTGGCGCAATGACTTGGGCCCGTGGACGCCAAAGTACAAGGACGGCCTGCTCTATGGCCGTGGCGGCGCCGACGACGGTTACGCGGTGTACGCGGCGTTGACAGCGATCGAGGCGCTCGACGTGCAAGGCATCGCGCGGCCGCGCTGCGTGGGGGTGATCGAGAGCTGCGAAGAAAGCGGCTCACCGGACTTGCCGGCATACATTGATGCCCTGAAGCCGCGCCTGGGCAATGTTTCGCTCGTCGTGTGCCTGGACAGCGGCGCCGGCAACTACGACCAGTTATGGCTCACGACGAGCCTGCGCGGCATGGTCAGCGGCGTGCTGAAAGTCGAGGTCTTGAGCGAAGGCGTGCATTCAGGCGACGCAAGCGGGCTGGTGCCTTCGAGCTTTCGTATCCTGCGCCAGGTGCTGGACCGCCTCGAAGACAGCAAGACCGGGCGCCTGCTGCCCGCGGCGCTGCACTGCGAGATTCCCGCCGATCGTGTGGCCCAGGCGCGGGCCACGGCAAAGATCCTCGGCGACGAGGTCTGGAAGCGCTTTCCCTGGGCTTGCGGCGCCGATGGCGCGGCCACGCTGCCCACCAGCACCGACCCGACCGATGCCTTGCTGCGCCGCACCTGGCAACCCACGCTGTCGGTGACAGGCGCCGATGGCTTGCCCGAGCTGCGCAATGCCGGCAACGTGTTGCGCCCTTACACGGCGTTCAAGTTGTCGCTGCGTCTGCCGCCGCTGGTTGACGGCAACAAGGCGGCAGTGCAACTGAAGGCGCTGCTTGAGGACAATGCGCCGTACAACGCGCGCGTGACCTTCGTCGCCGACGGCCGCGTTGACGGCCAAGGCGCAACCGGCTGGAACGCACCATCGCTCGCGCCCTGGCTGGAACGCGCACTCGATGCCGCATCGCACGCGAATTTCGGCGCACCCTGCGGCTACATCGGTCAGGGCGGAACCATCCCGTTGATGAGCATGTTGCAGCAGGGCTTTCCGGCGGCGCAGATGATGGTGTGCGGTGTGCTCGGGCCGAGGAGCAACGCGCATGGGCCGAACGAGTTCCTGCACGTTGCCTACGGCAAGAAACTCACGGCGTCGGTGGCACAGGTGATCGCGGCCTGTCCTTGAGCGCTGGCGCCTTGAGCGCCTGATCCGGCGGCCCAGCCAGCCCTAGGAGCCTGGGCGGCAGAAAGCCGCCGGCTGCAACGCGCGAGAAAACGGTCCATCTCGGTATTACCTCCTGCGCCCATAGCTTCGGCTATGGGCTTGTCGGTACTACCAAGCTGGCCTCGTTTTTCGCGCGTTTCGCTTCGGCGCCTTCTGCCGCCCAGGCTCCTAGCATCGACCGTGCCACGGCTTCGGCGACTTCGATGCCGTCGATCGCCGCCGACATGATGCCTCCCGCATAACCGGCGCCTTCGCCGGCCGGGTACAGCCCGGCCGTGTTCAGGCTCTGACCGTTCTTGCCGCGCGTGATGCGCAGTGGCGACGAGGTCCTGGTCTCGACGCCGGTGAGCACCGCGTCGTGCATCGCGAATCCGGCGATCTGGCGCTCGAAGGCAGGCAAGGCCTCGCGCATCGCGGCGATCGCATACTCGGGCAGGCTCATGCGTCCGGCTTCACCCAGATCAGTGAGGGTCACGCCGGGCTTGTAGGAGGGCTCCACGCTGCCCAAGGCGGTTGAGCGCCGCGCCGCGAGGAAGTCTCCGACGCGCTGCGCCGGTGCGTTGTAGTTGCCTCCGCCGAGTTCGAACGCCCGCACCTCCCATTGGCGCTGAAACGCCATGCCGTCCAGGGGATTCACTTCGCCGCTGTTTCGCCCATCTTGCCGGTAGTCTTGCGGTGTGATGCCAACCACGATCCCCGCATTCGCATTCGATTCGTTGCGTGAGTACTGGCTCATGCCGTTCGTCACCACATGCCCGGCGTGCGACGTTGCCGCCACCACGGTGCCGCCCGGACACATGCAAAAGCTGTACACCGACCGGCCGTTGCCGGCGTGGTGCACGAGGCGGTAATCGGCCGCTCCGAGCAGCGGATTTCCGGCGTTGCGACCGAAGCGCGCTGTGTCGATCAAGCGTTGCGGATGCTCGATCCGAAACCCCACCGAAAACGGCTTGGCCTGCATCCATACGCCGCGCCCGTGCAGCATCGCAAACGTGTCCCGGGCGCTGTGGCCGAGGGCCAGCACCACATGGTCGGCGTGCCATTGCCGACCTGCCTGCGTGGTGACGCCGCGAATTCGCCCGTCTTCGATGAGAACATCGGTCACGCGCTGCTGAAAGTGGATGCTTCCGCCCAGCGCTTCGATTTCAGCGCGCATCTTCTCGACGATGCCGACGAGCCGGAACGTGCCGATGTGGGGTTTGGCGGCGAAGAGTATCTCTTCGGGCGCGCCGGCCTTGACGAATTCGTTCAGCACCTTGCGCGACAAATGACGCGGGTCACTGACCTGGCTCCACAACTTGCCGTCGGAGAACGTGCCGGCACCGCCTTCGCCGAATTGCACATTCGATTCGGGATCGAGCACGCGCCGCCGCCACAGGTCCCAGGTGTCCTGGGTGCGCTCGCGCACGCGTTTGCCGCGTTCCAGGACGATCGGCGCCAGGCCCATTTGCGCAAGCACCAGCGCCGCGAACAGGCCGCAGGGGCCAACGCCGATGACCAGCGGCCGTTGCCAGGCGCTGCCGCGGGCCACACCGCGCGCATCGGCAACGAAATGGTAGTGCAGGTCGGGCGCGCGACGCAAGGTTGATGCTTCGCTCTGGCGCGCCAGGAGCGCTGCTTCGTCGTCAACTTCGACATCGATCGTGTACACGAGCTGAATCGCATTGCGCTTGCGCGCGTCGTAGCCACGGCGGAACACGCTGAACGCGCGCAACGCCGAATCGGCCACGCCGAGCCGCAGGGCGATAGCACGGCGCAGTGCCAGGGTGTCGGGTTCGGTGCGCTGCAGCGGCAAGCGCAGCTCGGTGATCCGCAGCATCGGCGCAAGCTGCGTTCAGTAGAACGCTTCGCGCCGCTCGGCGCCCATCAGCGGCTCGAGCAAACCGGCCAACGGGCGAAGGGGTGCATAACGCGACGCCACTTTGTGCGCATAGTTGAAAAAGCGCGGCAGGTCTTGGCTGTACTTGGGCTTTGCATCGCGGTGTTTGAGGCGGCAAAAAATGCCCAGCACCTTGAGGTGGCGCTGCAAGCCCATCCACTCGAGCTGGCGCCAGAATTCGCCGAAATCGTCTGCCAGCGGCAAGCCGGCGCGGCGCGCCGCCTCCCAGTAGCGCACCGCCCAGTCGAGTTCGGTTTCTTCGTCCCAGGAAATGAACGCGTCACGCAGCAGGCTGGCGACGTCGTAACTTACCGGCCCGACCACCGCATCTTGAAAGTCGAGGATGCCCGGGTTCGGTGTGCACAGCATCAGGTTGCGCGGCATGTAGTCGCGCAGCACTGCCACCTGGGGTTGTGCCAGCGCGCTGGCGACGAGCGCGTCGCAGCCGCTGCTCCAGATCCGCTGCTGCGCCTGAGTCCACGTCACGCCGAACTCGGTTTGCACGCACCAGTCGGGAAACAGGGCCAGTTCGCGCCGCAGCAGCGCATCGTCGTACGGCGGCAGGCCGACGCTGCTGCCGAAACGCTGCCACCGCACGAGTGCGCCAATCGCATCAAGCATCAAGGCTTTGATCGCGGCGTTGTCGTTTGCCGCTCGCGCGCTCAGGAGTTCATTCAGGTACAGACGCGTGCCCAGGTCGCTGAGCAGGAGAAATCCGTTGACCGCGTCTTGCTCGACGATGCGTGGTGCGTTCAGCCCGGCTTGCGCGAGGCGCGCCGCGACATCGACGAAGGCGTGCACGTCTTCCTGCGGCGGCGGCGCGTCCATCACGACATGGCTCGCGCCACCGATCGCGTCGACGCGGAAGTAGCGGCGAAAACTCGCGTCGCTCGAAGCCGAGCGCAAGCTGGCCACGACCAGACCATGGCGCGGTGCGATCGAAGCCAGCCAGCGATCGAAGGCCTGTTCGCGCGTCGGGTCGACCCAGGCGATGCCGGGCATGGTGGGCGGGGAATTCAAGATGCTGCGGGGTTGGGTGGCGCGAGCCTATTGCCAGGGCCGCGACGCGGGCCAGGGACACAGGGCTCGTGGATAATGGATTCTACAAACCACCCTGCAACCTGCAGGCGCGGGCTGCCAAGACGCTTCGCGGCTGGCAGGCGTTGTCCCTGGGCCGCTCGATGCCTTGTTTTGACGAATCTGCCTCCTGCATTGGTTGTGCTTGACGTGAGCCCGGTGTTGCGGCCGGTGTTGCGGCCGGCTTGCGCGCTGGCCTTGTTGCTGGTTGTGGCACCCGTCAATGCACAAGACGTGCCATTCGAGCCCCTGCATTTGCGCCTGTCGCCGCAACTGAACGTCCCGCCGCGCGTCACGCCCGGTGCCCGCGCATCCATCGTCATGCGCGCCCGCGAAATCCGCGGCCGCCCGGACCTCGACACAGTGGCCGAAGGCGACGTCGAATTGCGCAGCGCAGGCCTGGTGCTGCGCGCCGACACGCTGACCCATGATCAGGCCGACGACCTGGCCGTGGCGCGCGGCAACGTGCGTATCAGCCGCGACGGCAACGTCTACACCGGGTCCGAACTGCAATTGCATCTGCAACGTTTTGAGGGCTTCCTCGTCAATCCGACATATCGCTTTGCGCGCAACGGCGCGGGCGGCACCGCGCAACGCATCGACTTCCTGGACGACCAGCGCATCATCGCGGCCGGTGCGAACTATTCGAGCTGCCCCAGCGACGGTTCCGGCGGCCCGGCATGGCTGTTGGCCACCGACAGCATCAAGCTCGATTTCGCCGCCAATGAAGGCGTTGCAGAGAACGCGGTGCTGCGTTTTTACGGCGTTCCGATCCTGGCCGCGCCCGCGCTCAGCTTTCCGCTCTCGGACGAGCGCAAGTCCGGCTGGTTGCCTGTCGGCCTCAACCTGGACAGCAAGGGCGGTTTGCAGGTTGCGATGCCGTACTACTGGAACATTGCGCCACAGCGCGACGCAACACTCACCCCGGTCGTCAGCGCCAAGCGCGGGTTCGGCATGAACTCGGAATATCGCTATCTCGAGCCTCGGCACCGGGGCGACATCGACCTGCGACTGCTGCCGAACGACCGCATCACCGGCACATCGCGTTATTCACTCAGCGCCGCCGGCGACGCTGAATTGCCGCTCGATGTGCAGGCGCGTGTGCGCCTGCTGCGCGTCTCCGACGACGATTACTGGAAAGACTTTCCGCGCGGCGTGAAAAGCCTGACGCTGCGGCTGCTGGCCTCGGAGCTGGCACTCGACACCTCGCTCGCTGATTGGGCGTTCTACGCGCGGCTGCGCAGTTGGCAGGTGCTGCAAGACCCGAGCAGCGCGATCGAGGCGCCCTATGAGCGTTTGCCGCAACTTGGCGCCAGCTATGCAAAACGCTTCGCCACCGGCCCGGAGGCCAGCATCGAAGTCGAGTTCAACCGCTTCGCCGATCCGATCCATGGGGTGAGCACGGCGCGTGCCACCGGCGCGCGCATGCATTCGCTGGGCTGGCTGGCCTGGCCTGTCGGCTCGCCGGGCTGGATGGTCACGCCCAAGGTCTTGTACAACGCCGCGGCCTATTCGCTGGATCAGCCGGTGACCGACCCGAGCACCGGCCAACCTATCGACGGGCAGCTTCGCATGGCGCGCTGGATACCGACCTTCAGCCTGGACAGCGCTTGGTTGCTGGAGCGCGACGCGAACTGGTTCGGCAGGCCGACGCGCCAGACGCTCGAGCCGCGTCTTCTCTACGTGAACACACCGTATCGGCGCCAGGACAACCTGCCGAACTTCGACGCGGCGGCAAAGGATTTCAACTTCGATTCGATCTTCACCGAGAACTCCTTCGCCGGCGTCGATCGGGTCTCCGATGCGCATCAGCTGACGGCGGGCGTGACCACCCGCATCCTCGACGCGCAGACCGGCGCCGAGGCAATGCGCCTTGGCCTGGTGCAACGCTATTTGTTTCGCGACCAACTCGTCACCCCTGACGGTGCACCCTTGACGCAGCGGTTCTCGGATGTATTGCTGCTCGGCTCGACGACGCTGGTGCAGAACTGGAAGCTCGGCGCCTCGGTGCAATACAACCCCGATTCCAACCGGTCAGTGCGTTCCATCGTCGGTGCGCGCTATTCGCCCGGACCGTTTCGCACCGTCAGCGCCGCCTATCGCCTGGCACTCGACGCGAGCCAGAACGTGGAACTGGCCTGGCAGTGGCCACTGTTCGGGCCAGGCCCGGACGCGCCTCGGGCGAACGGCCCTGCCTCGAGTGAGTGCACCGGAAGTTGGTACAGCGTGGGCCGTGCCAACTACAACACGGGCGACCGTCGCATCACCGATTCGATCCTGGGAATAGAGTACGACTCCGGGTGCTGGATCGCACGCGTCGTCGCGGACCGCCAGTCCACCGGGGTCAGCGAAGCGACCACGCGTCTGCTGTTTCAGCTCGAGCTGGTCGGCCTGTCAAGGCTTGGGTCAAACCCGTTGCAGGTCTTGAGGGACAATATCCCGGGCTTCCGGTTGTTGCGTGAAGAGCGCGTTCCCGTCGATCCGCTGAACCTGTATGAATGAGACCCTTTCCTTGAAACATGCTGCGGCGTCCAGACTGATTGCTGCCCTTGCCGCCGGGCTTGGAATGACAGCCGTGCCGGTTGCGGCGCAGGAGCGCGGCACGACGCTCATCGGCGACTACATCGTCGCCGTCGTGAACCAGGAGCTGGTGACTGCCGGCGAGGTGCAATTGCGGCTCGCGCGCGTGCTCGAGAACGCCTCGCGCGGCGGCAATGCGCGACCGCCGGGCGATCAGGTGCGGCAACAGGTGCTGGACACGCTGATCGATGAGCGGGTTCAGGTCACGCATGCACGCGACAGCGGCCAGCGCCTGGATGACGCCGAACTCGACCGTGCGGTGGCCAACGTCGCGGTCCAGAACCAGATCACGATGGCGCAGCTGCGCGAGCGCTTGCGTGCCGAAGGCATTGACTTCACGCGATTTCGCAGCAACGTTCGCGACCAGATGCTCACGGAACGGATTCGCGAACGCGAAGTCCTGGCGCGCATTCGCATCAGCGATGCGGAGCTCGACGCTTTCCTCGAGAAACGCAATGCCGCAAGTCGCGGTGCCGATCAATTCAACATCGCGCAGATCCTCGTGGCGGTCCCGGAAGACGCGGATGCGCCCGCCGTGGCACAGCGCCGCGCCCGCGCGGACGCGGCGCTGCGCCGGGTGCGCGATGGCGAGGCCTTCGACGCGGTGGCGCGCGAGATCTCGGAAGACGGCAATCGCGCCCAAGGCGGGCTCATCGGTCTGCGCACCGCGGAGCGGCTGCCCGATTTGTTCGTCGACGCGGTGCGCGGCATGCAGCCGGGTGAGGTGAGCGCGACGCCGCTGCGCAGCGGCGCGGGGTTCCACATCCTCAAGCTCGTCGAGCGGCGTGACGGTTCCGCGCTGCGGGTGCAGCAAGCGCACGCGCGCCACATCCTGCTGCGTCCGTCGCCCCAGCTCTCTCAAGAAGCCGCGGCGCGCCGGCTCGCCCTGTTCAAGCGCGACATCATCAACGGCACGAAGTCGTTCGAGCAGCTTGCGCGCGACAACTCGGAAGATGGGAGCGCAGCACAGGGCGGTGACCTGGGCTGGTCTTCTCCCGGCAGCATGGTTCCGGAATTCGAAGAAGCGATGAATGCGTTGGCGCCGGGCGGGATCTCGGACCCCGTGGCCTCGCGCTTTGGCGTGCACCTGATTCAACTGATCGAGCGGCGCGAGATCGCGCTCGAGCCGAAGCAGGTTCGCGAGCAGGCACGCAACAGCTTGCGCGAGCAGAAGTTCGAAGAGGCCTACCTGGAGTGGATGCGCGAACTGCGTGCGCGCGCCTATGTTGAACTGCGTGAGCCGCCACTTGAGGGGAGCACCGCCCGAGCGCCGTGAAGCACATCGCCCGCAAGCGCTTCGGCCAGCATTTCCTGACCGACCAAGATGCCATCGAGCGCATCGTTCAGGCGATCGCCCCGCAGCCCGGCCAAGCCCTGGTCGAGATCGGGCCAGGCCTGGGCGCCCTGACCCAGCCGCTGCTGGCACGCTGCGGGGCGCTGTGCGTCATCGAAATCGACCGCGATCTCGCTGCGCACTGGCGGCGCCGGGCGCAACTGGAGGTGATCGAAGCCGATGTGCTGCAGGTCGACTTCGCCGCATTGGCGCGTTCACGCGGCACGAAGCTGCGCGTCGTGGGCAACCTGCCCTACAACATTTCGTCGCCGATCCTGTTTCATCTGCTCGAAGCGGTGAACCATGTTGCCGACCAGCATTTCATGCTGCAAGCCGAAGTCGTGCAGCGTTTGACCGCGTCGGCCGCCACCAAGGCCTATGGCAGGCTCAGCGTCATGCTGCAGTGGCGCTATCAGATCGAGCATCTGATCGATGTCGCGCCAGCCTCATTCGAACCCGCGCCACGCGTGAATTCCGCGGTGGTGCGGATGCAGCCGCTGCACGACTTTGCGCCGGTTCAACCTGCACACCTGAGCGAGTTGGTGCGGGTCGCCTTTTCGCAGCGCCGCAAGCTGCTGCGCCACACCCTGGGCCGTTGGCTCGAGGCGCGCCGCTTCGACGGTCAATTCGATCTGCAGCGCCGCGCCGAGGAAGTGCCGGTCGCACAATACCTGAGCCTGGCAGCGGCCTGCGCCGGTTAGGAGCCTGGGCGGCCTTCTGTGGCCCAGACTCCCCGCAGACGCCCGGCCTGCGCTAGGAGCCTGTCGGGCTTTGGGTCGGGCCCGCGCCGGGGCGAATTGCGGCGCCAATCTAGGCGTCGGCGACGCCGTGTGGCGTGCCACACAAGGAGCCGGCAACGACGAGTGGCGCCGCAATTCGCCCCGGCCCTTCGGGTTGGGTCTGCCTTGGGGCGCAGGCGTCGTTGCAAATGCTCGCCGTGCCGCCCGGCACGGCTG
>JAEMQF010000125.1 GCA_022758925.1 Burkholderiales bacterium | reverse complement strand
GCGCCGAGCTCCACCACCTCGTGCACGCTGGCGACGGTGAGCTTGGCTGCCATCGCCATGATGGGCCCGAAGTTGCGCGCCGTCATGCGGTAGGTGAGGTTGCCCCAGCGGTCGCCGCGCTCGGCCTTGATCAGCGCGAGGTCGGCGTGGATCGGGCTTTCCAGCACCATCCAGCGGCCGTCGACGAAGCGCGTCTCCCTGCCCTTGGCGAGTGCCGTGCCGTAGCCGGTGGGCGTGAAGAAGCCGCCGATGCCGGCGCCGGCGGCGCGGATGCGCTCGGCGAGGTTGCCCTGCGGCACCAGCTCGAGCTCGATCTTGCCGCTGCGGTAGAGCTTGTCGAAGTGCCACGAGTCCGCCTGGCGCGGGAAGCTGCAGATGATCTTGCGCACGCGCCCGGCGGCGAGCAGCGCGGCGAGACCGGTGTCGCCGTTGCCGGCGTTGTTGCTGACGACGATCAGATCCTTCGCGCCCTGCGCGATGAGTGCGTCGATCAGCTCATTCGGCAGGCCGGCGGTGCCGAAGCCGCCGATCATCACGCTCGCGCCGTCGCGCACGCCGGCCAGCGCGTCGGCGGCAGAGGCAAAGATCTTGTCGATCATGGTTCAGACCTGTGGGAGTGTTGTGCTCCGAGCATGGCGTCGCTTCGGCGGGCAATCACCTTGTCGATCATGCTTCAGGCTTGCGGTGGGGCGCCATCGTAGGCGCGCTGCAGCAGCGCACGCAGCGCGGCGCGCTCCAGCGGTCGGGGGTTGGGGTAGGGGCTGCTCGCGGCGAGGTCGGCGGCGCGGTCCAGGCCGTCGGCCGGCATGCCGATCGCAGCCAGCGAGGTCGGTGCGCCGTAGAGCCTGGCCAGGTCGTGCAAGGCTCGCGGCGCTGCCATCGGATCTGCCTCGCCCTTCACACCGAGCGCGCGGCCGACGCGCGACATCGCGCCTTCGGCCGCGCGCGCGTTGTAGGCCAGCGCATGCGGCAGGATTACGGTATGCGCTGCGGCGTGCGGCAGGTTGAAGCTGCCGCCCAGCGTGTGGCACAGCTTGTGGTGCAGGCCCATCGTGATAGCACCGAGCACGGTGCCGCAAAGCCATGCGCCGTAGAGCGCGTCGCTGCGCGCGGCCAGGTCCTTCGGGTCCGCCCGTAGCGCCGGCAGCGCGGCGGCGCAGGCGCGGATGCCCTCTTCCGCCATCAATCCGATCACGGGGTTGGCATCTGGCGCGTACAGGCCCTCGGCGGCGTGGGCGATGGCGTTGAACGCGCTCGTCACGGTCATCGCGTAAGGCAGCGTCAGCGTCAGCTCGGGGTCGTAGATCACGGTCCTGGGCAGCACGCGCGGGTCGCGGCCGGTCTTCTTCACTCCGCCTTCGGTGAGGCCGTAGATCGCGGTCACCTCGCTGCCGGCGTAGGTGGTCGGGATCGCCAGGATCGGCAAGCCCTGACCTGGAGCCCCCAGGCGCTGCGCGCCGGCCGCGCGAGCGGCCGCGCCGCCTTCGAGGGGCGGCGCGGCGATGGCGTCGAGCAGGGCGATCGCCTTGCCCAGCCCGGTGGTGGAGCCGCCGCCGATGGCCACCGCGCAGTCGGCGCCGAGGCGTCGCGCCTCGTCGCGCGCTTCGCGCGCGGTCTCGATCGGCACATGCATCACGGCACGCGCGAAGATGCCCGCCGCCCTGTCACCCAACAAATCGGCGACGCGACGGGCCGAGTCTTCCTGCTCGGGCGTGGACAGCACGAGCGCACGCCGCGCACCGAGCAGTTCGATCTCGCGCGCCAGGTACTGCAGGGCACCGACGCCGAAGACCACGCGCGACGGGTTGGCGGTGTAGGTGAAGTTTTTCATGAGCGCGATTGCACCGGCGGCACGGTAGCATGGGAAGCGCCTACCCAAAGTGCGAACGAGGTTCCGATGCTCTTCCCCACAACAATCGTCGGCAGCTTCCCGCAACCCGACTGGCTGATCGACCGCCAAAAGCTCGCCGGCCGCTTTCCGCCGCGCGTGCGCGCGAAGGAACTCTGGCGCGTCGCCGAACCTTATCTGCAGCAGGCCTGGGAAGACGCCACGCTGCTCGCGATCCGGGCCCAGGAGGACGCGGGGCTGGACATCGTCACCGACGGCGAGATCCGGCGCGAGAGCTACAGCAACCGCTTCGCCACCGCGCTCGAAGGCGTCGACCTCGACCACCCGGGCACCGCGCTGGATCGCTCGGGCCATCCGAACCCGGTGCCGCGCATCGCCGGCAAGATCCGCCGCAAGCACGCGGTGGAGGTGGAAGACCTGCTGTTCCTGAAACGGCACACGACGCGCCAGGTGAAGATCACGCTGCCCGGCCCGTTCACCATGAGCCAGCAGGCGCAAAACGACTTCTACAAGACCGACGAGGAAGCGGCGATGGACTACGCGCTGGCCGTCAACGCCGAGATCCGCGACCTCTTCGCCGCCGGCGCCGACGTGGTGCAGATCGACGAGCCCTACATGCAGGCGCGGCCCGAGAAGGCGCGCCAGTACGGGCTGAAGGCACTGAACGCGGCGCTGGAGGGCATCAAGGGAACGACGGCAGTGCACATCTGCTTCGGCTACGCCGCGGTGATCCATGTGCGCCCGAGCGGCTACTCGTTCCTGCCCGAGTTGCGCGGCTGCGGCTGCAAGCAGGTGTCGATCGAGACCGCGCAATCCAGGCTCGACTGCTCGGTGCTGGCGCAGCTCGACGACAAGCAGATCATGGTCGGCTGCATCGACTTGTCGGACATGACGGTCGAAACGCCCGAGCAGGTGGCCGCGCGCATCCGCCGCGCTCTTCCCTACGTGGCCAAGGAGCGCGTGATCCTGGCGCCGGACTGCGGCATGAAGTACCTGCCGAGGGACGTGGCGGTGGGCAAGTTGCAGGCGATGGTGGAGGCGGCGAGGATGCTGCGAGCCGAGCACGGGGCAGGCTGATTGGCGCGCGCGACTGGCTTGCCAACAGTGGCCGCGAGAGGCGGCTCACGGCCCCTGTGTGCAGGCGCGCAACTATGCGCAGATGACTGGCGCGGCGATCCTGAAGCCCAGGATATTGGCGGCCTCCAAGGAGGCGTGACCAGCCAGACACTCACCGGCCTCACCGACCGGTCCATGAGCGCGATCTCGCGCTCCACATCATCGCCCCGCTACACGCGCCCCGCCGCCGTCAGAGCAGCTTCGATGGTGGCAAGCGGCAGCACCAGCGAGCGAGGAGCATCGAGCAAGGACATGGCACCATAGGTCTTGTACCAGCCGGCGACTCGGTCGTTCTTGGCGTCAATCAACAGGGCAACACCTCCGACCTCGGCGGCGGCGTGAACGCAACGGCGTCCAGCAGCCAACAACAGTTGGGCGCCCAAACCTTGGCCCTGCATGGTCAGATCCACGGCGAGGCGTCCCAGCCGAAACACCGGCACGTCGTACCGAGCCAGCCCCTTCTTCACGAGCACGGGCGTACGCGCGTAGTCGATCGACGCCGGGCTCAGACTGTAGAAGCCCAGCACGCGTCGTGCATCGCCGCGGGGTGTGGCGACAAAGGTCTTCGCGCCGCCGCTCGCGTGGTTCTGCCGCGCGTGGCGTCTAAGGAACTCGTTCAGCTCAGGTTCCCCGCAATCAAAGGCGTCGCGGTCGTGTGCCTTCGAGATCGGGGTCTCGTGCCAGTCAGAAGGCTTCATCTTCCTTTGGGCATGCGGCGTGCCGCCGCCAGAAGCCTGGAATTGGGTGTCGGCGGCTTCTCCAGCGCAGCAAGCACTCGCAGGCTGTCGCGTTCTGAAAGAGTCACATGCTCAGCCTGCTCGATGACCTTTCGGGCTGCGTCCAGTGCATGGCGCAGAACGAAATCCGTCATGTCGGTATGCTCGAGCGCGACTGCGCGCATCAGCATCGCCTTGTCGTCCGCGCGAACACGAAGGGCCAGCCGACTGTTATCTTCAACGACCGCACGTGGCATGATGGACCTCCAGTTTGTACACATTGAAATAGTACACTATGGCGCCAAGCGCTGCAACTGCGCACACGCCTGGCCCGACCTGCCGCAGTTCGTCAAAGACAAGTTCGACGCCTTCGTCGAATGCGGCATCCTGGCCCATGGCTTCCTGCGGCTGCGCTGCGGTGACTGCGGCCACGACAAGCTGGTCGCCTTCAGCCGCAAGCGGCGCGGGTTCTGCCCGTCGTGTGGAGTGCGGCACATGGCACAGACCTCCGCACACCTGATCGACCACGGTTCGGATATCTCTATTCGCGCGTGCACACCCGAAGTGCCGAGTTCGAACCGAACAGGGTCGTGGGCTTGACTTTTATTTAACCGTCACATTAAATACGCTCATGGATTCGTTGAACCTGACTTTCGCGGCCCTGGCCGACCCCACCCGCCGAGCGATCCTGGCGCGGCTGGTCGAGGGCGAGACCCATGTCGGCGAACTCGGGCGCCCGTTCGACATTTCCGGCCCCGCCGTATCGCGCCACCTGCGTGTGCTCGAGCGCGCAGGACTCATCGAACGCAAGGTGAACGCGCAGTGGCGCGTGTGCCGGCTGCGCGCTCCGGGCTTGCGCGCCGCGCACGATTGGCTGGCGCGCTACCGGCAGTACTGGGAAGAAAGCCTGGATCGCCTGGTCGATTTGCTGGAGCAATCCAAGCCCGCCCCGCCACCCCAAGAGCCCAAACGCGTGATGCGTCGACGCGGCACGCCACCAACGCCCACCCGCACAAAAAGGAAATCGCGATGAATGCTCCCGAAATGTTCCAGCTCCAGATCTCCCGTTTCATCCGCGCACCGCGCGAAAAAGTGTTCGATGCCTTCGTCACCGAAGCGCTGCTGAGCCAATGGAAGAGCCCGCGCGGAATGAAAGTCGCCGCTTGCAGCGTCGATGCGCGTGTCGGCGGGCGTTACCGGGTGGAGATGCGCTCGCGTGAGGGCACCACCTTTACCGTGGGTGGAACCTACACCGCCTTGAATCGCCCCGAGCGCCTGGCCTATACCTGGCAATGGCAGGGCGAGAACCCGATGGCCGGCTTCGAGACCCTGATCGAGGTCGACTTCATCGCCACGGACGGCGGTACCGAATTGCGCATGAAGCACAGCGGCTTCCCTGCGGCTGCCGCGCGCGATGGCCACAACCAGGGCTGGAGCTCGAGCCTCAACCGTCTCAACGACCTGCTCGACGCGCGTGGCAGCGCAGCGACGATCACCCTGCTGGGCGACTCGCGCAGCAGCTACACACGCACCGCGCGCATGGGCTTGGCCGAAAAGGGCGTGGCCTACACGCTCCAACCCTGCGCCCCCCATTCCCCGGAAATCCTGGCCGTGCACCCGTTCGGCAAGATCCCCGGCATGCGCGACGGCGACATCGACTTGTGGGAAACCAGCGCCATCCTGCGCTACGTGGACGAAGCGTTCGACGGCCCGTCGCTGACGCCGGGAACGATCGCCGAACGCACGCGCTGCGAACAATGGGTCAGCGCCGTGAACTCGTATTTCTACGACTCGATGGTCAGGCGTTACGTGCTGCAGTACATCTTCCCCAAGGGAGAAGGCGGCAGGCCTGATCGCGCAGTGATCGACCGCGCCGTGCAGGACATGACGCCGCAACTCGCCGCGCTGGAGCGCGCCTATGCCAAGAGCGGCGACTTCCTGGCCGGCAGCACGCTGTCGTTTGCCGACCTGTTCGTCGCGCCGATCCTGGCCTACGTCGAAGCCTTCCCGGAGGGCGCGACGCTGCTTTCCGACATGCCCAACATCCGGCGTGCGCAGGCCGTGATACGCCAGCGCGCGAGCTTCACCACCACCCAGCCGCAACAAGGCTGACCATCCAAGGAGCGAGACATGAATCATTTGCCCGGAAAATTCGTCTGGTTCGAACATGTGTCGAACGACATCGCGAAGGCACGCGCGTTCTACCAGCCGCTGCTGAACTGGCACATCGAAGCGATGCGGATGGGCGACCAGACCTATCACATGATCATGAACGGCAACGAAGGCATCGGCGGCTTTCGCACCGCGCCGGCCGGCGTGCCGAGCCACTGGGCGTCGTACCTGTCGGTGGCCGACGTCGACCAAAGCTTCGCCGCAGCCACGAATGCCGGCGCGAAGGCCTTGCTGCCGCCCACCGACTTCAAACCCGTCGGCCGCGGCGCGACGATTGCCGACCCAACCGGCGCTGCCGTAAGCCTGTGGAAAAGCGCGAACGGCGACCGCGCCGACGTCGAGAAACCCGCCATCGGCGACTGGTTCTGGAACGAGTTGTGGACGCCCGACGCGAAGGCCGCCCTGGCCTTCTACGAAAAAGTCTTCGGCTACACCCATGACAGCATGGACATGGGCGCGCAAGGCAGCTACTACCTGCTCAAGGGCGCCGACGGCAAGATGCGCGGCGGCCTGATGCAAAGCACCGAGCCGAACGCGCCGCCGATGTGGCTGCCTTATGTGCACGTGGCCGATTGCGATGCCAGCGCGGCACTGGCGAAGCAACTCGGCGCGAAGAACCTGGTCGTGCCACCCACCGACATTCCGAACGTCGGGCGCTTCTCGGTGTTGGTCGACCCGTTCGGCGCCGCAGTGGCCATCATCCGCGGCGCAGCGGCCGCTTGAGCGCGATGCCGGTTACGCCGGTCCGCGCGTATACCGGCATCGCCCCCGCCTTGCCCGCGAACGAGCCCTGTGCTGAGCGTGTGCGGCCGGGCTCATCAGCGCTCAGCGGCCAGCGTCGACCACAAGGACCGCGCGCAGCGTCGCGACTGACGGGCGCGATGACCCCATCGTCACGAAGAACGGCCTTTCAACGAACTATCCTCCTGCGGCTCGAAGGGAGTCGAGCCGCAGTCCGGAAACCCTGGATCCGGGTTCGCCGATTGTTCCGCGTCGAGCTCAGCCGGGAGACGCGCCTTGGGTCGCGGTGTAGACGGCGTAGATCGACTGGCTTGCGATCATGAACAGCCGGTTGCGCTTGGGACCGCCGAAGGTGACATTGCCGCAGATTTCCGGCAGCCGAATCCGGCCGAGCAGCTTGCCCGCCGGGCTCCACACCGTGACCCCGCTGTAGCCGACCGCACGGCCCGCATTGCTGGCGCACCAGAGATTGCCGAACACGTCGGCACGGAAGCCATCCGGACCACAATGCACGCCATCGACACGGCAGTCGGTGAACACCTTCTGGTTCGACAGCTTGTTGTCCGATCCGACATCCAGGACATGGATGTCGCCCTTGCCGGCCGGCCCGGTGCTGGAGACGTAGAGCTTCTTGAAATCGGGCGCGAAGCACAGGCCGTTGGGGTTCGGCACTTTGTCGTCGGCGATCACCGCATCGAGCCTGCCGCTGGGGTCCCATCGATAGACTTGGGTGGGCAGCTCCTGCTTCGCATCGCTGACGCCGACGGGCTGGCCTACCTTGTTGTTGAGCTTGCCTTGCAGGTTGCTCTTGCCGCCTGCAGGATCCGGCGTGCCTTCGTAGAGTTGCGCGCCGTAGGGCGGGTCGGTGAACCAGACGCTGCCGTCCGGATGCGGCACCACGTCATTGGGCGAGTTGAGCCGTTTGCCCTTGAACGAGTCGGCGAGCACCGTGATCGACCCGTCGAGCTCGTAGCGCACGACGCGTCGCGTCAGATGCTCGCAGGAGAGCTGCCGGCCCTGGAAGTCGAACATGTTGCCGTTGCTGTTGTTTGAGTTCGTGCGAAACACGGACACGTGGCCGTCGTCCTCGATCCAGCGCATTTGCCGGCTGTTGGGGATGTCGCTCCAGAGCAGGTAGCGTCCTTGCGAGTTCCACGCCGGGCCCTCGGCCCATAACGCCCCGGTCCACAGACGCTGAATGGGTGCGTTCGGCTGCGCGAGGCCATTGAAGGACGGATCGACCGCGAGGACATCCGGATCCCAGAAATAGACGTTCGGCGCAGCATTCGGGCCAAAATCCCGCGGCGGGCTGGTCACCGTGGACGGCGAGCCGACCGGCCCCATCGCCTCGGCACCCTGCGCGACCCGCGCTCCCAGCGCGACCGTACCAGCGCCGAGCCCTGCAAGAAACCGGCGGCGGCCGACTCCGGCCTCTCGGTCGCGCTGCTCCGGCTCGCCGAGATCGAAAAACTCCTGCTTGGTTGTGGTATCCATGCGCTTGCTCTCCTCATTGTTGTTGAACACTGACAACCCACGCCGATTTTCGACGTGGGCACCTCACGCCCGAAGCGTCGCCTCGTTCCATCGAGGCTCAGTTCAGGAGCATAGAAGCAAGCGGAATTCCTGCAACCCCTCATCGGCATCCGCTTGTCCGTACGATCCAGACCCGGATCTTGTCGCGATGGTAGTCGCGCGCGGGCGTGCCATCAAGCTCACTCGCATCGGACTGCGTGCGACGCCGCGTTTTGCAGCTCATGGGTGGCAGGACGAGTGGTCGAACTTGGTCCGAACGGCAACGCGGTCAAGGCTTTGCCTGCCCGGCCAGCAGCTGTAGCGCCCTCAGACCCAGCGCGGATGCATCTGCGTCGGCATCGGCGAGGACCACGAAGCCTCGCCTCCGAAGAGGAAGAAGCCGAAAACGAGACTCAGCAGTGTGATGAAGATGCTGGCGAAGAAAGCCGTCCAGAACCCGGAAACGGTGAAGCCCCGGATCAACTTCGACACCAGCATCAACAGCAAGGCGTTGAGTACCAGGAGGAAGAGGCCGAAGCTGAGCAAGGTCAAAGGCAAGGTCAAGACGATCAGCACCGGCCGCAGGATGGCGTTGACGAAGCCCAGCATCAACGCGGAGATGATCAACGAGGACTTGTCTGCAAACCGTATTCCCTTGAACACGTAGCTGGCGACCCAGAGCGACAGCGCAGTGACAGCCCATTGCAGCAGCAACGCAAGAATGCTTTCGGACATCATGTCACGGACGTTATCTCAGAATGAGGATCTGGGCGATACGCCTGATCGTCAGGGTAGACCCGCATCCGACCCCGCTGATTCCTGCGTGCGCCGAGCGCTGTCCTTCGCGCCGGGCGTGCAGCGCAGCGACGCCTGACGCATCGGGCTATCGCGCCACGTAGCGCGGGAAGAACAGCGTGAACATGACCCGATCCGACGCCGTTGCGGCGCTCTGCTCGTTGTCGAGCCAACCGACCAGCAATGCCTGGCCGGTGTCGCCTGCCATCACGATCGAACGCGAGGGCCCGCCGGTGCCACCGGGCGCATCGGGCGCGATCGCCGCGAACGTGCTCGGCAATTGCGACGTCCCCGTCAACGCGCCGTTGTCGAACAGCGTCGCGCGCACCGTGTTCCAGCCTTCGCTCCATGCCAGCAGCGAACGCGAGGCACCGAGCGCGAGCATGTAGTTGCCGCGCGCGGTGTCGTTCGACAGCAGCACGCGCCCCGGCGCGTCGGGCGTACCGTCCAGCAACGCGCCATCGCGGCCCAGGCGCGCCACGATGACCGAGGCCGCCGACATCGGCACCGCGCCACTCCATTCGCTGTAGCTCAGCCACAACTCGCCGCCCGCCATCTGCAGCCTGCTGGAGGTCTTCGACCACGGCGTGCGGCTCACGGTCTGCGGCGACAGGCTCACCGGCACGCCGCCTACGCCGATCGCCCAACTGTTGAGCGTGGTGACCGCTTCGTCCTGACCGCGGTTGATGACGATGTACTGGTCGTCTCGCGCCGCCATTGCCGCAGGCAGCCCGCTGCCGAGCTCGAAGCGCGGCGCGGCGGGCAGCTGCTGGGCGTTGAACAACCGACCTTCGATGACGTAGCCGCGCTGCGTCACGAGCCCGGGGGCGAGGGGCACGTAGGTCGTGTCATAACGCCCCCAGCTCACGAGCAGGTTGCCCTGCCGGGCCGCCACCCGCAGGCCCGCCAGCGTCTGGCTCGCGTCGGCGACGCCGTTGTCGAGCACCACACCGGCAGTGCCGTCGCGCAGCCCGCCGGTGAGCGTGATGCGCTGGCCGACCAGCGCGTATTCGGTCGGGGAGTTGTAGGGGATCGTGCGCGAAGCGACGGCGCGGAAGTCGGTGCCGTCGAAGGCCACCGCAGCGGCCGCCAGCCGGTAGGGCGGATTCGTCGACAGCACGGTACCGCGCCAGACGAGGCTGCCGTTGGCGTCATGGATGGCGCCTTCCACCGTCCCGGCCTGCGACGCAGCCACGGTCATGAATTGGCCGCTGCCGGCGATTGCAAAGTCGATCGAATCGGGTGTGCCTGAATTGTTGCCGGCACCGATGGCGTCGAGCGCGACGTTGGCCGGCACCATGCCCGCGCGGATCGAGCCGACGACAACGCCGGCGAGTTCTTCGGTCACCGTGTTGCCGGGCGCGGGCAGCGTCGAGTCTTCGTAGACCCGCCGCACGACACCGACGCCCGGTGCATACCAGGTCGTCAACACCGCCCCGGCCGATGCGCTTTGCGACGATCCACCCAGGGTCACGGTCGCGGTCAAGACCTGGCGCGCGCGCAGCAGGCCGCGAAAATCGCCGGCCGGCACGCTGAGCGTGGCCACGCTCGAGAGCGTGGTGCGCAACTCGAGCCGCAACTGGTCGGCGATGAAGTCACCGTTGACGTCGATCGACACGCTGCGGTCGACCACCGTCGTCGTCCCACCTTCGCGCAGCGGCGCCGGAACCTCGGCGTAATCCTCGGGCGGCAGGGGAATGCCAAGGTCGGCAGCAAGCAGCATCAGGCTGCGTATCTCGCGGCCGTCGAAGTAGCGATACTCGGTCTCGGTTGTCGCATCGAACAGCGAGCGGCTGTGTTCGAAGCGGTGCACCTTGCGCCCGGCCACGGTCTCTTCGCCGAGATCTTCCACGGTCTTCAAGACCGGCAGCGGGTTGGCCCCGGGCCGACTGTCGACCAGTTGGTAGGTCCACCGCGACCCAGCCCCTGCAGCCCAGAACTGGGCCGCCGTGTCGGCGATCATCTGCGCCGGTGGTCCGCTGTCAGCGGTGCCTCCACCACCACCACCACCGCACCCTGCGATCAGCCACACTGCAACGAAGATCTGCAGGCTCGTACGCCAAGTGAACCCGCTCATTGGCCTCGTCATCGTCAAGCTCCGAAATCGATAGCGACCAAAGTCTAGGCTGCGTCGGCCCGTTGTCGTTGCGCGAAATCAACCGAGGCACGCGCCACGCTGCGGCAGCCTCACGTCTCGAGTTTACGGCCAGGAACTGTGTCGCTGCATGAGGCGCACGGCGCTTGCATGCGAGCGTATGCAGTGCAACGCTGCCGGGCAGGGGGTGCATGCGAGCCGTGCGACCGGCCGCTTTGCGCCAACCAGGAGGGGAACTGCGGCCGGTACTTCGCAGTCCTGAACCTCGCCTCCGAGCAGGCGTTGTCATCGCTGACGCGCGCAGGAAGGACGGCAAGATCCACGATGACTGGAGCGTGGTCGAGAACCGCCGCTGCAGCGACGGCCTCGTGCCGCAGCACCAGGTGCTGTACCAGGGCGTGATCAACGCCAGCCAATCCGAGGCTTGGCGCAAGACCATCGAGCTGCAGGCGGGTCATCGACAAGCTTGAGCAAACTCAACGGCATCGGATTCCTGGCGCAATAGTCTCGCGTGCGCCAGCGGCCGCTCGCGACCTGTGCCTGGCGAGCGTGACCGTCATCAGCCTGGAGACATCGCATGAAACCGCAGCGTCCTGCCGGCAGCAGCAACAGCAATTCGAAGCCGTCGATGGAGACGGTACCGGTGGCCCGCAAGTCGCGCTCCGCGGCCAGCCCGGTCCGGGCCTGGCCGGACGATGACCAGCGCGAGCGCATGGTTCGCGAGGCGGCCTATTGCTGCTACGAGGCCCGCGGCTGCATCGACGGCCATGAACTCGAGGACTGGTTGAAGGCCGAGGCCGCATCACGCGCGTCTTCGGCAGCAAACACAGCGCCGGGCGGGTGAGGCATTGACCGTGCCTGTTGCCGCTGCCCGGCCGCCGATCGAGACCACGCCCTGGTGCGCGATGACGCTGCCAGCGCCGGGCCGGCCGCTGCAGCAGGTGTGGCGGCAGCAGTTGCCGCAGCCCGGGCCGGGTCAGGTGCGAATCCGGGTCGCCGCCTGCGGCGTGTGCCGCACCGACCTGCACATCGTCGACGGTGAACTGCCCTGGCCCGGACATGCGGTGGTGCTGGGCCACGAGATCGTGGGCCGCATCGGTGCGCTCGGCCCGGGTGTCGCGGGCCTGGCGGTCGGAGAGCAGGTGGGCGTGCCCTGGCTGGGTTGGACCTGCGGGCGCTGCGCGCATTGCCTGGCCGGCCGCGAGAACCTGTGCCCGCAGGCCGAGTTCACCGGCTGGCAGCGCGAAGGGGGTCATGCCGAGCAGGTGCTGGCCGATGCGCGTTATGTGTTCGCCGTTCCACCGGGCTACGACGATGCACAGGCCGCTCCGCTGCTGTGCGCCGGCCTGATCGGCTGGCGCGCCTATGCGATGGCCGGGCCGCAGGCGCGGCGCATCGGCCTGTACGGCTTCGGCGCCGCGGCCCACCTGATCGCGCAAGTGGCGGTGCACCAGGGGCGCGAGGTGATGGCCTTCACCCGCCCGGGTGATGCCGCCGCGCAGGCGCTGGCGCGCAGCCTGGGTGCGGCATGGGCCGGCGACTCGGGCCAGGCACCACCGCAGCCGCTGGATGCGGCGTTGCTGTTCGCCCCGGGCGGCGCGCTGGTGCCCGAGGCGCTGCGCGCGGTGCGGCCGGGGGGCACGGTGGTGTGCGCCGGCATCCACATGAGCGACATCCCGTCCTTCCCCTATGCCTGGTTGTGGGGCGAACGGCGCATCGTCTCGGTGGCCAACCTCACGCGGCAGGACGGCGAGGATTTCATGCGCGTGGCGGCAGCCGTGCCGCTGCAGGTGCGTACGCACACCTACCCGCTGGCGCAGGCCAACCAGGCCCTGGACGACCTGCGCGCCGGCCGTTTCGCCGGCGCGGCGGTGCTGGTCAACGCCAGTGCTACGTGACCAGCAGCACCGGCAGGCTCACCAGGTGCACCACGCGTTGCGCCACCGAGCCCAGCAGCAGGCCGGCAAGCGCATTGCGGCTTTGCGTGCCGATGACGATCAGGTCGACCGTACGCTCCGCGGCGACGCGGGCGATCTCGGTGGCCGGCACGCCTGCGGCGGCTACGGTCCGCACCTGCGGCAAGCCAGCGGCACGGGCCTTGGCCACGGCCTCTTCGAGCAGCTTTTCCTGGTTCACGCGGCCAGCCTCTTCGATTGCCGCGGAGTCGTAGGCCGGCAGTTCACTCTGGTCGACCGGACACTCGCGCAGGTTCAGCAGCAGCGCCTGGGTTTCAGGCACCAACCTGGCGCACAGTGTCAGAAGCTGATCGCCAGGCCGGTCGCCCAGCCCTTCACGTCCGGCCCGAACTTGTAGCGCGCGACAAAGCGCCAGCGCGTGGCCCAGCGCTCGAGCGCGCTCGAGTCCAGCTCCAGCCCGAAGCCGAGCGAGGCCATCCATTTCAGGCCGAGTTCGCGCTGATCGCCCATGAACTCGGTCAACGCCGCCTCGTAGACATAGCGCACCGGCCGGTCCCAGACCACGCCCCAGCCGGTGGGCACGCGCGTGCGTGCCCAGACGCTCGCACTCTCGGCCTTGGCCTCGCCGACAACGCCGCCGGGCGTGTCGCTGTAGCTCTTCAGCGCGACGTTGGTGTAGCGGATCTCGATGTCATCGTCGTGCTCGGGCGCGAACTTCTCGTAATCGAACATCAGTGCCCCGCCCAGGCCGTAGGCCTTGAGCCTGCGGCCGTCGAGAAACGACAGATCGAGATCGGTGTTGTTGTCGACCCACCACTTGAGGCCGGCCAGATCGCTCGCGACATAGCCGAGCGTGAAGTTGAAGATCGGCCGCACCACCCAGTGCTCGGCGAGCGCAAAGTCCCAGCCGATGCCGCCGGTGGCCGACACCGAATTCCATTTCACCGGCACCAGCCGCGCGGTGCTGCCGTCGTTGGCCAGAAACACCGGGTCGTAGCGCGAATAGGCGGCGTTGCCTTCGAGGTACAGCGGCGTGTTCTTGCTCAGCGTGAAGCCGCCGCCGACCTGGGACATGCTGAGCCCCGGGCTCGCGGTCGCGGCATTGCTGACCGAGAGTGAACTGGTCGTGACATCGGGTGCCACCGTGTAGCTCATGATGCCGAGGATGCCGTTGGCCAGCTTCTGCACGTCGACGCCCTGGATCGCCTTCACCCGCTGGCCGAGTTGGGCGTGGGCCGCGTTGCCGACGAACGCGAGGGCCAGGCAAAACAGGCGACAGGCGAGAAAGGCGGTGTTGGGTGGCATGGCGCGGCACGACGGCGTGATGCGCTCGATGATAGAGCGCGTGGCGTGACCGGCGGTCCGCCTCGACTGGCGGGCCCGACTGCCGCAGAAATGGCCCCGCAAATTTAGACAGCGCGACAAGTGGAAACTCCGGTCGCGTTGCGGGGCCGAGGCAGGCGCGGCTGCGCTGCGATAGCATCCGCTTCACATCACTCGGCCGTGCGCGCCTCGGCCTGCAACCAGGCCAGGAACTCGCGCACTTCGGGCTTCTTGCGCGACGCGTCGGACTGGTACAGGTAGTAGCTGCGCGGCGACACGATCGACTTCTTGAAAGGCGTCACCAGTTTTCGCTGCGCGAGCAGGCTGCTGATGAGAGGCAGACGCCCGAGTGCGACGCCCTGGCCGTTGACGGCGGCGTGGATCATCTGGTCGTACGCCGAAAAGTGCAGCACGCTCGCCGGTTTCAGGCCCTCGAGCTTCATCGCGCGCAGCCACGGCGGCCACTCCAGCAGTTGCGACGACGGGCCGGTGTCCAGGTGCAGCAGGCAGTGGTGGCGCAGGTCGTCCGGGGTTTTCAGCGGTCGCTTGCGGTCGCGCAGCAGGCGCGGGCTGCACACCGGCAGCACCGCTTCGCCGAACAGGTGCACGCCGCCGTCGCCCGCCGCCTCCTGCGTGCTGTAGCGGATCGCGACGTCGACCCCGTCGCGGTTCAGGTTCACGAGCGTGTAGCTGGCCGAGATGCGCACGTCGACGTCCGCGTGCGCGGACGTGAATCCCGCCAGGCGCGGAATCAGCCACAGCCCGGCAAAACCCGGCGTCGTGGTCACGACCACCGCCTTCGGCCGCGAGGTGCCGCGCAATTCGGCGCTGACCTGGTGCAACCGGGTCAGCACTTCGATCACGGCGCGCTGCAGCAGCACGCCTTCTTCGCTCAGGCGCAGCGCGCGGTGCAGGCGGCGGAACAGCGCCACGCCGAAGAATTCTTCGAGCGCGGCGATCTGCCGGCTGACGGCCGATTGCGTCAGCGCGAGTTCGTCGGCGGCGTGGGTAAAGCTGAGGTGGCGCGCAGCGGCCTCGAAGGCCTCGAGCTGGTCGAGCGGGGGCAGGTCGTACTGGCGGTGGCGCATCGTCGCTTCACATTCCAAGAACGCATCCAAGCCATTCAAAAATACCGTTTGAGCATTTTGCGCGTGGCGATCACACTGCATTCATTCCGAGCCGGCACAGAGCCTTCGGCGGCCGGAATGATGGATGCACATTCTGCATGCAAAAGGAGTCCCCCATGCGACCCGACTTGAATCTTTCCGGCGTCACGCTGGCCAAAAACCAGATCCGGCGCATCGACAACCCCATCGGCGCGCAGATCCACTGCCTGCACGGCAACCTGTGGCTGACGCAGGACGGCGACCCGCGCGACACCATCCTGCAGCCGGGTGACGAACACAGCTTCGAGCGCGATGCGGTGACCTATGTCAGCGCCCTCAGCGATGCCAGCTTCCTGTTGTTGCGCGGCCCGGTTGCGCTCGAGCGTCCGCTGTCCGGTGGTTGGATGAAGGCGCTGCAGGCGCGGCTGGCGAATCGGTCGCACGCCTCATGAGCTACCGCATCGAAACCTACCCGACGCGCCTGATCGACGTCTGGACCGTCGCCGACGGCCGGCGCGTCACGCTGCGCCCGGTGCTGCCGCAGGACGCCGAACTCGAGCAGGCGCTGGTGCGTTCGCTGTCGCCGGCGTC
>JAEMQF010000196.1 GCA_022758925.1 Burkholderiales bacterium | reverse complement strand
CACGCTCTCGAACAGTGCAGCGTAGCGCGAGCTTCCTGGCATAGCGCCATATTGCGTGGCAGCGCCGCCAAAGGAAAGAGGCGAGGCGCCGCCGCGCTATCCGCCCGCGAGATCGAGGAATACGTCCAGGCGGCGCAATGCCCCGGTACGTTCGAATACCGCGGCGCTGGTCAGCTCATCGAGCTCCAGTCCTGCAACCGTGCGGCGGGAACCATCGGCAGCACTGATCTCGATCCGGCGCGCTCCAGACTGGTGCAGCACCACGGGCGTCTGGCAGGTCGTGAACGCCATCGTGCCCGGCTCGAGATCGACACTGCACTCGCGACCGTCGAGATCGTAGTAGTGGAATGGCTGCGCCTGCGCCAGGAACTCCTCGCGGTTTACGAGCTGATGACAGAAGCCCAGCTTGCCGTCCCTGACCACGACGCCCATCTCGACGAGTCGCGAGATCAGGTCTTCCTTCACCTGCCCGGTCATGCCTGGCTGCTGTACTCCGGCAAAGCCGGGCGTATGCGAATAGGGGTCGGTCGGGACCGCGCCGTACAGATCCGGCGGCTTGTGGACGCCAATGCCCGCACGGATCTCGAAGTAGTGACTGCGCAGGCGCGCGATGAGTGCGGCGTCCTCGCCTGCGGTTAGCGCCGCATGGAGCAGCTCCTGGACTGCCAGCAGCAGCTTCGAAACCATGTGCCAATAGACGCAACCGAGTCCTTCATACTTGTAGAACGTGCCGGAGCGGCCAGTGAAGGACTTGTGATCGAACACCTGTTCATACAACGCCAGGATCGGCGCCTGCTGCGCCGCGCGCATCTCCAACGCCGCGAGCGCCTCCTTCAGCAAGGTGCTATTGCGAAGTGCCGCGTTGAAATGTGCCACGCCGTTGAGATCCCGCACCACGATGCGGCCATCGCCGCGCTCGATCATCGCCTCGAGCGCGGGTAGCTGGGCAAGGGCGGCGGCCGGAATGTTGTTCTTCTGGAAAAAGCCCGGCAAGGTGCGGTCCGGATTCAGGAGATAGCTGTTCTGGTCAGCGCGATAGAGCCGGCTACTGCGCAGCGCATCGAGCAACACCACCGCTTCCGTTGCGGCAAGTGCGCCGGAGCTGAGCACCGCCACCTGGCCCTCGAGCATCTCGTACAGGCGGGCAATCGCGATCCCGTCGCCAGCGACGCTCATCAGGTTGTAGGAGTGGTAGAGACCATCCGCGCGTCGGTTGGCGCGAATGGAGTGATCAATGCACCGCAACGTCAGCTGACAGAAGACCTGCAGCTCTTCGACGCCGAGCGGCAGCTGCCGGCCCGAAAACCCCTGCGTGTATATCCTGGCCCGGTAGTCGCTCCCGGCGCCACCGACGGCATCGAGAAACTGCTTGCGATCACGATCCGAAATCGGCCCGCCCAGCTGGCCCGCGTGCCCTGCGAGTGCTGCGCGAACGCGCTGAAACGCCTCGGCCACTTCCGCGGAGATCTCGATCGTCGTGCCAGCCGCGGGCAGGAGCGCCTGCCAGAACGCCAGGAATCGCCGCAGGTAGTACAGGGTCACCATCGAAACGCCGGAGCCGACCAGCGCATTGTTGGCGTCGTTCCACTCGGGTCGCTGCGTGTTCAGCCACAGGCCGGCCTCGGGAATGAAATTGAACAGCCGGGCCAGCACCATGACCAGCAGCTTTTCGGTCAGGTTCACCTGGTACGGTGCGCCGTTGGCACCCGCCAGGGTGTTGGCATCGGTACCCCGCTCCGCCGCATTGCGGCGCAGCTCGCTATCCAGCGCAGCGTCGAAGTCGATGGTATGACGCGGGTCTGCCAACAGTGCCGCATAAGGGCGAATGCGATACGGGACGTTGGCGTAGGTGAAACTGCGGCGCGTCAGCAGCTCCGCCAGGGCTCCCGGATGGTAGCGCGCGGACACCTCCAGCAGCTTCAGCAGGTAGATGACCTGGTGGTCGCCCCAATAGCCGATGTAGGACCAGGCATCGTGCGGATCGAGTACTTCCCAGTCAAAGCCGTTGCGCAGCAGGCGATAAGGGTTGTTGCCATCGGCGGTCGAGCAACAGGCAAACTTGAAGATCATGTTCTCGACGTAGCCCGGGAAGGAAAGCGCGAGCGCCTCCCAGTTCTGGAAGATGTCGCGCCAGTTGCCCTGGTAGTTGAGGAGCTTGTGGCCCTGTGCGGATTTCACTTCGATCGAAAAGATGTTCCACGGGCGGCTCGGATCGCCGTGGCGGCGGCTGAAGGTGAGCGGCAGATATTCATACGCCAGGCGCTCCAGATCCGCATCGTGCTGCGCCCGTGCCCGCTGCAGTAGCGCGCTGTGCAACAGGGTTTCGGGCAATGCCTGCAGAAAGGCAGCCTGGCGCTCGGTGGGGGCGCGGCTGGCCCTGGCGACGAAAGTCTTGAAGTCAGCGCACGCTATCTCGTAGCCGCGATCGGGAATCCCGCCACGCATGATGTTGAACAGCGCGTTGGCGTAGTGCCGGTCGGAACTGAGGCTGTCGCCCGTGAGTTGCAGGCCATCCGCGGCGGCCACCATGCGCAGCAGATTGCCCGTGCCGCGCTCGATATCTTCATTCAGCTGCGCGCGCAGGTTCTGGCCGGAGTCAAGCAGGCTGACCAGCGCCGCGACGCCCGCGGCGTCCTGATCGACTTCCGCCACCATGGACCACTCCCGACGGCTGCCGGCAGGCAGCTGCAGCCGGCTGCAAAGAAAGTACGCCCCGCGGCGACCGCGGATCAGCGTCTCCTCGTACAGCGCCTCGCCCTGGCGAAAGCGATCGAGCTGCGCAGCGCACAGCAGATGCTGGGCAGAGCCCAGGCCCTCAGACCAGACAGTGGTCGCCCGCAGCGCCTCGTTGGGTTCGGCCCGATCGCGGGGTATGGAACTGAGTTTGAACAGGCCGAGGCCAGTCCGCGGCTCGAGTTCGTTCTCCTTGTATCCATCCGCCAGCGTGCTCAATTCGAGTTGAAAGCGGCGCGTGAGACCGTGGGGCAGCAGATTCTGAATGCCATCCAGGATCTCGAGCTCGACCGGCCCGGTGCCCAGGTTGACCAGCGCGGCACGTCGCACCAGGCCGAAACGCTGGCTCGTCATCCAGGTAGCGGAAAAGGACAGCGCCAGATCGTGATTGACTTCCTCGAACACGAGCTTGTTACCGTGAACGCTCTTCGCCAGGCTCCGGGTGACACGGTACAGCCCCTGGTAGCGCTGCGAGAAGGGCTCCCACAGCGCGCTGCCCCCGGCACCGGCGACCCGCAGGATGCTCTTGCCTCCGGTCTGGTCCTGGCTGTCATGGATGCGATCATCGGTATAGTAGGGAAACAGTGCGTGTTCGGGAGTTGCGCGGCCCGCGGTCAGCGCACCATTACTCGAAACGAACACCCAGTGATCGGCGTCGCTGGCCAGGCTCATGAGAAACGGTGCCATCGCATCGCAATTGTCAATGCGATAGAAGCGCTCGCCGCCGATATCGACGAGACCACCCTGTACCGCATGCGCAATACCGTGGAGAGGAGCCTGGGCAACGACCATTCTCATAGCAACCGGCCTGCGACTTACTGCGGTCCATATTGGTTCCGTGCCGCTAATTTACCTTGTCGCCGCACTTAAGTCGCGGCCTGACACCGGGTTCTATTACTAGTTGCGCCAACGCAGCCTGCAATGAATCAGGACGCGCTGGGCAGCTCACGTGATATTTGTGGGCTGGTTCCGCCGCCGCAAACAAGGGAAGATCGCCGCTGCCCATCAGCGCAATCCCTGCATTCCTGGACCCAGATATTGTGAATATGAAATGAAAAGATCGCTGCTCAGAGGACTGACGCTCATCCCGGCGACCGCGCTCATCGTCACGACGGTCATCGGCACTGGCGTGTTCGTCAAGGCACGGGTCATGGTCTGCAACGTGGGCACGCCGTGGATGGTGCTGCTGGCGTACCTGGTCGCCGGAGTGCTGACGCTCGGTGGCGCGCTCACCTTCGCGGAACTTGGCGCGATGATGCCGCGCTCGGGTGGGCAGTACAATTTCATCGGCGCAGCGTTCGGGCGGATCTGGGCTTTCCTGTTCGGCTGGATGGAGACGCTGGTGGACGGTTCGGCGAGCGTTGCCGCCATCGCCATCGTATTCATTATTTTCCTGAACGACCTGCTGGGCGGAACGCTCTCGCCGCTGCAGATTCAGCTGCTGACCGTCGGCACCATTCTCGCCGTGACGCTCCTGACGCTGGCGTCGATGCACACCAACGGACTGCTGGCCACCGTGGTTACGGCACTGAAGGTGCTGCTCGTCGCCGGCATCGGTGTCGCTGCCTTTCTGTTCAGCGATGGTTCGTGGTCCCACTACTCGGCATCCGCTGCGAGCGGCGCCTGCGAGGGCGTTGCGTCCGGTGCGCGCTTCGGTGTGGCGGGTTTCGGAGCCGCCGTCGTAGGCGCCCTGTGGAGCTACAACGGCTGGGCGAACGTAAGCTTCGTTGCCGAAGAGGTCCGCGATCCCGGCCGCACGCTACCGCGCGCGCTGATCGGCGGCAGCGTACTGACTATCGGGCTTTACCTGCTCATCAACGCGGGCTACTTCTTCGCGCTCGAACCCCTGCTGGTGGCGAACCTCCCTGAGGGCTCATCGGTTGCCGGCCTTGTGCTGGCGCGATTGCTCGGCGCGGGCGGCGCCTCGCTGATGACT
>JAEMQF010000301.1 GCA_022758925.1 Burkholderiales bacterium | reverse complement strand
GCCTTCCACGTATACGCGGTCTGCCGAGCCACGCCACCCGCATGCGCCGCTTCTGCCGGCGTCTTGCCCGCCAGCAGCATCCGCCCCGCGCGCAAGCGCCGCCGCACCGTCTCGTCCAATCGCTTCGTCACCATGCATTCCACCCAATACTTGCCAAGTATCGGTATAACGCATGAGGGCGTCAGCGGTTGTCATGACTTACGGAAATGTCAATAACGCCTGGCCCAGCTTTCGGTGTCGCACCTGTACAACCTGCGCAATCGGGCGGACTACCAGGCGCAGCGGGTGAGGTTCACCAGCACCCGGGCGGTGTGCAATTCCATCGGCCAGCGCAAGGCCCCAAGGCCCAATGGGCGCGCGGGATACATGCGCATCGACACCGTCCATCAAGGCGACCTGGACGGCGCAAAGGGTGGACAGCGTCAATCAGGATGGCCGGTAAAACGACAATCATCTTGGCCGGTTGGACGGGGATGAATGTCGCTGAGTTGACGGTGGTTACCAGGTCATGGATGCGGCTCCTTGGGCGGGTTGGCGTTGTCGCTGGATGATTGACGTTTGCGCTGTGGCTTGTCGTTTTCGCGCTGAAGCTTCTGTTTGCGAGCGGCCTCCTTGCCGCGGTAGCTCTCGACTTTGTGCAGCTCGAAGATCGTCGAGTGGTGAACCAGGCGATCGATTGCGGCCACCGTCATGCCGGGGTCGGGGAACACGTTGCTCCAGCCTGAGAACGGCTGGTTGGCCGTGATGAGGATGCTGCGCCGCTCGTAGCGCTCGGCGATGAGTTCGAACAGCACGCTGGTCTCGGCCTGGTCCTTGCGGACGTACGAGATGTCGTCCAGGATGAGCAGGTCGTAGCGATCCAGCTTGGTCAGCGCCTGGGGCAGTTGCAGGCTCTGGCGGGCGGCCTGAAGGCGTTGCACTAGCTCGCTGGTGCGCATGTACAGGACCCGGTAGCCGGCGTCGATCAGCGCGTGGCCGATGCCGCAGCCGACGTGACTCTTGCCCACCCCGGGCGGGCCGAAGATCAGGACTGTGGCGCCCTTGTCCAGCCAGGCGTCACCACTGGCCAGCGCCATGACGTGCGCCTTGGACAGCATCGGTACTTCGGCAAAGTCGAAGCTGGCCAGCGTCTTGGTCGCATCGAGCTGCGACTCCAGGCGATGGCGCTCGGTGCGCCGCTTGGCCCGCTCGGCCAGCTCATGTTCGAGCAAGCCACCGAGGAAGCGGCCCGCCGGCCAGCCCTCTTTGTCCGAGCGCTGCGCCAGCTCCGGCCACAGACGCCCGATCGTAGGCAGTCGCAGCTCGCTGAGCATCAAAGCGTTGCGCGCGGCATCAACAGACGCGGCGCTCACGCGGCCACCTCTTCGAGCTCGTCGTCTTGGCCACTCGGCAATAACGCGTCATAGCGACTCACCGGCGGGATCTCCACCATGACCTGCGGCACCTCGGTCTTGCGAGGCGCGAATTCCTCCCGCAGCCGCTTCACGTCGGGCAGATCACCGGCGACCAGCAGCTCGTCCAGCCGCTGTGCCAGCACCCCTTCAATGCCGTCATAGGCGGCCATCTCAAGCAGCGCGACGATGGTCTGACAGGCCTGTCGTTGCGTGAGCCGCAGCTCAAGCTGTTCCCAGGTGCGGCGGTACGCCTCGCGCGGGAACAACGCGTCGCGAAACACCAGTCCCTTGAACGCCTGGGGCTTGCGCTTGAGCGCCTCAATAAAGTGCCGGTAGTCAATCACCCGGGCGCGTCCGCCGCTGGGCGATCGAGTGCCGCGCGCCAACGTCAGCACGAGCGTGCCCGACAGGTAGCAATCCAGCCGATCACTGTATAGCCGCACCTTCAGGCGGTGGCCGATCAGGCGCGAGGGGGCGCTGTACAGGATGGCGCGCACGGTGAAGGTGCCACAGCGCGTGACGCGGGCCTCTTCCTCGACGAAGTCGGTGGTGCGCCGCACCGGCAGGTCCTGCAGCTGTTCGCGCTCGATGCGAAACGCCGCCGCATTGCGCCGGTTGCGGCGCATCACGACCTCGCGCACGAAGCCCTCGTAGGCTGGGCGGTCCGTGAAATCGCGGTGCCCGCGCAGCAGCAGCGCCTGCTCGATCGCCTCCTTCAGGTACCGGTGCGACGATTCGACGCTGCCGTTCTCGTTGCTCACGCCGCGGTTGTTGCGTGTGCCGGCCATGCCGTAGTGATCCAGCAGTGCCGTGTAGCGCTCGGTGAAGTCGTGTTCTTCTGCCAGGTTCTTGAACGCCGCGGACAGGCTGTCGGTGCGGTGCTCAGTTGGGGCGCCGCCGGCCTGCCACAGGGCGTTCTGCATCCCCTTGGACAGGGCCTCGAAGCTCTCGCCGCCCTCAACCACTTCGACATGCTCCCAACGCGAGAAGGCCAGCACGAAGTGGTACAGGATATGGGCGAACGCCGCGCCGGCGATCGTGATGCACAACTTGCCCATGGCGGTGAAGTCAGACAGGGCGCGGTGGCCCGGCGCGTGTTCCTGCGGGAAGAACACTTCCTTGGGCGGCCCTTCCAGCGCGCGCCAGCGGCGCACGTGACGCTGCAGGGTGCGCAGCATCGCATCGGGAAAGCGTTCGGGATGATCATCCTGCAGCTTGCGCAGCAGCGTGATGCCCATCAGCTTGGGTGCGCACTTGAGCAGCGGCACGACCTGCGTGTCCCAGACATCGACGAACGGATCGGCTCGCGAGCGCCAGTAGCGTCGCGGGCTCTGCGAGGGCAAGGCGGCCGCGCTGTCGATGCGCCGCGCGCTGCGCTCGCTGATGCCGGCCTTGGCCGCGGCCACTTCTTGGGACTTCTTCTTGCGGTTGTTCATGTAGAGGCAAACCTGCTGATCGGTGATTCGGGTACCTGGCACGGGACCGACCTCTTCTTGAGACCTGAGCCCGCCATGCTGAACCCCACCAATCCGGCGCCGCCGGTGGCTCGTCGTCTACGGCGGCTACGCCGCCTTCGACTCCTCACCACCGGCCATCATGGTTGTCGTTCGACCGGACAAGATGAATGTCGCTGACTACAAAGGGGGTCTACCACATTACCTGCGTCGATGAGGTCAGCCAATGGCAGGTGCAGGCCTGCGTGCAGGGCATCAGCGAGGCATTTCTGCTGCCCGTGCTGGCCCTGGTGATGGAGCAGTTTCCATTCGAGATCAAAGGGTTTCACTCGGACAATGGCTCGGAGTACATCAACGGGCGGGTGGCCAAGCTGCTGGAGAAGTTGCTTGTCGAGCAGACCAAATCGCGCTCGCGCCACAGCAACGACAACGCTCTGGCAGAGAGCAAAAACGCCAGTGTCGTGCGCAAGCACATGGGCTACAGCCACATCCCGCAGAAGTACGCCCGACCGATCAACGCGTTCTACCAAGAGGTGTTCAATCCGTGGCTGAACTTGCACCGACCGTGCATGTTTGCCAGCGAGACGATCAGCCCCAAAGGCAAGGTCGTCAAACACTACCGCCACGACGATGTGAAGACCCCTCTGGAGTGCCTGGCACAGCTATGCGAGAAGAGGCTGGCTGAACTCAGACAGGGCGTGACGCTGAAGGATCTACAAACTCGGGCCGAGGCACACACAGACCTTGCCGCCGCGCAGGCAATGCAACGGGCCAAGGCAGCGCTGTTCGATGTATTCAACAAGCCAAAGCAGCGCGCGGCGAGTCAAGGTTGAAGCAAGGCGAGGCAACACACATGTCTCCACACATAACGCGTTAGCTACTCGGATACCTCAACAGCCAAACACGGCGCTCGCGATCAGGATCAAGTATGAGTACATGCATGATCGGGGGTCGCCTCCGGCGCGGCCTGGCAGGGGCCTCGAATATGAGAAAACAGACCAAGCCCGCCGGATCGATAGACTCACGCCTTTAACCGGTCAACCCGCTGGCCGATCAGCTTCACATCCGGTCTCGCTTCAGGCTCATACCCGAATTGGAAAATACTGACACCGCCCGCCTGGGCTTGGGACGGGAGCAACTGTTGCAGGCTCTGCGCGCCGAGGGTGTGCCTGGCCTTGTGGGCAACTACTAGAACCTGCACCTGCTGCCGGTGTTTCGCCATCGCATTGCGTATGGCACCGGTGGCTTCCCGTGGAAGGGCAGCGCGCGGGGCGACAGCGGCGTGACTTACGGCCCCGGTCTGTGCCCCGTGGCCGAAGACCTGCACAGCCGCAGTTTCATGGGCCTGGCGATGGGCCAGTTCGCACCCGGCGCACCCGAGGTGACGCAGATCGTGGATGCCTTCCGAAAGGTGTGGAGCCAGCTTCGCGTGGGGCTGCCCGCCATGCAGGCGGCGGACATCACCGACACCCACCTCGACTGGCTCAACGACACCGAGGTCGTGCGCCATTCGAATCAGCGTTTTGTGCACCACACCCTGGACAGCAGCCTGCGCTATTGGGCTGGCTTCGAGGGCAGCGCCAACCTGTATGTGAGCGTGCGTCTGGTGCTCATCGATGCAGCCGTCGGGACCCTGACCGCGTACCGCAACCTGCATCACGGCACGGCCGATATCGGCATCCTCATGGGGCAGCGCGGCGTGTGGGGACAGGGACTGGGCCTGGAGGCCTTCAGTCTGCTGGCCGACTAGCTGGCCACGCAACCGGGGCTGCGCAAGCTGACATGCGGCACGTTGGCCAGGAACCAGGGCATGCTGAAGATTGCCCAGCGTGCGGGCTCTGTCGCTGAAGCGGTGCGTGTGGCGCAAGAAGTGGTGGACGCACAACCCGTCGACGTCGTCTACTTCGCGCGCTTTGTGAAGGGCCCGCAAGGCTGATATGAGCGGCCTGCCTGAACTGCCCACACGACTGGCCGTGGTGTGCCACGACGCCGGGGCGTGCAACGTCATCCTGCCTTGGCTGGCGCATGCGGCGCACAGCGGCTTGCACCTGCGCGCCGTGATGCATGGCCCGGCCGAACGGCTGCGGCGGGCGCGCTTTGGCGCGGTGCCCTTGTGCAGCGGCCCGGATCAGGCGCTGCACGGCGCACAGCTGCTGATCAGCGGTACGAGTTGGGCCACCAGCCTGGAGCACGACGCGCGTGTGCGGGCGGCGGTGCTGGGGGTGCGCTCGGCGGCGGTGCTTGACCACTGGGTCAACTACCCGGATCGATTCGTGCGGCACGGGCTGCTGCAGTGGCCCGACGAATTCTGGGTCGCCGACGACAACGCGCTGGCGCTGGCGCGCCAGCACTTCCCCGCCCCGCGCTTGCGCTGTCTGGATAACCTCTACCTGGCCGAGCAAGTGCAGGCCGTGCCGCCCCTGTGCGCACGACATCGCGAACAACAGCAGGCCCTGCTCTACGTGATGGAGCCCATGCGCAATGACTGGGGCCGTGGCGTGGCGGGTGAATGGCAGGCGCTGGATTGGTTCATGCAGCAGCGTGTGGCGGCGGGAATCCCGGCCGCTCTGCCGATCCGGCTGCGCCCCCATCCTTCGGACGAACCAGGCAAGTACGCGCACTGGTTGGCTCTGCACCCGGAAGTGCAACTGGGCACCAGCGCCACCTCGGCGCAAGCCCTGTCAGCCGCACGCTGGGTGGTGGGGTGCGAGTCCTATGCGCTCGTCGTGGCGCTGGCGGCCGGGCGTGTGGTGTTTTGCAGCCTGCCGCCGTGGGCAGCACCGTGTCGCCTGCCGCACACGGGTTTGCGCAGCCTCGGTGCGGCGCCGGTCGCGCTGGCCTGATAGCCGGCGAGCAGCGCGCAGGTCACCTTCACATTGCCATCACAGGACCAGCAGGCTGCAATCATGCGGCTTGTTTCACCGGCTGGATGAAACGCTGGCGGACCTGTGCGAAGACCTGCATGTAGTGCGGCCAACCGGTGTCACGAAACGCGCGCTTGAGCGCGTCGCTGATGTATGCGTCTTGCGGGTATTCACGAAACCGTGACATCGACCAGCCCATGCCAAACGGGTCGTGCGGCACGCTGCGCCAGCCTGGTTGCGTGGCCAGCAGCAGTGAAGCGGCACGTTCTTGCAGGAATACCTTGCGCTGTACGCCACCGCCCGAACCGGTGTAGGTTGTGGCGTGCGTGAGGGCGCGCTGCAAGGGCGTGTCGGGCCCCTCGCACACCGCGAACAGCGCTTCATTGAGCGCCAGCCACTCACGCCAGAATGCGGGCCGGGCGACGAAGTAGTTCGAGAAGCAGACCTGCCGCGTATCCATCACCATCTGGCGCAGCGGTGCGGCTCGCCCGATGGATTGCAGAAACGCCCCGTAGGCGTCGATCAGCCCGGGGTCGAAAGTTTCGCCCTGCTCGAAGACGTTGAGGAAGAACGCACCCATGTCGGGCTGCGGTGAGAACAGCAGCACGTCGGCCTGGGCTGCGTGGGCGGCGACAAAGTCACGCGTCTGCGCGTGGTCCAGGCCGGTCTTGTGGCTGAACTTGGGCGAGAAGAATCCGTAGAAGGCGTCTTCGTCCAGCGGCTGTGTCAGCAGATGCTGGCGCAGCGGCCAATACTCGTACCAGTCTGGCCGCGGATTGGCCAGGTTGTCCAGTAGCGCCCAGCCCGGGCCGATAGCGCTGCGGGTCTCCGCCGAATAGGCGATAAGGTGCAGGTGGATGGCGGGAGGGGCGCGTTCGTCCATGCGGCCACTGTAGGCGCCGTATCCTATGAAAAAGGCCTGAACAGGGCCGCCGAGGCGGTTCTGTTCGGGCCTTGATGCTGCCGCTTGGCGCTACAGCAGCAGGTGGCTGTTGCGCAGATCGTCGTCGAGTGACGCGCGCTGCATCAAGGGTGGCCCGGCGTCGGCCCTTGCGTTGTTCGTCCTGTCGTCATCTCTGCCGCCAGCCAGCAGATCTGCGCTTGGCCCTGCCAGCAGATCACCGAGTTGCGGTGGCTCGGCGGCCTGCGCTTTGGTGAACCAAACGTCGGCCACGGCGTGGCTGTTGCCGTCTGCGCCCTTGTAGCTCGACACCAGGCCCAGCAGGTTGCCGTTGTTCACTTCATTGCCCAGCGCGGCGGTGAGATCGAGTTCGATCACACCCGCTTCGAGCAGGCCGCGCAACTCGCCGGCGTCGGTCTTGCCATCGTGATTGGCGTCCACCCACACCTTCAAATCCTTGAAGTGGGTGTCGGCGGCGCTCAGTTTGCCGTCGTGATTGCTGTCCTCCGCCGCCATCGCGTTGTAGCCGTTGCCTGCGCGCTGGCCGTTGGCCAGCACGGTGGCGGCACTGAAGAGCTCCCGCCGGTCGTTGATGCTGCCGTCGCCATTGCGGTCCATCACCAACAGACCGTCCTTGCCGCCCAGCCAGCCCACCTGGTGACTGACACCGGTGCCGCCCAGGTCGAACTGCACGCCGTGGGCTGCAGCGGTGGTTTGCACACCGTCACCGTCCAAGTCCAGCACGATGGGCGTCATGCTCACCAGGGCGTTGATCTGGCTCGTGGTCACGGCCGCGATGTCGGCGGTTTCCAGGGCATGGATCTGCGCCGTGGTCAGGGCTGCAACGTCAGCCGTTTCCATGGCCACGATTTGCGATGTGGTCAATGAAACGATTTGTGCCGTGGTCAGCGCCGCCACCTGGTCGGTGGTGAAGGCCACCATGTCGTTGGTGGTGAGGCTGCTGATCTGGGTCGTGCTTATTGATATTTCCGTAATTCATGACAACCGCTGACGCCCTCATGCGTTATACCGATACTTGGCAAGTATTGGGTGGAATGCATGGTGACGAAGCGATTGGACGAGACGGTGCGGCGGCGCTTGCGCGCAGGACGGATGCTCTTGGCGGGCAAGACACCGGCGCAGGCTGCGCACGCGGTGGGCGTGGCGCGCCAGACGGCGTACACCTGGAAGGCAGTGCTCGATGAGGGCGGCATCGACGCGCTGCGAGCCATGCCCGGGCGCGGTCGGCCGGCGCGACTGGACGAGCAGCAGTTGCAAGCCCTGGGCCGAATGCTCATGGACAAACCCACCGAGCATGGCTTTGGCACCGAGCTGTGGACGCTCAAGCGCGTGGGGGTGCTCATCGAGCGCCAGTACGGCGTCAAGTTCGGCCAGACCCAAATCTGGCGTATCCTGGGAGGGTTGGGGTTCTCGGTGCAAAAGCCCGAACGGCGCGCCATCGAGCGTGACGAAGACGCGGTGCAGACCTGGAAGCGCAAGACTTGGCCTGGGCTCAAAAAAAAGCCCGCCGCGAGGACCGACTGATCGTCTTCATCGACGAGTCGGGCCTGAGCGAGCGGCCCACGCGGGTGCGCACCTGGGCGCCCAAGG
>JAEMQF010000403.1 GCA_022758925.1 Burkholderiales bacterium | reverse complement strand
GCCCCCAGGCCGACGACATACGTCGTCCGCCATCGGGCTTGCAGGCCCGATGGCCTTCGCCAGCCACTCGTGAGCGCGCAGGCGCTCACTCGGTGCGGGCTCAGCCCCCCGAGGGGGTCAAGGAAACTTGGGGCGGCCCGGCGTTTCCTTGTGAGCGCCCCCAGGCCGACGACATACGTCATCCGCCCCCCCGAGGGGGTCAAGGAAACTTGGGACGGCCCGGCGTTTCCTTGTGAGGGTGCGAGCGCGACGCGGGCCAGGGGCCTGTCGGGCTTTGGGTCGGGCCCGAGCCAAGGCCCGACAGGCTCCTACGGCCAGACTTCGAGAGCACGCGCTGCGCCCAACAACGCCGGCGGAAAATCACTCTCGATGACCCAGGTCGGAATTTCGCGCAGATAGGTTGCGTAGCGGCCCTTGGCCTCGAAACGCGCGCGAAACTGCGAGTGCTCCATCAGCCCAGTCAGGCGCGGCACGATCCCGCCGCCGATGAATACGCCGCCCAGGGCGCCGAGGGTCAGCGCCAGATTTCCCGCCGTCGTGCCCAGCAGTGCAAAGAACAGTTCGACGGCGCGGCGGCACATCGGGTCGACATCGCCCAAGGCGAGCGCGCTCACGTCTTCGGGCCCGAGCGCCCTGGGCGTGTGGCCGGCGATCTCGCAGCAGGCCTGGTACAGGTTGACCAGGCCGGGCCCGGAGAGCGCGCGTTCCGCCGAAGCATGACCGAAGCGCTGCCGCAGCTTGACGATCACGGCGTCTTCGGCTTCGTTGGTGGCGCTCAGCGTGACATGCCCACCCTCGCAGACCAGGGGCACGAGTGCGCTGCCGTGTGGGATCAACCCGGAAACGCCGAGCCCGGTTCCGGGGCCCAGGATTGCCTGGGGCGCTCCGGCCTTGGCCTTGCCTGGCCCGATGCGGCGCAGTTCACTTGTCTGCAGCAACGGCAATGCCAGCGCCAGCGCAGTGAAATCGTTGATGACGACAAGACGGTCGAGTGCGAGTGCGGCCTGGAGTTCGCGGATTGAGAATGACCATGGGTGGTTCGTCATGCTCACCAAATCGCCCAGCACCGGCGTGGCGATGCCGATGGCACAGGAGCGAGGCGCGACGCAGTTGTGCCGGGCCAGGTAGCCGCGGATCGCATCCAGCACGCTGGCGTGCTCGTTGCAGGCCAACACCTCCAACTCCGCCGGCATGCTGCGCCCGGGCAAGAGCAGGGCGAAGCGCGCGTTGGTGCCGCCGATGTCGGCCAGCAGGCGAGGCGTTGTCATGGCCCTGAATTCACTCGGCCTGCGCCGCCCTGGCCATGACGTGGCTGAAACCGCCGTCGACGTAGGTGATTTCGGACGTTATCCCCGCAGCCAGCGGCGACAGCAGGAACGCGGCAACGTTGCCCACATCGTCGATCGTCACGTTGCGCCGCAGCGGTGCGTTGCTCGCCACCAGTTCCAGGATCTTGCCGAAATCCTTGATTCCGGACGCGGCGAGAGTCTTGATCGGGCCTGCCGAGATGCCATTCACGCGGATCCCCCGCGGGCCCAGGCTGGTCGCGAGGTACCGCACGCTCGCTTCGAGCGAGGCCTTGGCCAGCCCCATCGTGTTGTAGTTGGGCACGCTGCGTATCGCCCCCAGGTAGGTCAGCGTCAACAGTGCCGCACCGCTGCGCAAGCCTGGCAAGGCTGCCTTGGCCAAGGCGGGGAAGCTGTAGCTCGAAATGTCGTGCGCGATGCGAAACGCTTCGCGCGACAGGCCGTCGAGAAAGTCTCCCGCGATCGCCTCTTTTGGCGCGTAGCCGATGGAATGCACGAAACCGTCGAACTCCGGCCAGTCCTCACCCAGGGCGGCAAACATGCGCTCGATCTGGGCGTCGTCGGCAACGTCGCAGTCGTACACGAGGCGCGAGCCGAACTCGGCCGCAAACTCCGAAACCCGGTCCTTGAAGCGCTCACCCTGGTAGCTGAGGGCCAGTTCTGCGCCCTCACGGTGGCAAGCGCGGGCGATGCCATAGGCGATGGAGCGGTTCGACAACACACCGGTGATCAAAAGCCGCTTGCCGGCGAGGAATCCCATGCTTGGCTCCAGAGTGGGTTTTGGCTGCGGCGATTCTGGCATGCTGGCGCCTCGAGCCATTGCTTAGCCCCCGGCGCTGAGGTTACAATCCCATTTTTCGAGATGAAGTGATTGGGCGGATTCTTCCAGCCCATTTTTTTTGGCCGATCGAGACTTTTCGATCGATGGCAGCAACGAGGTGGGACAAAGGCTGATGGATTGGCAAACCGCGGTGCAAGGCACCGTGACCGGCCTGGGTTACGAATTGGTCGACGCACAGCGCAGTGCGGGGGGGTTGCTGCGCGTGTTCATCGACAAGGGGTTCGCTGCGGCGGCGGCCGGGTCGGCGGGCTTGCAAGCCACGGCCGAAGACCGCTTCATCACGGTCGAAGACTGCGAACGCGTGACACGCCAGCTTCAGCATGTGCTGGAGGTCGAGGGTTGCGACTATCAAAGGCTTGAAGTGTCGTCACCCGGCCTGGACCGGCCGCTTAAGAAGCCGGCCGACTTCGAGCGTTTTGCCGGCGAACAGATCGAATTGACGTTGAAGCTCGCACTCCAGGGGCGCAAGAAGTATCGCGGCGAATTGCGTGCGCAGGCGGCGGGCTGGCGCGTCGTGTTGGGGGAAGGGGAGTCGCAGCAGGCTCTGGATTTTGTGCTCGAGGATGTGCGCGAAGCACGCCTCGTGCCGGTGCTCGATTTCAAGGGCCGCCGATTTGCGACACCGGTGCAGGAGCACTCCGCGGCACCGGGGAAGCAGCAGCCCGCCGCACCGGGGACGCAGCAATCCGCCGTGTCGGGGACGCAGCAGTCCGCCGTGTCGGGGACGCAGCAATCCGCCGTGTCGGGGACGCAGCAGTCCGCCGTGTCGGGGACGCAGCAGTCCGCCGTACCGGCGGGGGGCGTGCGCCGAGTCAAGGGCGTTCAAGGAGAACGTAGGCAATGAATCGTGAACTGTTGATGTTGGTCGATGCGATCTCGCGCGAGAAGAGCGTCGATCTGGAAGTGGTGTTCGGCGCGGTTGAGGCGGCGCTGGCGTCGGCTTCGAAAAAGCTGCACGGCGGCGAAGTCGACGTGCGCGTCACGGTCGACCGTGAAAGTGGCGAATATGAAACCTTCCGCCGCTGGCACGTCGTGCCGGACGAAGCCGGATTGCAACTGCCCGACTCGGAAATCCTGCTGTTCGAGGCGCTGGAACAAATTCCCGACATCGAAGTCGACGACTACATCGAAGAGTCGGTCGAATCGGTGTCGATCGGGCGCATCGGCGCGCAGGCGGCGAAGCAGGTCATCCTGCAGAAGATCCGCGACGCGGAGCGCGAGCAGTTGCTCAACGACTTCCTGTCGCGCGGCGAGAAGATCTTTGTCGGCACCGTGAAACGCCTGGACAAGGGCGATGTGATCGTCGAGTCGGGCCGTGTCGAAGGGCGGTTGCGGCGTGCCGAAATGATTCCGAAAGAAAACCTGCGCACCGGAGATCGGGTGCGCGCCTACATTGCCGAAGTTGATTCCACTCTGCGTGGACCGCAAATCCTGCTGTCGCGCAGCGCTCCCGGATTCATGATCGAGCTCTTCGCGCAGGAAGTGCCGGAGATCGAGCAAGGGTTGCTGGAGATCAAGTCGTGCGCGCGTGACCCCGGCTCGCGCGCCAAGATTGCCGTCGTATCGCATGACAAACGGGTCGACCCGATCGGCACCTGCGTCGGCGTGCGCGGTTCACGCGTGAATGCGGTGACGAACGAGCTTGCCGGTGAGCGTGTCGACATCGTGCTCTGGTCGGAAGACCCGGCGCAGTTCGTGATCGGTGCGCTTGCACCGGCGAATGTGGTGTCGATCGTCGTCGATGAAGAGCGCCACGCGATGGACGTCGTCGTCGACGAAGAAAACCTCGCCATCGCCATCGGCCGCGGTGGGCAGAACGTGCGCCTTGCCTCTGAAATGACGGGCTGGCGCATCAACATCATGACGGCCCAGGAATCGGCGTCCAAACAGGCGGTCGAGTCCGACGCGGTGCGCAAGCTTTTCATTGAAAAGCTCGACGTCGACGCCGAAGTCGCCGAGATCCTGATCGCGGAAGGCTTTTCCAGTCTCGAGGAAGTGGCTTACGTGCCGATGCAGGAGATGCTCGAAATCGAGAGCTTCGACGAAGACACGGTGAATGAACTTCGCACGCGCGCCAAAGATGCACTGTTGACGATGGAAATCGCCAAGGAAGAAAGCGTGAATGACGTGTCGCAGGATCTGCGCGACCTTGACGGCCTGACCGCCCCGCTCATTGCCAAGCTTGCGGAGGGCGGCATTCACACCCGCGACGACCTCGCCGACTTGGCGGTGGACGAACTGATCGAGATCACGGCGCTTGACGACGCGACGGCCAAGGCGCTGATCATGAAGGCGCGCGAGCACTGGTTCAACGATTGACTGACCCGGACACTGCCTGCATGACCACCGCACCGCTGGATACAGCAAGACGAGCCCGACAGGCTCCAAGCAAGGACTGAACAATGGCCTCGACCACCGTCGCCCAACTCGCCACCGAGCTGAACCGCTCGGCGGCCACGCTGCTCGAGCAGATGCAGTCGGCCGGCCTGAGCAAGGCCTCGACGGATGCCAGAATCACCGAGGCCGACAAAGAGCGCCTGCTCGAGTATCTGCGCTCCACGCATGGCATCGCCGCAGGCAGCGAGCGCAAGAAGATCACGCTCACGCGCAAGTCGACGAGCGAGATCAAACAGGCCGATGCGAGCGGCAAGGCACGCACCATTCAGGTCGAGGTGCGCAAGAAGCGCACCTTCGTCAAGCGTGATGAAGCCAGCGGCGTTGCGGTCGAACCGGCAGTGCCGGTGATCGATGAGGCCGAACTCGCACACCGCGAGCAGGAAGCCCAGGCGCAGGCTGCGCTGCTGCGCAGCCAGGAAGACGACCTGGCGCAACAGCGCCAGGAGCGTGAAGAGTCTGAACGGCGCGAACGCGAGGCGGCCGCGATGCTCGAGCGCGAAGCTGCAGCAAAGGCCGCCACCGAAGCGGCTGCCGCTGTCGCCGCGGTTCTGGCTGCCGCGCCCCCGGCAGCGCCGGCGAAAGCGACACGCGGCAAAAAGGCAGCGGCGCTGGCGGCGCTCCCCGTTCCGGCCCCGGCTCCGCCGGTGGAGCCGGTGAAACCGATGCTGCGCGTAATCAAGGCGGCCGACGTTGAAAACGAAGACAAGCAGCGTGCGGCGGATCTGACCAAGCGCCGCAAGGCTGCGGAAGACGAAGCGGTGGCGATCCGCGCCATGATGTCCGCGCCCAAGCGCGTGCCTGGGAAGAAGCTTGAAGAACCCAAGCCCGTGGCTGACGCGGGCAAAGATGGCATCAAGGGAACCATCCACAAGAAGGCGGTTGCACCCGGTGCGGCGCCGGCAGCGCCCTCTGCAACGGCGCGGCCCGGTGACAAGAAGTCGGTCAAATCGGAAAAGCTCTCCAGCAGTTGGGCCGACGACGCGGCGAAGAAGCGCGCTCTCAAGCCGCGTGGCGCCACCGGCTCGGCCGGCTCGGGCCGGCCGGGCTGGCGTGCTCCACGCGCCGGGCGCCGCGGCGAGCGCAACGACGGCCCGGCGATGAGTCATTCGGCGCCGGCCGAACAAGTGATGCAGGAAGTGCATGTGCCCGAGACGATCAGCGTCGCCGATCTTGCGCACAAGATGTCGGTGAAGGCTTCCGAGGTCATCAAACAACTGATGAAACTCGGCCAGATGGTCACGATCAATCAGCAACTGGACCAGGAAACGGCGATGATCGTCGTCGAGGAAATGGGCCACAAGGCGTTTACCGCCAAGCTCGACGACCCGGAGGCGTTTCTTGAAGACACGCAGGCCGAGGTCGAGCATGAAGTGCTGCCACGTGCTCCGGTGGTCACGGTCATGGGCCACGTCGATCACGGCAAGACCTCGCTGCTCGACAAGATCCGCACCGCGCGCGTCGCGGCGGGTGAAGCGGGTGGCATCACGCAGCATATCGGCGCCTATCACGTCGACACGCCGCGCGGCATGATCACGTTCCTCGATACTCCCGGCCACGCCGCCTTCACGGCGATGCGTGCGCGTGGCGCGAAGGCCACCGACATCGTGATCCTGGTCGTCGCTGCCGACGACGGCGTGATGCCGCAGACCAAGGAAGCCATCAGCCACGCGAAGGCGGCGCGCGTGCCCATCGTCGTCGCGATGAACAAGGTCGACAAGCCCGAAGCGAATCTGGAGCGCGTCAAGTCGGAGCTGGTGGCCGAACAGGTCGTGCCGGAAGACTTCGGCGGCGACTCGCCGTTCGTTGCGGTGTCGGCCAAGACCGGGCAGGGCATCGACCAGCTGCTCGAACAAGTGCTGTTGCAAGCCGAAGTGCTGGAATTGCGTGCACCCCGGGACGCACCGGCCAAGGGCCTGGTGATCGAAGCCAAGCTCGACAAGGGCCGTGGACCGGTGGCGACGATCCTCGTGCAAAGCGGAACGCTCAAGCGTGGCGACGTCGTGCTCGCAGGTTCAACCTATGGCCGTGTGCGCGCCATGCTCGACGAAAACGGCAAGGCTTCGAACGAGGCCGGACCGTCGATCCCGGTGGAGATTCAAGGCCTGACCGAAGTGCCGCAGGCGGGCGACGAATTCATGGTGCTGTCCGACGAACGCCGTGCCCGTGAAATCGCGACCTTCCGCTCGGGCAAATATCGCGACGTGAAGCTGGCGAAGCGCCAGGCGGCGAACCTTGAAACGATGATGGACCAGATGGGCCAGGGCGAGACCCAGACGCTGGCGCTGATCGTCAAGGCCGACGTGCAGGGCTCTCAGGAGGCACTCGCGCAATCGCTCGTCAAACTCAGCACCCCCGAGGTCAAGGTGCAGATCGTGCACGCCGCGGTCGGCGGCATCAGCGAAAGCGACATCAACCTCGCGATTGCGTCCAAGGCCGTCATCATCGGTTTCAACACGCGTGCCGACGCGGGTGCGCGCAAGCTCGCCGAGCACAACGGCGTCGACATCCGCTACTACAACATCATCTACGACGCGGTCGACGAGGTGAAGGCGGCGATGACGGGCATGCTCGCCCCCGAGCAACGCGAAGAAATCATCGGCACTGCCGAGATCCGTACCGTTTTCGTGGCATCCAAGATCGGCACCGTGGCGGGCTCGATGGTCACCGCAGGTGTGGTGCGCCGCGGGGCACGTTTTCGCCTGCTGCGCGAAAACGTCGTGGTTTACAGCGGCGAAATCGAATCGGTGCGGCGCCTCAAAGACGACGTGCGCGAAGTCGCCACCGGCTTCGAGTGCGGCATCAAACTGAAGAACTACAACGAGATCAAGGAAGGCGACAGCCTCGAGTTCTTCGAGGTCAAGGAAGTCGCGCGCACCCTGTAGGCGGAATGTTTCTTCACTGCAAACCCCGCCGACCCAAGAGGAAGGCGGGGTTTGTCATTTGGCGGAGCCGACAAACATGAAACACAAGCGAACCATCCCGAACCGACCCTACCGCATCGCCGACCAGATCCAGCGCGACGTCGCCGGGTTGATCCGCGAACTGAAAGATCCACGCGTCGGCATGGTGACGATCCACGCGGTTGAAGTCACACCCGATTACGCGCACGCGAAGATCTTCTTTTCGGTGCTCGTCGGCGACCCCGCCGAGTGCGAAGCGGGCCTGAACGAAGCCGCAGGATTTCTTCGCAACGGCCTGTTCAAACGGCTGCAGATCCACACCGTTCCGACACTGCATTTCGTGTTCGACCGTACCACGGAACACGCCGCCGAATTGGGCCTGTTGATTGCCAAAGCAAACGCCACGCGCGCCAAGGATTGATGGCTGCCGCGGCCTGCATGCAATTGATTCGAGCGCGCGCGATGCCAGATTTCAGCGCGGCCCAGTCACGGCCATTGCGTGCACCGCGCCGTGCCGTGCATGGCGTATTGCTGCTTGACAAGCCCTTGGGCCTGTCGAGCAACCAGGCGTTGCAGGTGGCAAAGCGCCTGTTTCGCGCCGAAAAGGCCGGCCATGCCGGGACCCTGGATCCGCTGGCGAGCGGCCTGTTGCCGTTGTGCTTCGGTGCGGCGACGAAGTTTTCGCAGGCCGGTCTGGATGCCGACAAGGGCTACACCGCCACGCTCAAACTCGGTGTGACCACGACCACGGGCGACCTCGAAGGCGAAGTCCTCAAACAGACAGCGGTGAGCGTGACCCGCGCGCAGTTGCTCGCGGCGTGTGCCCAACTCACGGGCGAGACCCTGCAAATGCCGCCCATGCACTGCGCGCTCAAGCACCAGGGCAAGGCGCTGTACGAATACGCGCGGGCCGGCGTGGCGGTGCAGCGCGAGCCACGCCGCATCAGCGTCTCCGCGATCGATGTGATCGACGGTGCCCACGATGTGTGGCGCATCGACGTGCGATGCGGCAAGGGCACCTACATCCGCGTCCTGGCTGAAGACATCGGCAAGTTGCTCGGCTGCGGCGCGCATTTGCAGGCCTTGCGGCGCATCGGCTGCGGCTTGCAGTCGATCGATTCAGCCATCACACTCGACGCACTCGCGGCGCTCGATGAAGCGGGCCGCGACGCGTGCCTGCTGACGTGCGATGCGCTGCTGGGTGAGGCGCCGCTCATGCGCCTGGATGCCACTGCTGCGCTGCGTTTCCTCGCAGGCGTGCGGCAGCGCCTGGACCGGCCGGACGCACCCCTGGTGCGCGTCTACGGGCCGCAAACTCAAGCATTCCTGGGCAGCGCCCAGATCCGGGCGCACGAACTGATCGGCAACCGGCTGCTCAGCACGACCGAGGCGCAAGGTCTGCTCGCGCAAACCAACGAAAGCGTTTCCCCATGACCCGCCAGATCCGCAACATCGCCATCATCGCCCACGTCGACCATGGCAAGACGACGCTGGTGGATCAGTTGCTGCGCCAAAGCGGCACCTTTCGCGCCAACGAAAAAGTGGCGGAGCGCGTGATGGACAGCAACGACCTGGAGCGCGAGCGCGGCATCACGATCCTGGCGAAGAACTGCGCGGTGGAGTGGAAGGGCACGCACATCAACATCGTCGATACGCCAGGCCACGCCGATTTCGGCGGCGAAGTGGAGCGCGTGTTGTCGATGGTCGACAGCGTGCTGCTGCTGGTCGACGCGGTGGAAGGGCCGATGCCGCAGACGCGCTTCGTCACGCGCAAGGCGCTGGCGCTGGGCTTGAAGCCGATCGTCGTCGTCAACAAGGTCGATCGGCCCGGCGCGCGGCCCGACTATGTAATCAACGCCACCTTCGATCTGTTCGACAAGCTGCACGCGAGTGAAGCGCAGCTCGACTTTCCGGTCATCTTCGCCTCCGGTCTGAACGGCTGGGCGACGCTGAAAGGCGGTGAAGTCGGCACCGACCTCGCGCCCCTGTTCGACGCCATTCTTCAACATGTGCCGGCCCACGAAGGCAGCCCCGACGATCCGTTGCAGCTGCAAATCTGCTCGCTCGACTATTCGAGTTATGTCGGGCGCATCGGCATCGGGCGCATCAACCAGGGCACGCTCAGGCCGCTGCAGGATGTCGCGGTCTACTCCGGGCCCGACAGCACGCCGCGCCGGGCGCGCGTGAACCAGGTCCTGAAGTTCGAGGGCCTGGAGCGACAGCAGGCGACGGAAGCACTGCCGGGCGACATCGTGCTCATCAACGGCATCGAAGACATCGGCATCGGCGTCACGCTGACCGAGTTCGAGCGCCCGGTGCCGCTGCCGATGTTGCTCATCGACGAGCCGACGCTGACGATGAATTTTTGCGTCAACAACTCGCCGCTCGCCGGGCGCGAAGGCAAGTACGTGACGGGCCGTCAAATCCGCGATCGGCTCGATCGCGAACTGCAATCAAACGTTGCGCTGCGCGTCAACGACACGATCGAGGACGGCATTTTCGAAGTCATGGGCCGCGGCGAACTGCACCTGACGATTCTGCTCGAGACGATGCGCCGCGAAGGTTATGAGCTTGCCGTGTCGCGCCCGCGCGTCGTCTTCCGCATGGTCGATGGCGAGCGCCATGAGCCGATCGAGATGCTCACGGCCGACGTCGAAGACCAACACCAGGGCGCCGTGATGCAGGCCTTGGGCGAACGCCGCGGCGAACTCGTCAACATGGAGCCCGACGGCAATGGCCGGGTGCGGCTGGACTACCGGATCCCGGCGCGCGGCCTGATCGGCTTTCAGAATGACTTCCTGAACATGACGCGCGGCACGGGCCTGATCAGCAACATCTTCGACGGCTATGAAGCGTTTCGCGGCGAAATCGAAGGCCGCAAGAACGGCGTGCTGATCAGCCAGGACGACGGCGAAGCGGTGACCTATTCGCTGGGCAAGCTGGATGATCGTGGCCGCATGTTCGTGCGCGCCGGCGACCCCTTGTACGAGGGCATGGTGATCGGCATCCATACCCGCGACAACGACCTCGTCGTGAACGCGGTGCGCGGCAAGCAGCTCACCAATTTCCGGGTCAGCGGCAAGGAAGAAGCGATCAAGATCACGCCGGCCATCATTCTGACGCTCGAATACGCGGTGCAGTTCATTGCCGACGACGAGTTGGTGGAAATCACGCCGAAGTCGATCCGCATCCGAAAGCGCTACCTGAAGGAACACGACCGCAAGCGGGCGAGTCGCGAAACACCCTGAGCACGAGCCTCGCGCCAAATTTGTCGCACTCGCGACGCTCGTTTCCAGGGCATGCGCAGCATCGAGGGCGGATGGCAGCGGCTAACATCTGAAGCCTCATTGCCCGGCTTCAGAAATGCCAAGAACACGCAGCGACAAACAACGTCTCGACGATCTGCGCGCCCCGAATGCGTTTCTGATGATGCTCGAGGGGCGCGCGCCCTTCGAGTTCGCGGCCTCGCTCGCCGCCGCGCCCTGGCTGCGCAAACTGCCCCGCGGCGACGGCCATCCCGTGGTCGTGTTCCCGGGTTTGGGGGCGACCGACTTCACGACCGCGGCACTGCGCAAGTTCCTGGACCGTCTGGGCTATGTCACGCACCCTTGGGGCCAGGGCTTCAATCTCGGGCCGCGCGTCGGCGTTCTGGAGCGCTGCAAAGCCAACCTGCGCAACCTGTTCGAGCACCATGAACAGCCGCTGAGCCTGATCGGCTGGAGTCTGGGCGGTGTCTACGCGCGTGAACTGGCCAAGGAACTGCCGGATCATGCGCGCTGCGTGATCACGCTGGGCACGCCGTTCACCGGCCACCCTCACGCCACCAACGCCTGGCGCCTGTTCGAATTCTTCAGCGGCCACAGCGCCGACGACCCGCACACGATGGAGCGGGTGCGCCAGGCGCCGCCGGTGCCCACGACCTCGATCTACTCGCGCACCGACGGCGTCGTCGCCTGGCGCTGCAGCATCAATGAACCGAGCCCGCAGGCCGAGAACATCGAGGTCCACGCCAGCCATTGTGGAATGGGTGTGAATCCGTTTGCGCTGTATGCGATTGCCGACCGCCTGGCCCAGCCCTCGGGACAATGGAAGCGATTCGACGCCGCCGGCGCGCGCCGCTGGTTCCCTCGAATGCGAGGCGCGGTCTCGCCACCCGCGACGCACTGACCGAGATGCAGCTCAGCGCGAACGGCATTTCGATCGAGGTGCAAGACGAGGGGGCGCCAAGCTCCGAGCCGCTCCTGCTCATCATGGGCCTGGGCATGCAGCTCATCGCCTGGCCAACGGGCTTTGTTCAGTCTCTGCTGCGCAAGGGCTTTCGCGTGATTCGCTTCGACAACCGCGACGTGGGACTGAGCCAGAGCTTCGACGATTTCGGTGTGCCCAATGTTGCGCTCGATGTTGTCAAGTACGCGCTGGGCATGCATCCGCGAAGCGCCTACAGCCTGGCTGATATGGCGGACGACGCTGCTGGCGTGCTTGCTTCGCTTGGCGTGCCCAGCGCCCATGTGCTGGGCGTTTCCATGGGCGGCATGGTCGCCCAGCGCCTCGCGCTACGACACCGCGAACGCGTCAAGAGCTTGACGCTGATGATGACGAGCAGCGGCGCGCGCCACTTGCCCGGCCCTTCGATGAAGGTTCGCGCGGCGATGATGTGGCGTCCGACACAACCCGCTGACATGGCTGCCATCGTCGCCTACTACGTGCGCCTGTACCGGCTCATCGGCAGCCCGGGCTACCCGAGCCCCGACGCCGAGATCGCGCAGCGCGTTGAAGGCTGGGTGCGGCGTTCCTACCGGCCCGCTGCCAACTTGCGCCAGCTGATGGCGATTGCCGCCGATGGCAACCGCTCCGCCGAGCTGCGGCGATTGAACGTTGCGACGCACGTGGTGCACGGCCGTGACGACGCGCTTGTGCCGGTACAGGCCGGTCACGACCTCGCGCGCAAGATCATGGGCGCAACCCTCGAGATCATCGACGGCATGGGGCACGACTTGCCCGAGGCGCTGTGGCCACGGTTTTTGCGCGGCATCGAAGCGGCCGCGATGCGTTCCACCCAGCACGCCTGAGGTCGCACGGCGCTGGCGGCAAGAATGTTGCGTCGGCAGCGGCACCGGCCGCGATCGCTCGTGCATGGAAGTTCCCGTTGCCTGCAAGGGTGCCGGCGCCGCCGACTTGAATCGGAGGTAACCACGCGTGGCGTGCATCGCCTTCGACCCCGACCCGCAGCGCCGGGGCAGAGCTATGCCTTGGGCCCGAGCACCGCGCCTTCAGCGCGCAGGGCGTCGATTTGCGCCCGGCTGTGGCCGAGTTCAGTCAAGATCGAATCTGCGTGTTCGCTGAACTTCGGCGGCCGGTCGCCCGGCTTGCCAGGATTGGCCGAGAGTTTGACCGGCAGGCCGAGTGACTTGTGGCCGTCGTGATCGACGGCCATCGCACGGTGTGCGGTGTGGGCCTGCGCAAACGCCTGCGGCACGCTGTTTACAGGCCCGGCCGGAACGCCACGGCGCATGAGCTGCTGGCACAGGTCCGCCACGCTGTAGCCGGCCAGAATCTTCTCGATCTCGGCGCGCAGGGCCGACCGATGCGCGAGGCGCCCTGGGTTGTCGGTGAAGCGCGGGTCGCTGGCCAGGTCGGGCCGCGCCACGCATTCGCAGAAGCGCCGAAACTGGCCGTCGTTGACGACGCCGAGGAACAACTCTCCGTCGCTGCCGTGGAAGCGGTCGTAAGGCGAGAGGTTCGGGTGTGCACTGCCCATGCGCTGCGGCGTCTGGCCTGAGGCCATCCAGTTCGCGGCGTGCGGCAGCAGCATGCTCAGGCCGGTGTCGAACAATGTCGCTTCGACGCGTTGGCCACGGCCGCTGCGTTCGCGCGCGGCGTGGGCCAGCAGCACCCCCACCATCGCGTTGTAGCCCGTCAGGAAATCGACCACCGGAATGCCCACGCGCAGCGGGCCGGATTCGGGCGTGCCGTTAATGCTCATCACGCCGCACATCGCTTGCAGCACGGCGTCGTAACCCGGCATGCCGCCCAGCGGCCCGTCGGCACCGAAGCCTGATATGCCGCAGTAGATGAGGCGTGGGTGGCGCGGCGCCAGAACTGTCTCATAACCCAGGCCCCATTTTTCCATCGTGCCGGGCAGAAAGTTTTCGATCAGCACATCGGCGCCTTGAAGCATTTGCTCCAGCACGCGGCGGCCTGCCGGGCGCGACAGATCCAGGCCGATCGAACGCTTGCCACGATTCAGGGCACCGAAGTAGGCGGCGTGGCCCAGAGCGTCAAAAGGCGGACCGAACTGGCGCGTCTCGTCGCCGCCGGGCGGCTCGACCTTGATCACCGTTGCGCCGTGATCGGCGAGCATTTGCGCGCACAACGGCCCGGCGAGCACGCGCGACAGGTCAACCACGCGCAGGCCGGCCAGGGCTGCGCCCGAGGCAAGGGATGAGGAATCTGCCATGGCTGCATTCGGTCGTGTCGACACAGGCGCAAGCATAGCGTCCAGCGCTGAAATGCAGCCGATCTGTTCCAATTGTTGGCCGACCTCCATCCTTCAAGAAGCGTGCACTCCAATCAACCTCGCAACCCCTGGCGTTTGTGCGTCGCCCCAATGATGGACTGGACCGACCGCCATTGCCGGTTCTTCCACCGCCTGCTGACGCCGCGCGCGCGCCTGTATACCGAAATGCTGACGACGGGCGCGCTGCTGCATGGTGATGTGCCGCGCCACCTGGACTTCAATCAGGAAGAGCACCCTGTGGCGTTGCAACTCGGCGGCAGCGAGCCTGCAGAACTTGCGAAATGTGCGAGCCTGGGTGAACGCTGGGGCTATGACGAAATCAACCTGAACTGCGGTTGCCCGAGTCCGCGCGTGCAGCGTGGCGCCTTCGGCGCGTGCCTGATGGCCGAGCCCACCCTGGTCGCCGATTGCGTGAAGGCGATGGCCGATGCCGTGGTCTTGCCGGTGACGGTGAAACACCGCATCGGCATCGACCATGTCGAGAGCTATGAGTTCGTGCGCGATTTCGTCGGCACGGTTTCGCAGGCCGGATGCAGCGTGTTCATCGTGCACGCGCGCAATGCCTGGTTGCAGGGGCTCGCTGCGCACCGAAGCACCGCTGAGAGCGTGAACGGCGGGCGCGACAACGAGTTGCCTGCGCTGCGCAGTTCCACGGGCGCAACGCCGCGGCGACTCAGCCCGAAAGAAAACCGCGAAGTGCCGCCGCTGCGCTATGAGTTCGTGCACCGCTTGAAGCGCGATTTTCCCGCGCTGACGTTCGTGCTCAATGGCGGGCTCACGCAAGCGCAGCAGATCGATGCCCAGCTCGAACAGGTCGACGGCGTGATGCTGGGCCGTCAGGCGTATCACCACCCCTGGGACCTGGCGGCGTGGGACAGCCGCTATTTCGGCGCCGTGCCGCATGCCCTGGACCGCGCGCAGATCGAGCTGAAGATGGTCGACTACATGGAAACATTGGCACGACAGGGCGTGGCCTGGCCGCATGCCGCGCGTCACATGCTCGGGTTGTGGCACGGCACACCCGGGGCGCGCCGTTGGCGCCAGGTGTGGAGCGACCATCGGTTGAAAGACGAAGCACCACGACGCGTGTGGCAATTGGCGCAGCGCCCGGTCGCCGAAGCGCACGCGGCATGAAAGCGCTGGCGTGGCTGTGCCGATCTGCCGCGCTGTCGTGCGCGGTGCTGGCCCTGCACACCTTGCCGGGGACCACCGGCCCTGCCGGCGCCGCGGAAGAGGTGCCCTTCATCACCACGCCCGACCGCGTGGCGCTGGCGATGCTGGAAATCGCGAATGTGGACGCGAGTGATACCTTGATCGACTTGGGCTCGGGCGACGGCCGCATCGTGATCCTCGCTGCGAAACGCTTCGGCGCGCGTGGTCTGGGCGTGGAGATCGTTCCCGACCTGGTGCGCCAGAGCGTGCTCAACGCGCAGCGCGCCGGTGTCGAGTCGCGTGTCGAGTTTCGCGAGCAGGACTTGTTCAAGGCCGACCTGAGCCAGGCGACCGTGATCACGATGTACCTGCTGCCCGAGGTGAACCTGGAATTGCGGCCTTCACTGCTGGGCTTGCAGGCCGGCACACGCATCGTCTCGCACGATTGGGATATGGGCGAGTGGCGACCGGATCGCACAGTGACGATTCCGGTGTCCGAAAAAGCCGTCGGCATGGACAAGTTCAGCCGCGTCCACTTGTGGGTGGTGCCGGCGCAAATCCATGGCTTGTGGTGCGGCCAGGGACGCGCGCGTGGCGCGGCGTTGCGCGTGACGCAGGACTTCCAGCGTTTTTCAGCGCGGCTCGGTGGGGTGGCGGAGATCGAGGGCTTCGACGGCCGGATTGATGCGGCTGTGCTGCATGCGGGCAGCCAAGGTGAAATTCAGATGCAGCAGCGTGGCGACCGGCTTCTGATGATCCGTAGCGAAGGGCGCTACGCGGCGCTGGATGGCGTGGCCTTTGCCCGCACCACGGCGGGCGGCTGCGAACGCAAACCTTGAACGCAGGCTGAGCGCGGTGCGCCGCGGCAGGGGGAATCAAGCGTTGTTCGCACTTGGCCAGGTGGCGAGCACGACGCCGGCCAAGGCCAGCGAATACGCCGCAACCTGCACGCTGCTGAACTGTTCGCCGAGGAACAACACGCCCACAGCGGCGGTGCTCACCGGCAGCATCACGGTAAAGACCCCCGCCTGCGATGCAGGCACGTGGCGCAGCCCCGTCATCCACAGCCAGACCGTGGCGGTGCTCGCGGCGAGCGAATAGAACACGAGCAGGGTCCAGGCCGACGCGCCGACTGCATGAAATTCGAACGAGCGCGCCTGCCACAGCGCAAACGGGGCGATCAGCGCGAGCCCCCAGAGATTGATCAGCGCACTGATGCGTTTGGGCGAGACCTTGGCGGCAAGCTTCTTTCCGACGACAACATAAATTGCCTCGCAAGTCACGGCCCCGAGCAACAGCAGGTTGCCGAGCAAGGCCTGATTGAACGACGCTGCAGAGGGGGCCTGGGTTTGACGGCTCAGCGCCACCAGCGCGATCCCGCCGACCGCGCAAGCAATGCCAGCCGCGACCCGGCGCGTGACCCTCTCCCCCAACCACCACCATGACAGCAAAGCCACGATGGCGGGCATGGCGGCCATGATCACGCCTGCGGCGAGCGCGGAAGTGAGCGCCATGCCACCGAGCATGCAGATCGAGAACAGAAAATTGCCGAAGAACGACTCGACGAAGAGCAATCTCTTGTCGTGCGCATCGAGCCTGGCCTCGAGCGCGCCGCGCTGGACCCAGGTCGCCATCGCCGCGGCGGCAATGCCGAAGCGCAGCCCTGCGAGCAGGAACAGCGGAAAAATCAGGACCAGGGTCTTCGTCAGCGCGACGTAGCTTCCCACCAGCGCCATGCTGCCGGCCAGGCAGGCGTAGGCCAGCCAGGTCCG
>JAEMQF010000137.1 GCA_022758925.1 Burkholderiales bacterium | reverse complement strand
GCGCGACGTTGGTGTCAACCGCCTTCATCGTAAACGTCTCGCTGTCGGTGAGGTTGCCTGTGCCGTTGTCGGTGACGGCCAACGTCACGGAGGGCATCAGGCCACCCTGGGCTTCGGTCGGCGTCCAACTGAAGACGCCGGTCGAGGCGTTGATCGTCATGCCCAGCGCCAGCGACGCGGTATCGAGCGAATAGGTCAGCGTTTGGCTCGGCAGGTCGGCGTCAGTCGCGGATGCCGTGAAGCTGAACGTCGAACCTTCGTTCACCCACTGATCGCCGATCGCAGCCAGCACCGGGGCTGCATTCGCAGCGCCGAACTGTCGAACGAAGACGCCCTGCGAATCGCTGGGGCCACTGCCGCTCCAGACGATGACGTAGTTGTTTGCATTGATGATCGCCGCCGAGGCGTTCGACTGGCTTCCTCCACTGGTTTGGTTGACCTGGAACGCAGCCGCGGCGGGCGTGCCGTTGGCGTTGTAGTTGCGGGCATACACCTCGAGGCTGGGTCCGCCCACGCTCGACTCGTAGGGCACGACGAACGTGCCGTCGCTCGCCATCGCGATGCTCGGACTTGTCGGGTCGCCGCTGGCCACCTGGAACGCTGCGTACTTCACCGTTCCGTCAGCGTTGAAACCCTTGCCCCAGACGCCGGGCAGCGAGCCGCTGTCGCGGAACACGACAGTGAAATTGCCCGCGGCATCGGAGGCGACCGCGGCACCCGAACTGCCTGACAACGAGGCCTCGACCTGCACGCCGCTGCCCAACGCGCCACCGGCAGCATCGAAGCGCTGGAAGTAGAGCTTGTTGCTCAACCCCCAGACGATCACAAACTTGCCGCTGGCATCCATCGTCACGGCGGGGCCGGTCTCGACGCCGCCGTCGCTCAGGTTGGCGAGCCGGTCAGCGCTGTCTTTCGCCGTGCCGTCGGCAGCAAAGCGCCGAAAGAAGATGCCGGCGCTGTCGCCCGGCCCTTCGCCCTGCCATGCGATCACGTAGTCTCCGTTGCTGGCGTTGATCGCGATCACCGAGTCGGTCTGTGACCCGGTGCTGGTGGTGTTGACAAGCGTTTCTGACGTCAGGGCAGTACCGGCGCCGTTGAAGCGGCGCGCGTAGACGTTGTCGAGCGTGCCGTCCGTTGTGCTGCCGGTCCAGGTGACGACGAAGTTGCCTACCGAATCGGAGACCACGCGCGCCCAGCGCTGATCGCCGGTGGTGGTCGCGTTCACGAGGATTTCACCCGTGATCGCGGTGCCGCTCGAAGTGAAGCGTCGGGCGTAGACACCGCCACCAGGGTTGTTGTCCTGGTTGGTGCTGGTCCAGACAACCACATAGTTGCCTGCTGCATCGAACGCGACCGCCTGCTGGCTGCCACGATTCTCAGCGCTCGTGGCCTGTGCGTTGTTGGTGTTTTGATTGACCAAGGTCTCGTTCGTCGGCGCCAGCAGCAACCCGCTCCACGCCTGCTGGGCGGACAAGCTGAGCGCCGAGCCGGCCTGGATGCTCCCTGAGGCGAACTCGAGTACCCAGTCGCCACCGCGTGCAGCGGCGCCGGTCAGGTCGTTCGAGGCGGCCACATCGGCGCCGGTGAGCGCGGCCAGGTTCTCCAGCAGGTGCTGGCCTGTCGCGCTCGCCGCAACGTCGCAGCCGTAGAGCATCAGGTCGGCGTCGGCGCTCAGCGCCGTGCTCCACTGCGCCAGCTCGCCGGCACGCGCGAGCAGCGTCGCGGCGTCGAGCCGCGCGCTGCCCAGCTGCAGCGTGCCGTCGCTGCCGTGGCTGAGCAGGTGCACGGCGCTCACGTCGCTGCGCTGCGCCAGGGTTTGGCTGATGCGGGTGATGCCGTCCTCACCGCCGTCGATGCGCACGATCTCGATCGGCCGGCCGGCGTCGTGCTGCGCCTGCAGGTCGTCGATCAGCTTCTGCGCATCGGGCAGCGAGATGTCGACGAACGCGATTTCGGCGGTCGCCGTCGCGGCTGCGGGAGTCTGCTGCGGCTGCAGCAGCCGCTGATCGCTGGCCCCGGGCAGGTGCACTTGCGCGAGAGCGGCGGGGGCGAAATCGGCCGAGTAAAGGATGCGCGGCTCGAATTCTTCGAGCACGGGGCGCACGGGTTTCAGCTTCATGCCGGACTCGACGGTCGAGCTGTTGTCGCACCTGGGTGCGCATTCATCGCGGCGCAAGCCGGAACCCCTTGCGACACGCGGGCAGTCGATCCCGGCCCCGTATCAAGTACGGGGCAGCGCTTCAGGCCAGGATGACCGTGGCTCACCCCGCCACCTTGTGGGTCGCGCTCGTCGGCGCCACATTCGGCCGCAACATCGGCTCGGAGTTGGCGGGTTGCGCATCGACGGCCGGCGCCGGCGTATTCAACTGCGGCCTCACTTGCGGCTCCGCCGGCGGAGTCACCGCCACCGTCGGCGCCAGGTCGACACGACAGCGTGCGCCGGCCGGCAGCTTGTTCCCGGGATTGGGCAGCCGCATGCGCACGCGAAACGTGTTGCTCGCGGCGTCGATGAGCTTGTCGACATGCGTCACGCGCGCCATCACCGGCATGGCGCCGGGCAGGTCGGGTAACACGCTGACCTCGTCTTGCAGGGCCACGGTGCCGTAGCGGCTCGCCGGCACGACGAGTTCGACGCGCAGCGGGTTCAACATCGCCAGGCGCAGCATCGGCTTGTCTTCGACGCGCTCGCCGGCGTTGATGAAACGATCGGTGATCACGCCGTCGAACGGGCTGCGCACGGTGCGTTGCCCGAGCTGTGCCTGCACGACACCGAGTTCGCGCGCCGAAACGATTCTTTGGCCACGCGCCTGTTCGAGCTTTTGCGCCGCCACGTCGCGCTCGGCTCGCGCCTGTTCGGTGGCCTGGCTCGAGACGAATCCCTGGTCCTGCAACTCCGTGGCACGCTGGAGTCGCTGCTGCATCAGTGCCAGATTGGCCACTGCGGCCCGCACATCGGCGTCGATGATCGAGCGCGCACTGGCCGCTTCCACGTTGGCGCTTTCGACATCGGAGCGCAACACGACCAGCACCTGGCCTGCGCGCACCTCATCGCCGCTGTCGACCTTCATCGCCGCGACCACGCCGACGACCGGCGAGCCGATGTCGGCGACACGTTCGGGGCCGATCAGGCAGCCGATCGACTGTTTTGCGGTGCGCGTGGTCTGCGCCCAGGCCGCGGCCGGCGTCAGCGCAATCACCAGCGCTGCGAGCGCCGGCCCGAGTTGCGCAAGAGCCAGGACACACACGCGCAATGCCAGGCGAAAGCGCCATGGCCTCAGGCGTGCAAGGTCGTGAAACTCAAACGTCGTTCCCATTCGCGGTCCTGTTCCAAGAGCCGGCGTCGTTGCCGGATCTGGCGTGCCTCATCTTCTGCCTGGAGCCGCGCTGCCCAGTGGCGCACAAGCCACGAAGGCAGCGCGAAAGCCCCGTCGTCGTCGTGTTTTCGGCAAACCCGCAGCAAACGTGAGGTCCAGGTGTCGCGTCGCCTGGCTGCATCGAGTGTGCGAAAGGTCTCGGCGCTGCCGGGGTCGCCCTGGCGCGCGGCGCGGCCGATCAACTGCCGGTCCAGCCGCGGCGAGGGGTTGTCCTGGCAGCAAATCACGTGCAGACCGCCGAGTTCCGCGACACCCGGCCCGAGCACGATGTCGGTGCCGCGCCCGGCCATGCGCGTCGCGACCGTGACGCAGCCGCGCTCTCCAGCGCGCGCGACGATCTGCGACTCGGCCTGGTCGTGGCGTGCGTTCAAGAGCTGATGCGCGACGCCGGCAGCCGCGAGCCGCGCACAAAACGCCTCCGAGTCGGGCACTGAATCGGTGCCGATCAGCAGCGGACGCCCCAACGCGTGAAGCGCGACCACGCGCCGCAGTGCGGCTTGCCAAAGGTGCGCCGAATCGGCGAAAAGCCGCTCCGGCCAGACCTGGCGCTGCGAGGGCCGGTGCAACCCGATCATGACCACTTCGCGGCCGTACAGCGCGCGGATCTCGGCGCGCGCCTCGGTCAGCGTGCCGCTCATGCCGCACAGGCGCAGATAGCGCCCGAAGAAGGACTGGAAGCTGATCTGCGCGCGGGTCACCGTCGTCGGGCTCGGGGTGCAACCTTCCTTCAGTTCCACCAGCGTCTGCAAGCCTCGCGACCAGACCCGCCCCGGCGCTGCGCGCCCCGTCACCGCGTCCAGCAGCGCCACTTTGGCGTCGGCCACCAGATAGTGCTGGTCGCGTTCGAGCAAGTGCAACGCCTCGAGCGCGGCGCTCACCATGTCGTGACGGTGTTGCCGATTGCGCCACGCGCCTTCCAGGTCGGCGCTGGCGCGTTCCAGGTGCAACGTACCGGCGTCGAGCCAGACGATGCGCCCGGCATCGCGATCCAACTGCACGTCGATGCCGGGCTGAAGCTGGCGCGCGAGTGCGAGTGCGGCGAAGCACATCGCACGCTGCTGCGGGTCAGCGGCCTGCTGCGCCAGCACGAGCGGCATCGTGGCTTCGTCGATCAACAGACTGTCGGCCTCGTCGAGCAACGCCATGCACAAGCCGCGCAGCAGCGGCGCGGCCGCATCGCTGCCGGTGAGGCGGCGCGTGCGTTGCTGCAGCTCGCTGCCGGCGGATCCGGCCACGAGCCCGTCGCGCAAGTAGTCGAACGCGACTTCGCGCGCCGTGCAGTAGGTGACGTTGCATGCGTACGCGCCCCGCCGCGCATCCGGGCTCGACGCGGCGAGCACGCTGCCGAGCGTCAGGCCGAGGGCGGCAAAAAAGGGCTCGAGCTGTTGCGCGTCGCGCTCCACGAGATAGTCGTTCGCCGTCATCACGTGCACCGGAATGCCGGCCAGGCCGGCCACCGCTGCGGCGAGCGCGGCGGCGTAGGTCTTGCCCTCGCCGGTGGCCATCTCGGCCAGCCGGTCGTCGAGCAACACGTTGGCGGCCAGCAGTTGCGTGTCGAAGGGGTTGCGGCCCAGGATGCGCTGGCCTGTGGCGGCGGCGCAGCCGAGCGCTTGCGCACGCAATTCGAGGTGGCGGCCGTCCCAGCCGTCACGTGCCAGACGCGCCCGCAAGTCGGCCAGGCTTGCGCCATGGGCCACCGGGTCGAGGCTCGCCCAAGCAGCCTGCTGCGTGCGCACGTTCTTCAACATCCGCGCGTCGCGCCGGCGCCGCAGTACAGCGCGCGGTGCGTCAAGCGCGCAGTTGAGTCGCACCCGCAGCGCATCGACAACCTGCACTGCGAGCGGTGCCGCTGGCACCGCAACAGCCTCGAGGCGTTGCGGATATTCACCCCAGACAACGCCGGGCATGGGCAGGCACGCGCTACCGCGGATCGCGCTTTTCACGGCTCGGGGCAGCGCCGCAGGCGGGTCGGGTCCACGTTCACTGCGACGGGTTGAAGTGTCTTAGAAACTGCTGCTGAAGGCGACGCGTCGCCTGCAGCGCGAGTGGCGCCAGACCATGGTCGATGCGCACCCAGGCGCGCCCGCCGATGCGAACCTGCGCAAGTTCAGCCGGCGTTGAACTGAGCCGAACGTCGGCCAGCACCACGCCGTGCGCCGGGGTCAGGCCGAGCTTGTCGTCCGGGTCGGTGACGATTGCGCCGCCGCCACGGTCGCCCAGCGCTGCGCTGGGCAGCTTGGGAACGGTGCCGGCCACGTCACGCAGCAGCTCGCCGCTGAAGACCTGACCCAGGCTTTCGGCGAGACGCACGCTGACCGCGCGCGCACTGCCTTGCACCAGGCTGGCCTGCTCCTGCGGGATGGCGACGCGCACCACGTTCGGTTCGGGGGTCAGCAGGTGGGCGAGCAACGCGCCTTGCTTCGCGAAGTGCCCGATCAGGTCGTCGGCATGGTTGATGACCGCGACGCCGTCGACGTTGGCATGAATCTCAAGGTGCGCGAGGCGTTCTTCGATGCGCGCCAGTTCACTGCGCGCGCTGTTGAGTTCGTACTCGAAGCCCACCGCGCCCGAGGGGTCGGCGCGCATCGCCTTGTAGCGCTCGGTGTCCAGTGCCGTGATCCGGCCCGCCAGGCGCGCCCGTTCCGGCTCGAGCAGCGGGGCGCTGAGCGTGAACAGCAACTGGCCGGTGCGCACGCTCTGGCCATCGTGCACATGAATGCTCTGGATGAAGCCATCGGTCTCGGCGCGCACCCGCGCCTGCTCGGGCAGCCAGACCACGCCTTGCACGACGCTGGCAAACGGCAGCGGCACGGCGCACACCAGCGCCAGCACGCCGGCACCGGCAAGGCAGGCACGTTGTCGCGCGACGCTCCGCTCGGTCTCGGCCAGCGCCGGGCCCTGCAGGAAGTGGCCCAGGGTGAGCAAAGGCTTGAGCGCGAGCGCCCAGGTGAAATACGCCGCGATCGCGGCGCCGAGCACGAATGACAGCCCGCCAAGCCAGACCACGATGCCGGCGCTGACCAGCACCCGGTAGGCCAGCGCCGCAGGTGCGTAGGCCCACAACCAGGGCCTCTCGCCGTCGGCCGGCAGCACCGGATCGCCGGCCGTGCCGAACACGCGTTGGCGCATCCAGCTCAGCCAGTGGCGCGCGCTGCGCGTGGCCAGGTTGGGCAGTTCCAGCGCGTCGGTGAACACGTAGTAGCCGTCGAAGCGCAACAACGGATTGCCGTTCACGACCAGCGTCGAAACGGTGCCGATGAAGAACACGGCGAAGGCCAGGTCGCGCAGATCACCGTCCTGCGCCGTCAGCGTCACCACCAATGCGAGTGCCGCAAGCAGCAATTCGAGCATGATGCCCGCGGCACTCACGAGCAGGCGCTGCATCGGGCTGGCCAGCGCCGAGGCGGCCGACGCATCGACGTAGGGCACGGGCGTGAACATCAGAATTGTGACGCCCCACACCGGCACCTTGCCGCCCAGGTGCACGAGCATCAGGGCGTGCGCCAGTTCATGCAGCGCCTTGACCACCGGATAGGCCATCCACACCATCAGCAGCAGACGCGGCGTGTTGAGCCAGGTGCGCGCATGCGCCAGCAGCACGCTGAAGTTGAGCATCAGCGCGACCGCGCCCGCGAGCACGATCAAGCCCCACAGCACGAGCGCCGTCGGCGTGAACAGGCCGCGCAGGTAAGGCGCCAGGCGGCTGAGCCAGCCGTCGGGCCGGCCCAGGGGGATACGAAACGAGAGCAGCGAATTGGCGCTGCCGGGCGCCGCATCGGCAGCGGCTTGCTCGGAGATCGTGCCTTGCGGCCCGAAGTCGGGCTTGCGGTCGAAACTGAGCAGCCGGGCCGTTTGCAGCCGCGCCAGCAGTTGCAGCAGTTCGTCCTGCGTCGGCGCGTCGTCCCGCAACTCGCCGAGCAGCATGTCCCACAGGCGCTGCAGGCTGAGCGTGCCGTCGCAGCGCGCCACCACGGCGTAGGCGGCCGAATTCAGGCGGAAGCTGCGGCTGCCGTCGCGGCGCACGAGCACATGCCAGATCGCGCGCCGGTACGACACGCGTTCGGCATGCGCCAGCGGATCCAGGCGCGGCCGCAGCGCGGCGACGCGGAACCACTGCGGGCTGAGCAGTGGCGCTGCAGGCGCGCTCTGGCCGCTCAACCGAACCACTCCCACCACGCCATCCTGGCGCCCTGGATGAGCCTGCGCGACCCGCTCCACAGCAGCGGCTTGCGCCCGACATGGATGCGCGCATTGCCCTGCAGGCCCGGGCGCAGCTCGGCGGACTTTTCGAGCAGTTCGGCCTCGACCTCGAACACGTTTCGGCCCTCGAGGGCGCTCGCGATCGGTGTGATGCGTTTGACGCGCACCGCCAGGCTGTTCCACGGCAGCGCCGACAGCGCCACCGAGCCGGATTGGCCGATGCGCAGCGCCGCGACGTCGCGCTCGTCGACCTCGACGATGACGCGGAACTGGTCGCGCTGCGCGATGGTCATCAGTTCGTTGCCCTGCTGCAGCGGAGAGCCCAGGGTCTGGCTCAAATCGCCCTGGATCACGATGCCGTCGAACGGCGCCCCGATTTGGCCGCGCACGAGTTTCATCTCGACCAGTTCGAGCTGGGCTTCGGCTTCTGCGATGCGCGACTGGTTGATCACCAGTTGTGCCCGGTCGGCGCGCGCGTTGGCCGCGCTGTAGGCGTTCTCGAATTGCGCCAACTGGCTTTGCCAGCGAACTTTTTCAAGCTGCAGGTCCTGCTCGGCCATTTCGATCAAGACCTGACCCGCCTGAACCGAATCCCCCGGTCGAGCGTGCACGCGTTTCAAGAAGCCGTCGGCGGGCGCGACCAGAACCCGCTGCACCGCGCCTTCGAGCCGCGCACGCCCGCCGACGTGAACGTCGGCCGGCACCGCAGCCATGCCTGCGAGCAACACGGCCATGCCGATCAATGCGTAGCGCATGCCGGATCGTTCTGGTTGCTTCAATCGTTCCCAGAACTGGTGCACGCGCTCCCGAATCACCAAGCGCAATGGCCGCTCGTTCAGGCGCATCAGGTTCAGCGCCGGGCCGGCCAGGCATGCCAGGTGCTCCAGCGCCTCGAGGTCCGGCGGCCCGATCACGGCGCCGCCGCGACGTTGCGCGCACAGCGCGCCGACCGTCGCGCCGGCGGCGACGATCGGCACGCTTGCGGCACTGCCGTCCTCGGCCTCGAGCAGGCGCCGGTGCGCGAGCGTGATGCGCGGGTGCGCCTGCGAACGTGATTCGGGGAGCATCACGCTGGCGCGCTGGTCCAGCGCCTCGGTCAGGGCCGCGGTCAGGCGCTCGACCAGCGGCGAGCCGCTGGCTGCGGGCAAGCCGTCGGAGAGCGCGATCAGTTCGACGCGATCACCGCGCAAAAAGCCGATGCAGACACGCTCGTAGCCGAATTGCATCGCGGTCTGGCGCGCCAGGGCCCCGGCGGCGCCGCGCAAATCGGCATGCGACAGCAGGTGCGCGTACAGGTCAAGCAGTGCCGTCTGGACGTCGGGCCCGGGGTCGGCAGCTTTTGAACGCGGCGGCTTGCGGGGGGTCATGGGCTGGGTGTGAGCAGAGGTTCGAAGCGCGCGCGTCCACTGTCGTCGGCCAAGGCGTGCAGGCGAGTCCAGCCGTCACGCACGGTCCTTCGATATCGGCGTGGCGCGCGCCTTCTTGAGCCCGATCAGCGCGCCGTTGGCAGCGCGCTGCCTCTGCGTCACGACGCGCTGGCAGGCGAACCGTGGTTGTGACGCAATGCTCACGCGCGGGCCCGACCCAAAGCCGGACACAGGCTCCTGGGCAGGCGCTTGCGGCCGAAACGGCTCAACCCGTGTTGCGCAGCCCTGCGGCGATGCCGTTGATCGAGATGTGGATGCCGCGTTCCACGCGTTCCATCGCAGGATCGCCGGCGCCGCGCTCGCGATTGCGACGCATCAGCTCGACCTGCAGGTGGTTCAGCGGGTCGAGGTAGGGGAACCGGTGTTCGATGGAGCGCGCCAGCGCCGCGTTCGACGCCAGGCGCTGGCGCTCGCCCGTGATCGCCGTCACTGCATCGTTCGTGCGTTGCCACTCGGCCTGGATCTGCGCGAAGATGCGCTTGCCAAGGCGCTTGTCCGGCACCAGCTCGACGTAACGGGCGGCGATCCCGAGGTCGCACTTGGCCAGCACCATGTCCAGGTTCGACAGCAGGGTGCGAAAGAACGGCCACGACTTGTGCATGCGCCGCAGCAGCGCCAGGCGCTGCGTGGATTCGCCGTGTGTGCCGGGCGCGGCGAGAAAGGCCTCGATCGCGGCACCGAAACCGTACCAGCCGGGCAACGCGACGCGGCACTGGCCCCAGCTGAAGCCCCAAGGAATCGCGCGCAGGTCTGCGATCGCGGGCTGCGCCGTGGCATGGCGGGTCGCGGGGCGCGAGCCGATGTTGAGTTCGGCGATCTCGCGAATCGGCGTCGCGCTGAAGAAGTAGTCGGTGAAGCCCGGCGTCTCGAACACGAGTTTGCGGTAAGCGGCCTGGCTCGCGCTGCTGATCTCCTGCGCCGCGGCGCTGAAACTCCTGGGCGCGCTCTTGGTGGGATGCAGCAGCGTGGCCTCGAGCGTGGCCGCGACCAGGGTTTCGAGGTTGCGCCGGCCGATCTCGGGGTGCGCGTATTTCGAGCCGATCACTTCACCCTGTTCGGTGAGGCGGATCTGGCCGTTGACCGTGCCCGGCGGCTGCGCCAGGATCGCCTGGTAGCTCGGCCCGCCGCCGCGCCCGACGGTGCCGCCGCGGCCATGGAACAGGCGCAGCCGGATGCCGTGCGCGCCCTGCAGCTCGCCGAACAACTGCACGAGTTCGATTTCAGCGCGGTACAGCTCCCAGTTGCTGGTGAACATGCCGCCGTCCTTGTTGCTGTCGCTGTAGCCGAGCATGATGTCCTGCTCGCCGCCGCTCGCCTGCAGCAGCGCGGCGATTCCCGGCAGCGCGTAGAACTCGCGCATGACGCTGCTCGCACGCTGCAGGTCGGCGATGGTTTCGAACAGCGGCGAGACGATCAGGTCGGCCACGGCGCCGGGCTCGGCCGCGGGGTCTGCCTCGGCCTGCGTGCCCGCCGCATCCCGCAGGCTGCCGCGCAGGAGCCCGGTTTCCTTGAACAACAACAGCACTTCGAGCAGGTCGCTCACCTGCTCCGTGTGCGAAATGATGTAGTGGCGCAGCGCTTCGCGGCCGTGGCGTTGCAGGAGTTCGCGCGCCGCCTCGAAGACCGCGAGTTCGCCTCGCGTGTGCTCGCAGTACAACACCGTCATCACGCGCAGCGGGCGCGCATCATTCAGCAGCCGAAGCAGCAGCTCGCGGCGCGCGGCCTCGTCCAAGCCGCGGTAGCGCGCCTCGATCCGCGCGACGCGCAGCAGCTCATCGACCACCGCTTCGTGTTGGTCGGAACTTTGGCGCAGGTCCAGCGTTGCGAGGTGAAAGCCGAACACCTGCACCGCACGTTGCAGCGGACGCAAACGCACCGCGGCGAGGGCTTGCGCATGGTGCGTGCACAGCGAGCGGTCGATGGTGCGCAGGTCGGCCAGCAGCTCGGCGGCACTGGCATAGGGGTCGCGCACGGCGACGGCATGGCGCAGCGCTTCGGTGCCGGTGAGTTCATGCAGCGTTGCGGCCAGGCGCGCATAGACGCCGATCAGGGCACGCCGGTAGGGCTCGTCGAGGCGATGCGGATTGATGTCGCGGGACTGTTCGGCCAGCGCCAGCAGTTCGGGCGTGACCGGACACAGCATCGCCGAGAGCGACAACTCGGCGCCGAGTTCATGCACCTGCACCAGGTAGTGGCGCAATGCGGTTTCGCTTTGGCGTGCCATCGCGCTGCGCAGCGTCGCCGCGCTCACGTTCGGGTTGCCGTCGCGGTCGCCACCGATCCAGTGGCCCATGCGGAAGAAGCTCGCGACCTCGAAGCCCGGCAAGCGCTCTTCGATCTCGCCATACAGACGCGGAATCTGGCTCAGGAATGTGGTCGGGTAATAGCTCAGTGCGTTCTCGATCTCGTCGGCCACCGTCAGACGTGCGGTGCGCAGCATGCGCGTTTGCCAGAGCTGGGTGATGCGCGCGCGCAGCAGCGCGTCGACGCCGGAGCGCTCGCGCGCGGTGCGCACGCCCTCGCGCTGCTCCACGAGCCCGGCGATCGCGCGCTCGGCGTCGAGGATGCTCTTGCGCTGCACCTCGGTGGGGTGGGCGGTCAGCACCGGGGAGATGTAGGCGTGGGCCAGAACGCCGGCAATTTCGGCGGCGCGAACGCCGCGCCGCGCGAGGCGTGCGAAGGCGAACGCCAGGGAACCCACTTGCACATCACCCTGGCGTTCGTGGTATTCGCGGCGCCGCACATGGTGCCGGTCTTCGGCGATGTTGGCCAGGTGCGAAAAATAGCTGAACGCGCGGATCACGCTCACCGTCTGGTCGCCCGACAGGCCTTTCAGCAAGCGGTCCAGGTCCCGGCCCGCCTGGGCGTCGCGCTTCAATCGATACGCCACCGACAACTGGCGCACGCGCTCGATCAGTTCGAACGCCGCTGGCCCTTCCTGTTCGCGGATGACGTCACCCAAGACGCGGCCGAGCAGGCGGATGTCATCGACCAGGGGCTGGTTCTTCTGGCGGGCGTCGCTGGCTGTGGTGCGGCGCGGTCGCTTCGTGCGGCGCGGTCGCTTCGTGGGGGGCGTGGCGGTGGCGTTCAAAGGGGTCGGCTCGGGGCAAGGCAATGGCAACTCTGATCCCGGCGCAACCCGGGACCCACTCTGAGCACAGCGGATTGGACCCGGGTGCCGTATCAAGTACGGGGCAGCGCCGGCACCGGGATGGCTTCGTGGTTACGCTGTACGCTGGTGCTTCGCGGCAGCGCATGCTAGCAGCGCGCAGGCCGGCGCGATTGAGCACCCCAAGGCCGCCGCCTCGCGGCGACCGTCCCCCGCGGGGATCAAGGAAAGTGGCGAAGCCACATTTCCTTGAGAGCAACGCGGCGATTCGCGCCCGACACGCGCCATGCCGTCACGGCGCGTCTGCCTGCTAGCATTGCGCCATGACCCAGAGCGTCGTCATTGCCACGCGCGAAAGCCGGCTCGCGCTGTGGCAAGCCGAACATGTGCGCGAGTTGCTGCAACAGCGCCTGGGCCTGAGCGCCGAGCTGCTGGGCATGACGACGCGCGGCGACCAGATCCTCGACCGCAGCCTGGCCAAGGTCGGCGGCAAGGGCCTGTTCGTGAAGGAGCTGGAAGCGGCGTTGGAAGCGGGCCACGCGCAGCTGGCGGTGCATTCGTTGAAGGATGTGCCGATGGACCTGCCCGAGGGCTTTGAGCTCGCCGCGGTGCTGGAGCGCGAAGACCCGCGCGATGCGTTCGTCTCGAACCTGCATGCGGACATCCGGGCCTTGCCGCAAGGCGCGAGCGTCGGAACCTCGAGCCTGCGCCGCGTCGTGCAACTGATGGCGCTGCGCCCCGACCTGAGGCTGCAGCCGCTGCGCGGCAATCTCGACACGCGCCTGAAGAAGCTTGATTCGGGCGAGTACGCTGCGATCGTGCTCGCGGCCGCGGGCTTGAAGCGCCTGGGCCTGGCCGGCCGCATTCGGGCTTGCTTCGAGACCGCGCAAATGCTGCCCTGCGCCGGCCAGGGAGCCCTGGGCATCGAATGCCGCAGCGACGCGGCTTCACTGAACTCGCAGTTGAGCCGCCTGACGCACCGCCCGACCTGGTTGGCGGTGCAGGCCGAACGCTGCGTCTCGAGGGAACTGGGCGGAAGTTGCAGCGTGCCGCTCGCGGCCCATGCCACCTGGTCGGGCGGCGTGCTCGAGTTGCGCGCCGTGCTCGGTCATTCGCAAGACCTGTCGGCGCCGCTGCTGCGCGGCATGAGCCGCGGCGCCGTCAGCGACGACGCGCAGGCGCTGGCCATGGGCCGCAGCGTCGCGCAAGCGTTGCGCGAGCAGGGCGCCGACGCCTACCTGGCGCTGGCCCTTGCTTAGGCATTCCGGCGCGCGCCGCACCCGTATCGACCCGGCACCAGGAGCAATCGCCGACGTGAAAGTCCTCGTCACGCGCCCCGCGCAGCAGGCCACGCAGTGGGTGAACAGGTTCCGCGGCCTGGGCATTGACGCCGAGGCTTTGCCGCTGATCGAGATCCAGCCCGCGCCGGAATCGGCGGCGGTGGTGCAGGCGTGGTCGCGCCTGGCCCGGACCCGCCTGGTGGTGTTCGTGAGCTCGAACGCCGTGCTGCATTTTTTCGGCGTGAAGCCGGCGGGCACGGCGTGGCCGAAGAGCCTGGAGGTCGCCTCGACCGGCCCGGGAACGACATGTGCACTGCTCGCGCAAGGCATGGCCGCGGCCTGGATCACCGAGCCCGCCGCCGACTCGCCCCAGTTCGACTCCGAGTCGCTGTGGCAGCGCCTGGAGGGCAAGGACTGGCGTGGTGCCGAGGTGCTGATCGTTCGCGGCGAAGGCGGCCGCGAGTGGCTGGCGCAGCAGCTGCAGAGCCTGGGTGCCACGGTCAACGTCGTCAGCGCCTACCGCCGCGCCGCGCCTTCGTTCACTCCATCCCAGATGGCGCTGCTGGCGCGGGCCCTGGCTGAACCGCAGATGCACCTGTGGCTGTTCAGCAGCTCGGAAGCGGTTTCACACCTGGCGCAGACGCTGGGCAATGCGAACCTGGCGCCGGCCTGGGCCATCGCGACGCATCCGCGCATCGCCGAGCGGGCGCGGGAGGTGGGTTTCGGCAACGTCTTGAATACGCGCCCGACGCTCGAGGCCGTCGCCGCCTGCATCAAACTGAGCGAGCATCAGACGCTGTGAATACGCATCAATCTCCGATCGCGGGCGACCCCAAGGCAGCTGCGACAGCACGGATCGAAGGCGCCCAGGCGGTGGCCCAGGTCGGCGACCGGCGGCGGTTCTTCAGCTGGCGTGCGTCGAGCATGGGCCTCATTCTGGCCCTGCTGCTGGGCGCAGCGGCGTTCTTCGTCGCCTGGAACGTGAGCGAACGGCACTCCAGGCTGGAACGCGAGCTGGTGCTGCGCCAGCAGGACAGCTCGGCGCTGGCGAGCGAGGCGCGCCTGTATGCGAAACAGGCGCAGCAAGGCATGCTCGAAAGCGCGGCCAAGCTCGCGCTGGTCGAAGTACGACTGGCCGAAGTGACGCTGCAGCGCGGCCAGTTGGAGGAGTTGCTGCAGTCGTTGACGCGCTCGCGCGACGAGAACCTGATCGTCGACATCGAAGCCGGGATCCGCGTCGCCCTGCAACAAAATGCCATCACCGGCAGCGCCGAACCGCTGCTGACCGCGCTCAAACAAGCCGACGAGCGCTTGCAGCGCCACGCGCAAACCAAGTTCGAGCGCGTGCGGCGTGCCATCGCGCGCGACCTGGACCGCGTTCGCGCCGCCGGCGTCGCCGATGCGTCGAGCCTGGCGATCAAGCTCGACGAGGCGATTCGTCTGGTCGACGAGTTGCCGCTGTTGGTGTCGGTCGAATCGCGCCGGGCATCGCCCAGGGCTCCCGCGCCGGCGAGACCGGCGCCGGCGGGCGCGTCGGGTTTGGGAGTGCCGGCCACCCCGGCCGCCGCCGGCGCCTCGGCACCAGGCGGCGTGCAGCCGGCGCGCAGCGTCGGCCAGTCCTGGGATGGCGCCTGGGAACGCATGATCTTCGAGGCGCGTTCGCTGATTCGCGTGACGCGCATCGACCACGCCGAGGCGATGTTGATCGCGCCCGAGCAGGCCTTCTTCCTGAAGGAGAACCTGAAGCTGCGCCTGCTCAATGCGCGCCTGGCGCTGCTGAGCCGTCAGTTCGAAACGGCGCAATCCGATCTGGCGGACGCGCGTTCGGCGCTCGACCGCTTCTTCGACCGCGCCTCGAAACGCACCATGCTCGCGCAAGAGTTGGTGCTACAAGTCGCCGCGCAGTCTCGCCAGCTGCTGGTGCCGCGCCCCGATGACACGCTGGCGGCGCTGGCCGCGGCCGGCGCGGGCCGCTAGCAGGCCGGCGCCCAGGGCCTCACCCACCACCGTCCATGCGCACCGTGCTGTGGCTGTTGTCGCTGTTCGTGATTGCCATCATCGCGGCGGCGACCTTGGGTACGAACGACGGCCTGGCGTCGTTGTACTGGCGCGGCTGGCGCATCGACCTGTCGCTGAACCTGTTCCTGCTGCTGCTGGCGGCGAGTTGCGTGGCACTGGTGGCGGCGATTCGCGGCGCCATGCTCGTGCTCGAGCTGCCGCAGCGCGCCCTCGCATGGCGTATGGCGCAGCGCGAGCGCGGTGCGCAGCAGGCGCTGCGTGAGTCGCTCGCGTTCTATTTCGGCGGGCGTTTCGCGCGTGCGCAAAAGTCGGCGCAGCGGGCGCTGGCGATTCAGCGCGACACGCCGCAGTTCGAGCGCGACAAACAATTCGCGGTGCTGGCCCACGTGCTTGCCGCGGGCAGTGCGCACCGCCTGCAGGACAGGGCCGCACGCGACGCCGCATTGCACGCAGCGTTCGAGTTGACACCGAACCAGACCGGCGCCGGGCCGGCCGAAGAAGGCGCACGCATGCTTGCTGCGGAATGGGCCTTGGACGACCGCGACGCCGAGCGCGCCTTGCAGTGGCTCGGCGAACTTCCCGTCGGCGTCGGCCGTCGCGTGCATGCGCTGCGCTTGAAGCTGCAAGCCTCGCGTCTCGCGCGCCAGCCGCAGGAGGCGCTGAAAACGGCGCGGCTCCTGGCCAAGCACCAGGCCTTTGCCAGGCCCGCGGCGCAGGGCCTGCTGCGCACGCTGGCGATCGAATCGCTCGACAGCGCGCGCGACGCTGACCAACTGCGGCGCACCTGGCAGCAGTTCGAAGGCGCGGACCGCCGCGACGCCTTCGTCGCCGCACGCGCCGCCATGCACGCCGCCGAGTTCGGCGCGGCAGACGACGCACGCGATTGGTTGCGCCCGTTCTGGGAGCGCCTGGGCGAGTTGCCGGGCGACGAGCGCAGCGCCATCGCGCAGGCTTTGTCGAATTCCGTCGCAGGCATCGGCGCCGATTGGCTGGCGCGCCTCGAAGCCGCTGCCGCTACGTTCCCCCGCGACGGTGCGATCGCGCTCGCCGTCGGCTCGGCGCTGGCCGAGCGCCAACTCTGGGGCAAGGCGCGCCAGATGCTCGAACTGGCAGCGCAAGACACTGCACTGCGGGTGCGCTGGCGCCGTGCAGCGTGGTTGCGCCTGGCGCAGATTGCGCGCGACGAGGGCCAGGCGCAGCGTGCAGCGCAGGCTTACGAATCCGCGGCCTGCCTGGGTGAATAGGCGGCTGAAGCGAGCAGGGGCGCTGCTATACTGCCCGGCCGCGCGGCTGTAGCTCAGTTGGATAGAGTACTTGGCTACGAACCAAGGGGTCGTGGGTTCGAATCCTGCCAGCCGCGCCAGTCAAGACGAGGGTCACCAGGTCAACGCCTGCTGACCCTTGGGTCTTTCTGGCATGCATGCGCCAGAGGGTGCCGGTCCGGTGCCCATGCGCTGCGGGCTGGGCGACATGGCGTGCGGTCGGAAAAGCATGCCAGACCGCAGCTCCTGCGTCGGTGCGACGAATGAGGTCCGTGTGTTGCTCATCGTGTCCCGATCTGCGGCACGCTGAGCCACAGACGGCGCTTGCTTTTGTGTACACAATGCGACACAATGAGCACAGAGTCAGTGAACCCACTGACCGGAGCCTGCTATGGAAACGACGAAGGTCGGCATCCGCGAATTCCGCGCGGGACTGGCCGAGTACATCGCATCGGACAAGCCCGTGGCCGTCACGCGTCATGGTCAGACGGTCGGTATCTTCATCCCGACGCCCGGGCCTTCCCAGGCCGACTTGCTGGCGTTCCAGCAAGCCAGCGCCAAGTTGAAGGCGCTGATGCCGCTCGATGACAACGAGGTCGATGCGATGCTGACGGACTTCAAGGCCGAGCGCAAAGCGGCGTTGGCCCCGCGGCGCAAGCGGCGGTGAGCCCTTGACCGCTCGCGCCATCGTCGTCGATGCCAACATCTTGGTGCGGGCGGTGCTCGGCAGTCGCGTGCCGGAACTGCTCACCGCTCATGCTGCGCAAGCGATCTTCCTCGCGCCCGACATCGCCTTCGACGAAGCGCGAGAGCACCTGCCCACGGTGCTGGCCAAGCGCGGCAGGTCGGCCGAGGCGATCCAGGCGGCGCTCGAGAAGTTGGAGACCCTGGCGCACGTGATCGTGCCCGTACCTGCCGAGTCCTACTTGCCGTTCAGAGACCGGGCGCTGGCGCGCATCGGGCGACGCGATCCCGAAGACTGGCAGGTGTTGGCATGTGCACTCGCGGCCGATTGCCCGATCTGGACCGAGGACGCGGACTTCTTCGGCGCCGGCGTCGCAACCTGGACCACGCTCAGCGTCGAGCTGTTCTTCACCGAGTCGGATCAAGGTCAGCAGGACGCGTGATCGCTCGCCAGGAGCGTCGCAGCGAGCGCGCTGTCGAAGGCGCGAACCTCGAAAACTTTGGGGGACTTTTGCGGGACTCAGCTCACCAGAACAGTCCAAAACAGCGCGGAATCGGCTGGCACGGACCGCAACGACCCCTGTTGAATGAATGACTTTGCGGAACATCAGGGACTGCGCAGACAGCCTCCCAGCTCCGTTCCGCGCCGCGCGACTGCAGACGATCGGCACTTTGCGGGTGGGTCACCGCAGCGTCGGCGCGGTCGGTCGATCCGAGATCGGCGCCGTCACCGCGGCAGCGCCTGGGCGGGCTGTCAACGCCGGTGCAGACCGACTGAGCGCGGCCCGCCCTCAGGGCGCAGCGTCGACCCGCAGCACAGGGTAGAGCTGGTAGCGCGCATCCCAGGCCGGATGGCGGCGGTAGAAGAAGTCCAGCCGTTGCCGCGGGCTGGCCGCGAAGGCCGGCTCGTCGGCGAGCTTTTTCTGGAAGACCGCAGCCAGCGTCGCATCGGCCGCCAGCTGTTCGCGCGCGACCTGCTCGGCAACATAGTCTTCCATGTACTCCTTGGGCTCGAAGGCGGTGTTGAACAGGCCCCAGGCCAACAGCGAATCCGGCGCCTGCGGTTCCAGCAGGGCCATCAACAGCCGCGCCCTGGCCTGGGCGATGGGCACGAACAGCGCACCGGCGGCCAGCGCCTGCGGCTCTGCCTTCCACTCGCCCTCGAGCTCCAGCCGCTGGTGGCCTTCGAAAGAACTTGGCGCCATGCTCGCCTTGCTGGCGCGGAAGACCTGGCGCGGGGCCTCGGCCAACGGCTGCGACAGCCGCCGAAACCCGATCGCGTGCAGGCGCAGCAGCGCGCCGATGCGTTCGGCATGGGCGGCGGGCACCAGATAGCCGGCAGCCGGCGCGGCCACGCTGAGGGCCGGCAGCAGGTCGTCGCGCAGCGGCACACGCCAGATCTGCGGCCGGCTTTCGTCATAGCGCGTCATCAGCGCGCCGGAGACCTCGGACGGCGCGCGCGTGTAGGCATAGCCGCGGAACTCGATCTCGCGGCTGCGTTCGCTGGCCGTCCAGCGCAGCGGCTGCGCCTGGCCGGCGAGCCGGGTGGCGGCGGAATCGGCGTCCAGCACCTGCCGCTGCCAGGTCTTGCCGTGCACGGCCAGCTGCTGCAGCACGTCGACGATGGCGTTGCGCGTGATGCGCACCCGGGTCGGGTAGTCCTTCCAGGAATGGGTCTCGACCAGCATGCCGAAGCGGTTGCGCAGCGCGAAGTAGCCGTGCGAGAAGCGCGGCGGCGGAACGCCGTCTACAAAGCCTGAGGCGGGGTCGTCTTCCTGGGCGAAGCTCATGTAGAACGGCAGCGGCAGCGAGCCCTGGCCAGCGAGCGCGGCGATGACGCCGTCGCGCAGCTGGCGGCCGCTCTCGCGCAGCGCGGCATCGCCGCTGTGCAGCGGCTCGACCTGGATCGAGATGTCGTGCTCGAATTGCGCGCCGTCGGTGACGTGCAGATCAACGCTCACGAGCGGGTCCCAGCGCTGCACCAGCGCCAGCATGGCGCGCATCTCGGGCGCATCGGCCTTCACGTAGTCGCGGTTCAGGTTGTAGTTCTGCGCCGTCGTGCGCCAGCCCGTCTGCTCGGGGCCGCGCTGATTCGGTCGCTGCCAGGCGCCAAAGCGTTCATGGCCGTCGACATTGAAGACCGGCACGAACACCAGCAGCTGCTGCTTCAGCACGCCCGGCGCGGCCCGGCCCTCGAGCAGCTCGCGCAACGCCAGGAAGCCGGCGTCCTTGCCGTCGATCTCGCCGGCATGGATGCCGCCCTGCATCAGCACCACGGGCAGCTCGCTGCGGCGCGCGGCAGCGGGTGTCAGTGCGCCGCTTTGTGACGCGATCAGCGCCAGCATCGGCCGGCCTTCCGGCGTGC
>JAEMQF010000037.1 GCA_022758925.1 Burkholderiales bacterium | reverse complement strand
CTTCTCGAGTGCCCAGGCACAGCGCATTCCACCCGGCACCTCGCGCAGCGCAAAACGGTAGATGCTTTCGCCCATGCGCGCGCTCGCGTGGTCATGCGGCGTCGCCACCCAGCGGTGGTGGCCACGCCCATGCTCGACCGTGAAGTGGCCGTAGGCCGGCACCGCGAGCACGAGCCTGGCCAGCCACTGTTCGATGCGGGTGGCCTTGTGCCCGAGCTCGTGGCCGGTGTTGATGCCCAGCCCCGAACCCGCGCCCGCAACGTAGGCGAGCACCGCAACGGCCCACCACGGCATCGCCTGGGTCCCGGCCCACCATGCACAACCGATCAAGGCGACAAAGTGCAGCGGCACCGTGCCCCAGGTCAACCAGCGGTAGTAGCGGTCGGCTTCGAGCTGCGGCACCACTTCTTCGGCCGGGTTGTTCGTGTCTTCGCCGATGAAGGCGTCAAGCAGCGGCAGCAAGCCGTAGCTGATCAGCAGCGGCAGCGCCAGTGCGCCCGGCCAACCGCTCCACGCATGCGCAGCGATGCCCGTGAACGGCAGCAGCGGATAGACGACGGACAGAGCCCACCAGCCGCGCTTTCGGTCGCGATAGGTTATCGGCTCGCCGCTGGTTGACACCGCAAACAACGTGTGCGTCATGCGCCCAGCATAGCGCCGAAGACAGTTCTGAATGAGATCGGGACGGCCTCAGGGTTGTCCGGCCCGCGCCTCGAACGCGCAGGCCGCGGGGTCGGCGCGACGCGTGAATTCAAGGCCCTCGCGCAGCGCAAGCGTCGCGCCATCGGCACGGGTGCACGGGTGGAGCAGGCGCTGTGCAAAACGCCACGTGTGGCCAATATTGCGGGGCCGGGGTGGTTCACACGCCGGGCAGGATGCCGATACTGCACGAGTCATGGCTGCCCGTCAGGAAAACTCAATGGCCGCACCGAGTGCCGATGTCGACGGCGTGGATCTGCGGCGTCGATTGATGGCGGCTGAACCGATGCAGCGCGTCGCTGCGCTGCACGATCTCGAATGCCAGCTCGAGCGCGCCGCGCAGCCGCCCGGCGCGCGGCTGGCGCAGGCGGTGCAGGAATTCGTGGCACGCGGCATGCCGTTCTACTCGAGCGTCGACCCGCACTACCTGGCGTGGGTCGACCGCGCCGTCGAGTATTGGGGGCGACTGCAGCCCCGCGGCGAATCCGCCGGCGCTGCCGTGGCGGCCGGGCCGCGGCGCGCGACGGACCCCGTCATCAGCTAGCTGACAAGTCCCGCTTGTTTGCAGCTCGACCCGCCGGCGGCAGCGCGGCTGCGCCGAGCAAAGCCCAGCGGCCGTTTTCGCAGCCCGCGAGCGCCTCGTCGCGCAGTTTGAACAGGTGTGCCGTCAGCGAGCGCAGTGCCATTGCATGCAGGCGCGGCGCGACGTCATCGTAGACCCGCGGCAACAGCGCTTCGATCGGCGAAGGCCCGAGTTCACGCAGCGCCAGCAAGAGCTTGGCCTCGCGCCGGCCGCGATGCGCAATGATCGATCGCAGTGCCTGGTGCGGTGCCGCCATCAGAAATCCATGGCCCGGCGCCAGCCATTCGAGCGCTTCATCGAGCAATGCGCGCAACGAACCGAGGTACGCGCGCATGTCGCCGTCGGGTGGGTTGATGACGACGGTGGACGACTGCATCACGTGATCGCCGGTGAACAGCAGCTTTTCCTGTTCGAGCAGGTAACACAGGTGGTTCGAGGCATGTCCCGGGGTGTGGATCGCGCGCAGCGAAGCGTCGTCGCTGAGCTCGAACCGCTCACCACCCGCCAGCACCCGGTCGGGCACGAAGGTCGAATCCTGCCACTGCGCATGATCCGCGATCCGTCCATGCAGTCGGGCGCCGGTCTGCGCCTGCAAGACCAGCGCCGCGGGCGAATGGTCCTTGTGCGTGTGCGTGACGAAGATCGAGGTGATCGGCCCGGGCGCCGCGGCAAGAACCGCCTGCACGTGGTCGTGCAGCGCCGGCCCAGGGTCGATCACCGCCCAAACATTGCGCGCGCCGCCACCGACCAGATAGGTGTTGGTTCCGGGGCCGGTCATGATGCTGCCGTTGTTCGCGGTGACGCGGATCACGCGTGACGACAAGCGCACTGCATTGCCGGGAACCAGGTCGTAAGAACAGTGGCCGTGCCCGGCGGGGTCGAGTCGGCCGATCTCGGCCCAGGCATACTCGTCGGGCAACACCGGCCGCAGGCCTTGGGCGCCGCTGGCCACGCGCGGCATCACGAGCGCCACTTCGCGCGGCGCAGCGGCCCAACCGAGCAGCGATTCCAGCGTGCCGTGTTGCGCCAGCATCTCAAGCGTCTTCAGCGTCGGTGTCATCAGCTTCAACACGCCGCCGCGAGCGAGCGCGTCCGCCGGGCGCAACCAAAGCTGTTCAAGCATTTCGGTGCCGTCGTGCAGCGCCACCTGCGACGCCGGCGCCGCGGCGATGAAAAAACGCGTGTCGAAGCGCTTCGCGCGGCCGGGTGGCGTCAGCCAATGGCTGAGGTAGACGAGCCGGTCCACCGCCAGCGTCAGTCCGGCCTCCTGGCACAACTCGAGAATCGAGCGCTCGCCGCGATGCAACGGGCCGCGCCATTGCGCCCAGCGTGCGCCCGCCGCGCCGGCAAGATCGAGCAGGGTTCCGGCGCGATCGGTGGCGAACAGCAGGCCGGCTTCTTCGAAACATTCGCGCACCGCGGCAACGTAGTAGTCGAGGCCGCCTTGCGTCACGCCGAGCCTGGCGCTGGCCGTGGCATCGTCCAGCCCGCGGCAACAGGAGTGGGCGAGGGCGTCGGAAGTGTCGACCACGCCGCCGGGGAAGACCCAGGCGCCGCTGTTGTGGTCGCCTCGTTCGGCGCGGCGCGAGAGCAAGACCTCGATGCCCGAAGGGCTGTCGCGCACCACGACCAGCGTCGCCGCCGCGCGCGGCGGGCGTTCGCCGGCTGCGCTCACCGCAACGCTTGCAGTCATTCGCGCCACACCTCGCGCGCGACTTCGACTACGCGTTCAAGCTTGCGCCACTGCTCGTCTTGCGACAAGGCGTTGCCATGGTGCGTGCTCGAAAAGCCGCATTGCGGCGACAGGCAAAGATGTTCCAGCGGAACGAACTGCGCTGCCTCGTCGATGCGGCGCTTCAGCTTGTCCTTGCTTTCAAGTTCGCCCAGTTTCGTTGTCACCAATCCGAGCACGACGCGTTTGCCGCGCGGCAGGGACTTCAGCGGCTCGAAGCCGCCGGCACGCTCGTCATCGAATTCCATGAAGTAAGCGTCGACGTTCGTGGAGAACATCGCTTCGACCACCGGCGCATAGCCGCCTTCGGCGACCCATGCGCTCTTGAAGTTGCCGCGGCAGGTATGAATCGTCACGCACAGGTCGACAGGCTTGTTCGCAAGCGCGGCATTGATCGCGGCGGCGTACGTGCGCGGCAGCAGCGCCGGGTCGTCGCCGTTGGCGCGGCTCGTGGCCTGGATGCGCGGGTCGCACAGGTAGGCGAAGCTCACATCGTCGAGCTGCAGATAGCGGCAGCCTGCGTCGTACAAATGGCCGATTGCGACACGGTAGGCGGCGGCCACGTCGACCCAGAATTCTTCCACGTCGGGGTAGACCTGCGTCGAGACCCCGGCGCGCCCGGCGCGCAGGTGCAACATTGCGGGCGAGGGAATCGTCATCTTCGGCGTCGCCCGCGTGACCGACTTCAGGAATCGGAAATGCTCCACCATGATCGGGCGGCTGCAGCTGATCCGGCCGGTGACGGTGGGAATCGGTGGCTGTTCGCTTTGGCCTTCGATCCGGAACTTCGGCCCCGGATTGGCTTTTAGCGTCACGCCCTCGAGTTGCGCCAAAAAATCCAGGTGCCACCAGTCGCGCCTGAATTCACCGTCCGTGATGCTTTGCAGGCCGATCTCCTGCTGCCGCTGTACCGCCCCGCGCACCGCCAGATCCTCGGCTTGGGCGCGGTGGCGCGCATCCACTTCGCCCGCCTTGAACGCGCTTCGCACAGCGCTCAGGCCTGGTGGGCGCAGCAGGCTGCCCACGTGGTCGGCCCGAAACGGCACTGTGGCGGTGGAGACTTGGGGCATCGGGTGCGTTGTCGCGGGCGGGGGCAGCGGCGATCATAGTTCGGCGTCGCAGCCGACACGCCGGCGCAGGAATGTGCGCTAGGAGCCCAACAGGCTCCTACGACAAGATCGCGCGACGCACCGCGGCCAGCGGGGCATCGTCACGCAACTCGCCATCGGCCACGCCGAGTTCGCGCCACAACGCGGGCAGGTCGGTCATCACGGCGCGATCTCTCATCTGCGCGTACAACTCGCTCAACGTGGTCTGCCCGACGGCGGCGTCGGCGGTCGCCAGGATCCGCGCCACGGGCCAGGCGACACGATAGTCGCCGCCTGCGGCCAGCACGCCCTGCAGCGCATGCTGCAGGCCACGCGTCGGCGTGCCCTGTTTGCGCATGCCGACATCGGCGAGCAAGCCGAACAGCGCGCCGCCCCAATAGGTTCGGCCCCAGGTGGGGGTGTGGTCCAACCCGCGGTCGCCGATTTGCGGCAGGCCAAGCGGCATTTCGCGCCTCCAGGCCTGCCACACGTCGAGCGCGCTGACCATCCCGGCGCGGCCGCGTGCCAGTGCCTCGACGTAGGTGGCGAATCCCTCGTGCAGCCAGTCTTGCGAACGCGGCACGCGCGGCAGCGCCAGATGCGCCATTTCGTGAACCAGGATCCAATCGGCGCTGAACTGGGCTTGCGTGGTTTCGCGCCCGAGGCGGATTCGTACCAACGGTGAGGGCTCTGCATAGCTGACACCTGCCTGCACGCCATCGCCGTCGGCCGGCAGCAGCAGCACTTCAACCTGCGGCAGTGGAAAGTGGCCAAAATAGGCCGCAACAGCGAGGGCTCCGCGCTGCACCCAGAGCAACGCATCGGCGCGTAACTGCGCGCCCAGGCCGGGAGCGAACTGCACTTCCAGGGTTGCACCCGGCACCTCGAGCAGCTCGACGACCGGTGCGGCTTCGTCGGGTCGGGGCGGGACTTCGGCGCAGCCGAACAATGGCGCACCGGTCAGTGCGACGAGCACCGACCTGCGCGCCAGGTGCCGGCGTCGATTCGGGGCGAGGATCGAGTTCATGTCATGGGCAGGTGCGGCATCGGCAACTTGAGGCGGCCCGCGTCTTGCGCGAGTGCAAGGAAAATTGCAAGCCCGGGCCGCTTGCTGTGGGTCGTCTCATGCGTGTTGTGCCTGACACAATAGCGCATTGACGGGTATAAACAGAACCGCGCTGCAGCCACCCCGTTTCACTCGGCGCTTTCGCGAAGCGCTGCGCCGGGCCGATTGCCATCAACCTGCTGTAAGTTCAGCGACGGGCACACGACCTTGAGAATGACAGTGACGAATCCCCGGCGATCGGCGCCTGCGCGAAGTTGGACGCGTGCCATCGTCACCGGGCTCCAGCGTGGGTGGCGCGGCTTGAGCGTGGCGAGCGTGGCCATTGCCGCAACGCTTTTGTCGGGTTGCGCCGGATTGCCCGTGATCGACCGCGAACCCATCACCAGTACCGCAATTCCGCTTGCGAAGAAGACGACGCTGGGGCGCATTGCCAGCGCCTACCAGCCGGCGCCGGACCACTCCGGCTTCCGGCTCATGCCGTTGGGAACGTTCTCCCTGGACACGCGCATACAGCTGGCGCGCCGTGCCCAGGTATCGCTGGACGTCCAGTATTACCACTTCGAGATGGACGAGACCGGGCGCTGGCTGTTGCGCGCCTTGCGCGACGCCGCCAATCGCGGCGTTCGCGTGCGCCTGCTGATCGATGACTTCTACACCGGCGGCCAGGACGAGTACTTTCTCGCCTTCGCGGCGCACAAGAACGTCGAGGTCCGCATCTTCAACCCGTTTTGTTGCTGGCGCGAAGGCGGTCAGGCTGAACGCTTCATCGGCTCGATCGGTGAATGGGGCCGCGTCAACCATCGCATGCACAACAAGCTCTTCATTGCCGACGGCGCCATGGCCGTGATCGGTGGGCGCAACGTCGCCAACGAGTACTTCCTGCGCAGCACGGGCGAAAACTTCATCGACGTCGACGCATTCGCGGTGGGCTTCGTGCTGCCGCCGCTGCAGGAGTTGTTCGACCGTTACTGGAACAGCGACCCGGTCTACCCGATTCACGCGGTGACGCGAAGCCGCAGCAGCGACGCCGAGCTGCGCGCGTGGTTCGAAGAGCGCACCGGCGCGATCCACACACCGCCACCGCCACCCCTGCCGAGCAACGACGTGCTGGGCTACGGGCCGATAGCCGAAGACCTCGATGGCGGGCGCCTGGGCCTGCACTGGGGCTATGCGTACGTATTCGCCGACCACCCCGACAAACCGTTCGACGGCGAAGCCGGCGGCGAGCTGTTGGACACCAGCGTCACCTACAACGCTTTCGAAGCGTTGCGCAAGACGACCAAGGAACTGGTGCTGTCCAGCCCCTACCTGGTGCCGGGCAAGGTCGGCATGGATTTGTTCAAGGAGCTGCGCGACAGGGGCGCGAAGATCACACTGATGACAAATTCCCTGGGCTCGACCGACGAGCCGATCGTGCACGCCGGCTACACCTTGTATCGCGAACCGATGCTGGAGCTCGGCATCGACCTCTACGAAATCAGCTCGTCGCGGGTGAAGCGCAATCGCCGCATGAACCTGTTCGGCGCTTCGCTCGGGCGCTTGCACGCGAAGACGGCCGTCATCGACCGCAAGACCCTGTTCGTCGGCTCGATGAACCTCGACCCGCGCTCGGCGACGATCAACACCGAGCTCGGCGCTGTCATCGAGAGCCCGGAACTGGCGCGCGAGCTGCTGCGCGTGATCGACATCGACCGCCTGCAAAGCGCCTACCGCGTGCGCTTGTCGGCGAGTGGCAACGGGTGTGAATGGCTCAGCATGGAACTGGACGACAGCGTGGTCGTGCTCACCGAAGAACCCGACTCGTCGACCTGGCAGCGGTTCAAGCTCTGGATGCTGTCGCCGTTCATTCCCGAGTCCTTGTTGTAGCGGCCACGATGCATCCGCGGCGGCTGCGTCGAGAGCGCCTCAGCCCATGCGCTCGGATGGCGACCGGGCCTCACGCGGGTGCATCCGATTGCCTCTCAGCCGCTCAGTCCGGGTCGCGCTGCCACACCGCGGCGAGCGATTTGAGTTTGGTCCATGCCGGCAGCCGCTCGTCGGACAAGGCGTCCAGGAAATCCGACAGGCGTTTCGATTTCACCATCGTGTAGACGGTCAACCCGCCGGTCGCGAGCAGCACGGCGGCGAACCAGGCGAGGCGTCGCGCAAGCGGCGCCTCGGCCTCGGCGAGCAGGTTCATGCCGAGGAATCCGGTCGTCACGGTGCCGATCAGGCCGAAGATCGTGACCACGGTGAGGCGCACCACGGTGTTCGCCTGGCGCCGCAGGCTGTCGGCGTCGAGGTAGGCGTTCATGTCGCCGATGCGTTCCTTGACCTCGGCGTACAGCGGGTCAAGCCCGAGGTGGCCGACACACAGGCGGTACAGCGCGCGCACCTGCGCCTGCTCCGAAATCTCGTGGAACCAGTAGCGGTGTGTGAACCGCAGGAAGCCCTCGAAGCTGGAGCGAATCGCACGCTTGAAGCGCCGCACGCTGGCGGGGTCGGCGACGTCCAGGCCTTTGAGCGCCTCGACCAGCCGGTCCGAGAACATCAGCAGCGCAGCTTTCTGGAAATGGGCGATCAGGAACAACAGAAAATGCTGGTGCCGAAACTGCGCCAGCACGCCGCGGTCGCGGCAGCCGAAGAACTCGCTGTGCGCGGCGCCGACGACGACGAGCGACTGGCCGCTGCACAGGTAGCGCGTGTTCGGTGCCGCACCGCCTTCGGCCCAGAAGCGGTCATAGCAGAAGCGCTGTTCGAAATCGGCGAGATGCTGCTCCGCATAGGGCAACGCCTGCGCTGACTCGGCCGAACTGCCGGGCTCGCCGATCCCGGTGACGAGGCCGAGGCGAATGAATTCGCTGCGCGTCAAGGCCCGCGGATTGTCCAGCGCCAGGTAGGCCATCAGCGGCATGCGGTAGTACTCGATCTGGCGGTAGCGCAGCGCGCCGTCGCGGCCCGAGTGGTCGCTCACCAGCGGTTCGAGCAGGAACTGCCAATGTGCGGCGAAGCGCGGCGCACGGTGCTGCGCCACATGCTCGAGAAACGCCTCGGATTGCTGCGAGTCGGACTGGGCGAGGACACGGCCATCCGTCGCCAGCCACTCGACATTGCTCATGCAGTGCAGGGCTTGTCCCATCGCGTCCCAACCCGCCGGATAGGCGCGGCCGAATCGGTGCAGCAAGTCCTGGGTCTGGCTCAAGCCCAGGTCGGCGCCGGCGACTTCGAGGTTGAACAACACCAGGTCGACGTCGAAGAAGAAGTACAGATCGATGTGCACGATGTCCAACGTCAACGCTCCCGCCTGCGCGGGTGACGTGACCCGAACCTGGGCCACGTCCTGACGGCGGAATACGCGCATCGGCGAGCCGGTGCCGGCGTCGTCAGCGTCGCGCCGCATGCGGCCTTCGCCGTAGAGGAACTGCTGCACATAGGGCAGAAAGGTCACGAACTCGTTGTAATGGCGTTCGTGAAAGCCGGCGCTATCGCCGCTGTATTCGTCCACCACTTCGTGCCACGGCGAGGCGTCGCCCAAGTTGCGCAGCAGTTTCCACGGCTTGCGCCGATGGCCTTCGCTGCCCAGCACCGGCATCAGGCGCAGCGGCCACAGCAGCACCTGGCGCAGCTGGCGCACGCGGCCGGCGGCGCCGAGCGCGCCCTGCAGATCCTGGATCGGCACTGGAGTGGCTTGCAACACGGCGCAAGTGTATGCACTGGCGGCTGCGGGTCGAGGCGCCGCGTTGCCGCGGCTGCCGCGCGGCTCTGGCCCGCTATAAGCCCGCTCTACGCCCGCTCTACGCCCGCGCCAGCGCGGCACGGTTGATCGGCAGGGTGCGCAGGCGCTTGCCGGTGGCGGCGAAGATCGCGTTCACCACGGCCGGCGCGATCGGCGGGGTCCCGGGCTCGCCGATGCCGCCGGGCGGCTCCTTGCTTGCCATGATGTGCACTTCGACGCGCGGCATTTCGGGCAAACGCAGCACCGGATAGTCGTGGAAGTTGGACTGCTCGACCCGGCCGTCCTTGAGCGTGATGCGCCCGTACAGCGCGGCGCTCAGACCGAAGGCAATTCCGCCTTCGATCTGGCGCCGGATGATCTCGGGGTTCACGATCATGCCGCAGTCCACCGCGGCAATCACGCGGTGCACCCTGGGCGTGCCGTCGGCGGCCACCGAGACCTCGGCGACCTGCGCCACATAACTGCCGAAACTCTGCGCCAGCGCGATGCCGCGTGCCATGCCCGCCGGCAGCGCCTTGCCCCAGTTGGCGCGGTCCGCGGCGAGTTCGAGCACGCCCTTGCAGCGCGGCTGGTTCGTCAGCAGAGCGCGGCGGAATTCGAACGGGTCCTTCTTCGCCGCCGCGGCGAGTTCGTCGATGAAGCCCTCCATGAAGAAGATGTTCTGCGAATGCCCCACCGAGCGCCAGAACCAGACCTGCGGCCCGGGTTCGGCGCGGCCGTAGGCGATGCGCTGATGCGCAATGTCGTAGGGGTGGTCGTGAATGCCTTCGAGCGCAAACGGGTCGACGCCGCTGTCGGGAATCTTCATGAAGCCCGACGCGGCCATGATCGACGGCGTGCCCACACCCACCTTGAGCAGCGTCGGCACGCCTTTGGCGTCGAGCGCGCCTTCAAAGCGCGCCACCGACGCCGGCCGGTAATAACCCGCTGCCATATCGTCTTCGCGGGTGTAAATCAGCTTCACCGGTTTGCCGCTGAGCTTGGACAGCAGCACGGCGTCGATACAGAAGTCCGGCGCAAAGCGACGCCCGAAGCCACCGCCGAGCAGCAGCGTATTGACTTTCACCTTGGCCGGCGTGACCTGCGCCACCTGGCCGAGGATGCCTTGCGCCGGCCCCTGGCTTTGCGTGCCGGCCCAGATTTCGACTTCGTCGCCGCGCACGTGCGCCGTGCAATTCATCGGCTCCATGCAGGCATGGGCGAGATACGGCGCTTCGTACACGGCGTCGATGCTGGTGGCGCTGTTCGCCGCCGCGTCGCGCACGTTGCCATGGTCGCGCGACAGCACGTCGGCCATCGCTGCCGCCGCGTCCAGCGCATTGCTGATGCCGGCTGATCCAAGCGTCGCGTGGTCACCGAGGTCCCACTTGACGCTGAGCGCGTCGCGGCCGCGCTTGGCGGCCCAGTAACCGTCGGCGAGCACAGCGACACCGCTTGGGAGCGCGATCACCTGGCGCACCCCCGGCACGGCTTTGGCGTCGGCCTCGGCAAAGCTCAGCGCTTTCGCGCCCGGCAGCGGAGCGCGTGCCATGACCGCAATCAGCATCCCCGGAACCTGTGCGTCGATGCCGTAGCGGGCCACCCCTGTCACCTTTGCGGGGGTGTCAAGGCGCCTGAGCGGCTTGCCGAGCAGCTTGAAGTCCTTGCTGTCCTTCAAGGTCGGCTGCGCGGGTATCGGCAGTCTGGCGGCGAGCGAACACAGCGCGCCGTAGGAGAGCTTGCTGCCTTTCGGGGCGATGACATAGCTCTTTTCGGTGCGCAATTCGGAAGCGCTGAGCTTCCATTGCGCGGCGGCTGCGGCGACGAGCATTTGGCGCGCCGCGGCACCGGCCTTGCGCAGCGGTTCCCAGTGCGCGCGCACCGTGGTGCTGCCGCCGGTGACCTGCATGCCGAACATCGGGTTCGCGTAAGCCGCGTCGGCAGGCGCCTGCATCACGCTGACGCGGCTCCAGTCGGCATCGAGTTCTTCGGCGAGCAGCATCGGAATCGCGGTCAACACGCCTTGGCCCATCTCGGCCGGGCCGCAGACGACGGTGATGGAGTTGTCGGGTGCGATGCGCAGGAACGCGTTGAGCGCGGGTCCCACGCCGCGTGTGGCCATCGGATTTTGCGCGGGGGTTGCGCCCCATGCGCGCGGCGCGAACGCGGGCAGCGTGAAGCCCACCACCAGCGCGGCGCTGCCGCCGCTGCGCAAGAAACCGCGGCGCGTGGTTCCAGCTTTCGTATTCAGGTTTGCCATGCTCAAACTCCGCGCACTTGCAGGTTCGCCGCGGCATCCTTGATCGCCGCGCGAATCTGGTTGTAGGTGCCGCAGCGGCAGATGTTGCCGCTCATCGCCGCGTCGATCTGCTCGTCGCTTGGGCGCTTTTGTTGCGCCAGCAGCGCGCATGCGCTCATGATCTGGCCCGACTGGCAATAACCGCACTGCGGCACGTCATGCAGCGTCCAGGCGTTCTGCACCTGCTTGCCGATGCGGCTGGCGCCGATGCCTTCGATGCTGGTCACCTGTTTTCCCGCAGCCGCCGACAGCGGCGTCGAACACGAGCGAACCGCCTCACCGTCCAGGTGCACCGTGCATGCGCCGCACAGCGCCATGCCGCAGCCGAATTTGGTGCCGGTGAGCTGCAGGTTCTCGCGCAGCGCCCACAGCAGCGGCATCTCAGGATCGGCGTCCACCGAGTGCTGCTTGCCGTTGACGAAAAGTTTGATCATGAGCGAACACTCCTTGGCGTATCGAGCCGGATCGGAAGCGTAGCGCAATCGCGGCGCTTTCGTGGTGCAATCGGCGCGGCCGAGGAATATGCCACATTCGCGGCGCGAGCGTGGCCGGTCCGGGCCGCTGCCACGGACCCCGCCGGCACGGGCTTGGCCGATGATGCGCAGCGCGCCACTGGTCCCGCCGCTCGCGCGGGCCCGGCGTTCGCAGTGGCTCGTTCGAGGCTGCAAGGAGAGACGCCTTTTCATGGAAATCTTGCGTGGTGTATTGGACCGATTCATCCTGCTGGCCAGCTTCTTCGTCGCCGGGTGTGTGCCGGCGTTCATCACCCAATACCGACAACGGCTGGGCGGTGCGCTCGACCAGGTGACAAAGGATCTGGCGCCGTTTCAGGAGATCGCGAAACAGTTCCACGGCGGCAAGATGGAGCTGCTGGTCGATCACCATCTCTACCACTCCGACCCGACGTTTCAGGCCGAAGGACTTGCGATCCAGTCCATGCTGCGCACGCTGGAGCGGCTGCGCGCCGCCGTCGAAGCATTCAACGCCGACCTGATGCACCAGATTTTTGCGCTTCTCACACACAGCGATGCACAGATCGCCAAGGCCGCTTGGGGCGCCTACGAGCCGGCGTTCAGTTTCAGCGCCGAGGGCCTGTTGTTCGCCGGCGGCGCGGCACTCGTCATGTGGCTGCTGTTCATGCTGGGATGGCGCATGTTCTTCTTCGCCGTGGATTGGTTGGATCGCGCGCGCGCCTGAGTTGCGGCGCCTGTGCTGTCGCGCGAGCCAAGGAGTCGATTCAAGGGTCCGGCGGGCAGGGCCGGGCTCGGCATCGGTGTTCCAATCGCACCCAAGCGGCGCTTTCATTCACGGGGACCCGATGGACCTGCAACTCGGCAACAAACACATCCTCATCACCGGGGGCAGCAAAGGCATCGGCCTGGCCAGCGCGCACGCCTTTCTGGCCGAAGGTGCACGTGTGGCCATCGTCTCGCGCGACGCGGCGAACCTGCAGCGCGCTGCGGCGCAGTTGTGCGATGCAGATCCCGCTGCCGCATCGCGCATTGCCACCTATTGCGCCGACACGAGCCATGCCGGCCAGGCCCTGGCCGCGCTGGAACAGGCGCAGCGCGCCGGCGGACCGATCGACGTGCTCGTCAATTCGGCCGGTGCCGCGCGCCGCACGCCTGTGCATGAACTGACGCCCCAGTCCTGGGCGGACGCGATGCAGGCCAAGTACTTTGCCTGCGTCTACATGCTGGACGCGGTGATCAAGCACATGGCGCAACGTGGCAGCGGTGCCATCGTCAACGTCATCGGCGCCGGCGGCAAGGTGGCGAGCAGCATTCACCTCGCCGGCGGTGCTGCCAACGCGGCACTGATGCTGGTCACGGCCGGCCTGGCCACGACCTACGCGCCCAAGGGCGTGCGCGTGAACGCCGTCAATCCCGGCCTGACTCTCACCGAACGATTGCACGAGGGCATCGCCGCCGACGCCCGGGCCCAAGGCGTCAGCACCGAGCAAGCCCTGCAATCCGCGCAGGCGCGCCTGCCGCTGGGGCGCATCGCCAAGCCCGAAGAAATTGCCGCGGCGGTTCTGTTCCTCGCCTCGCCACGCGCCAGCTATATCAGCGGCGCGATCCTGGCGATGGACGGCGCGGTCACGCCGATCGTGGTGTAGCCGCGCGCGCCCGGGCATGGCCGATTTCAATCCGGTGGCCGTGGCCACCGCAGCGACCGAGTCGCGCGAGTCACCCTACGCATGGGCGCGGCTGCTCGCGTCACTCCTGATGATGACGATCGGCGGCTCGGGCATGTACGCCGTGACTGTGGTCCTGCCGCGCATCCAGCAAGAGTTCGGCGTGGCACGTGCCGACGCGTCGCTGCCCTATACGCTGACGATGATCGGCTTCGGCGTGGGTGGCGTGCTGATGGGGCGGCTCGCCGATCGCTTCGGCGTCATCACGCCGGTGCTGCTGGGCACGTTCGGCCTGAGCGGCGGCTTCATCGTCGCGGGTTTGGCCGGCAGCCTGAGCCAGTTCGCGCTGGCCCAGGGGCTCCTCATCGGCGCCCTCGGCACCTCGGCCACCTTTGCGCCGCTCGTCGCCGACACCGCACTGTGGTTCACGCGCCGGCGCGGCATCGCGCTGGGCATCTGCATGAGCGGCAACTATGTCGCCGGCGCGGTCTGGCCGCCGATCGTGCAGCACTTTGTCGAAGCCGCTGGCTGGCGCGCCACCTACATCGGCATCGGCGTGTTCTGCCTGGTCTCGATGCTGCCGCTGGCGCTGATGTTGCGGCGTCGGCCGCCCGCGCTGGCGCAGGTGGCTTCGCCGCCGGCCGCGGCAGCCCCAGCAAGTCAGGCGCTGCCCGCGCCCCCCGCCGCCGAGCGGCCGCTGGGCCTGTCCCCCGGCATGCTGCAAAGCCTGCTGTGCGTGGCCGGCGTCGCGTGTTGCGTCGCGATGTCGATGCCGCAAGTGCATATCGTCGCCTACTGCGGCGACCTCGGCTATGGCGCGGCGCGCGGCGCGCAGATGCTGTCGCTGATGCTGGGCATGGGGGTCGTGAGCCGGCTCGCCTCGGGCTGGATTTCGGACCACATCGGCGGGCTGCGCACCTTGCTGCTCGGCTCGGTGCTGCAGGGTGTGGCGCTGTTGATGTTCCTGCTCGACAACGGCGTCGCGTCGCTCTTCATCATCTCGGCGATGTTTGGCCTGTTCCAGGGCGGCATCGTGCCGAGCTACGCGCTGATCGTGCGCGAGTACTTCACTCCGAGGCAGGCCGGGGCCCGCGTCGGCGTGGTGCTGATGGCCACCTTGCTGGGCATGGCGCTGGGCGGCTGGATGTCGGGCGCGATCTTTGACGCCACAGGCTCGTACCGCGCCGCGTTCCTGAACGGACTCGCCTGGAATCTGCTGAATGTGAGCATCGTGCTCACGCTGCTGTGGCGGGCCCGGCGCACGACGGGTTCGCGCAGCGACGCTCTCTCGCTGCGAGGCGGCAATGCGTGACCTGGGTCTGGCGCCGGGTCGGCGCCACACGCATCAAGCGTGTGAACCAGTTCGCGTCCGGCGCGATTGCGCACAGGCCGGGCCGGCCAGCCGCGACCGGCAGCGGCCGCCAGCGGCCAAAGTGGGCAGCCTCTGGCAAACTGGCGTTCCCTTTGACTTCATTTCGCCAGACCGTGGCCGCAGTTTCCATTCACGATGTCCAGATCGGTTCCTCTGGGTGAGGTCAGGCTCGGACGCGTGATCAAGACTTTCTCCGTGCAGTCTCTCAAGATGCGCCTGATCCTGCAGGTGCTGGGACTGCTGTTGCCGGTCATGATGCTGCTCGGCTATCAGACGTGGTCGGCGCTGCACAGCGCCGAACGCATCGTGACGGCGAGCGCGAACGACTCCAAGATCGGACAGGTCTACGAACGCTGGCGGTACTTTGTTCAAGGCACCGGTGACGCCGTCGACACCGGGCACGTCAGCCCTGCGGCGCTCGCCGCGTTCGAGCGCGCTCGAGACTTCCTGCGCGAGCTTGCCGTGGCCGACCCGGACCTGGACATCGACGACATCAGCATTGCGCTGGACGAGGTCGAGGCGAGGCTTGCCAAAGAGGCGTCGATCGACAACGTCCGGGCCTTGCGCGGAACGATCAATTCGATCGAGCGCACTCTCGGACGCTACAGCGACGAGTTTCACCGCGCCGCACAGACGGCGGTTCTGGGCTCGATTGCGAAAGCCAAGTCGCAACGTACCTTCGTGCTCGCCGCGGCGCTGCTCACTTTCGCCGCGGTCGCATTCTTGCTTTACCGGATGATCAAGGGCCTGACCGAACCCTTGTCACAGGCGGTGAAGACCGCGCAGCGCATCGCGCGCGGCGAACTCACGCTCGCGCCTGCGCCCGACACCCGGTACGACCTCGACGGCCTGCTGCAATCGCTCGCCGTGATGGAGCGAGGCCTGTATCAATATCGGGCGCAGATCGACGCCCGCACGCTCGAGTTGCGCGACCTGACGGCGCAGGCGCAAAACCTGGCGCAGGAGGCGCAAGCGGCGAGCCAGGCGAAATCGCAGTTCCTGGCCAACATGAGCCACGAAATCCGCACGCCGATGAACGGCATCCTGGGCATGACCGAACTGCTGCTGGGCACCGAGCTTGAACACCGCCAACGCCGTTTCACCGAAACCGTGTACCGCTCCGGTGAAGCGCTGCTGCAGATCATCAACGACATCCTGGATTTTTCGAAGATCGAGGCCGGCAAGTTGGAGATCGAGAACCTGGACTTCAACCCTCGAACCGCCCTCGACGAAGCGATCGAACTGCTCGCCCCGCGCGCGCAACAGAAGGGGATCGACCTGCGCTGCGACATCCAGCCCGGCGTTCCCGAGGTGATCGTCGGCGACGCCGGGCGCCTGCGGCAGGTGGTGACGAACCTGGTGGGCAACGCGATCAAGTTCACCGAACGCGGCGAGGTCGCGCTCATGCTGGCGTGCCGCCGCGACGCGCAGGGCGGCGCTGCGCAGCGGCTCGAGATCGCGGTGCGCGACACCGGCATCGGCATGAACGCGCAGACCGTGGCCAACCTGTTCCAGGCGTTCACCCAGGCGAACGGCACGATGGCACGGCGCTTTGGCGGCACCGGGCTCGGGCTCGTGATCTCGCGCCAACTCATCGACATGATGGGCGGAAGCATCACGGTGCAGAGCAAGCCCGGGGTCGGAACGACGTTTCGCGTTGAACTTCCGCTGGTCTTGGGCCGGGGTGTCCCGGCAATCGTTGCGCCGGTGACGGCGCGCAAGCGGCGCAAGAAGGGCCTGCTGCTGATCGACCCCACGACAACCGGCGCGGCAGCACTCGACACCCATCTGCAGGGCCTCGGCCTTCCGGCCGAACTCCACCCGGCCGGCCCGGGCCTGCCCGCCCAGCCGGCAACAGCGGGCGCCGCGGCCGTGGCGGAGCCACTGCATGCCCGGATCCTGGTGGTTGAAGACAACGTCGTGAACCAGGAAGTCGCGCGCGCGATGCTCGAACGCCTGGGCTGCCAGGCGACCCTGGCCGACTCCGGGCTCGATGCGCTGCAACTTCTGTGCAGGCGCGAATTCGATCTGGTGTTCATGGACTGCCAGATGCCCGAGATGGACGGTTTCGAGGCGGTGGCCCGTTTCCGGCAGGGCCCCAGCGAAAAGCTGCCGTTTCTCAACCCAACCAGTTTGCCCATCGTTGCGCTCACCGCCAACGCCTTGGTCGGTGATGCCGACCAATGTCTCGCATCGGGCTTCGACGACTACGTCAGCAAGCCGTTCACGAAACGCCAGCTCGAGGCGATGCTTCGCAAGTGGGTCAAACCACAGACGCTGCAAGGCGCAGGTCGCGCCGCCGCGGCGTCGCACGCCGATGTGCGCGACTCGCACCCCGCCGATCTCGGCCCTGACGAGGCGCGATACGACGCCGCGATGCTCGACAGCGAACATGAACCGGTGGGCGCGGCGATCGAGGCAGCTCGCCCGCGCGAGCCGCACGCGGCCGGCTGATTGCTGGCCACCGGCGCGAAGCCGGTAAAGTGTCGGCAGACAGACAGGCCCGTCCGGCGGCCCGACGGCGTCGTGCGCCGCCAGGCCGCACAATGCGCCGCATCCTGAAACCACTGCACCCGAGGAGACACCCCCGATGAAGCCGATCAATTCCGAGGCGCCAATGCGTCGATTCGCGATTCACACTCTGCTCACTGCCGTCACGCTTTCGATCGGCGTCTTTGCCGTGGACGGTGCCATGGCCCAGGGCAAGGGCGAAATCCGCATCGCCCACATCCACAGCAAGACCGGCCCGCTCGAGGCCTACGGCAAACAGACCGCGACCGGCTTCATGATGGGGCTGGACTACGCGACGAACGGCACCATGATGGTTGCCGGGAAGAAGCTCGTGGTCATCGAAAAAGACGACCAGGGCAAGCCCGACGTCGGCAAGAGCCTGCTCGCCGCCGCCTACAGCGATGACAAGTGCGACATCGCGGTCGGCCCCACCTCATCCGGCGTTGCGCTGGCATTGCTGCCGGTGGCCGAGGAGTACAAGAAGATTCTGCTGGTCGAGCCGGCGGTGGCCGATTCGATCACCGGCGACAAGTGGAACAGGTACATCTTCCGCACCGGCCGCAACAGTTCGCAGGACGCGATTTCGAACGCGGTGGCGCAAGACAAGGCCGGCACCAGCATCGCCACGCTGGCGCAAGACTATGCCTTCGGCCGCGACGGCGTGAAAGCATTCCGCGAAGCGATCAAGAACGCGAAGATCGTGCACGAGGAGTTTCTGCCGACGACCACGACCGACTTCACGGCCGGCGCGCAGCGCATCATCGACAAGCTGAAAGACCAGCCGGGCCGCAAAGTGATCTGGATCATCTGGGCCGGCGGCGGCGGCAACCCGTTCAAGATCGCCGATCTCGACTTGAAACGCTTCGGTATCGAAATCGCAACCGGCGGCAACATCCTGCCGGCGATGGCCGCGTACAAGAATTTCCCCGGCATGGAAGGCTCGACCTACTACTACTTCGGCATCCCGAAGAATCCGATCAACGAGTGGTTGGTCGCCAACCATTACGTGAAGTTCAAGAGCCCGCCCGATTTCTTCACTGCCGGTGGCATGAGCGCGGCGATTGCCGTGGTCGAGGCGTTGAAGAAGACGGCGGGCGACACGAATACCGAGAAACTGATCAAGACCATGGAAGGCATGAGTTTCGACACGCCCAAGGGCAAGATGACGTTCCGCAAGGAAGACCACCAGGCGATGCAAAGCATGTACCACTTCAAGATCAAGGACGATCCGGCATTCGCCTGGGGCGTGCCCGAGCTGGTGCGCGAGATCAGGGCCGAGGACATGAACATTCCGATCCGCAATACACGCTGAGCCTTGCCTGCCGCATGAGTGTGTCTAGGAGCCTGTCGGGCTTTGGGTCGTGCCCGCGCCGGCATCCACCACCGGCGCGCTGGACGCGGGTCCAGGCTCGCGGCAGATCACGGCCTGCGCCGCAATGACGCCGTGAGCGCGTGATGCCGACGCGTCTCGCGCGCAGACATTCCTGATCCTTCATGCTCGAAACCCGCAACCTCACCGCCCGCTTCGGCGGCCATGTTGCCGTCGATTCGGTCTCGTGCACGTTTTCGTCGGGCACGCTCACGGCCATCGTCGGCCCGAACGGCGCGGGCAAGACGACCTACTTCAACCTCATCTCGGGCCAGCTGCGCGCGAGCGCGGGCTCGGTCTGGCTGGACGGAAAAGACATCACGCGCGAACCGGCATCGACGCGTACGCATCGAGGCCTGGGCCGTGCCTTTCAGCTGACACAGTTGTTCCCGAATCTGTCGGTGGTCGAAAACGTTCGGCTCGCGGTGCAATCGCGGCGCAAAGAGGGGCTGAACCTTTGGTCGGTGTGGGCGGATCATCGCAACACGCTGGAGTGTGCACACGCCTTGCTCGAAAGCGCACGCCTGGGCGCGCGTGCCGACGCTGCGGTCAGCAGCCTGCCGCATGGTGACCAGCGCAAACTCGAAGTGGCGATGCTGATGGCGCTCGAGCCACGCGTCTACATGTTCGACGAACCGACCGCCGGCATGAGCCTGGACGACGTGCCGGCGATCCTGAACCTGATCCATACCCTGAAGAAGCGGGCCAACAAGATCATCCTGCTCGTCGAGCACAAGATGGACGTGGTGCGCGAACTCGCCGATCGCATCGTCGTGTTGCACAACGGCCGGCTCGTCGCCGACGGCGAACCCGCGGCCGTGATCGCCTCGCCCATCGTGCAACAGGCCTACCTCGGCACGGCCGCGGTGGAGGAAACGACATGACCGCTGCGCGCCGCTGGGTCGGTGTGAATTCGACCTCGCAGGGGCCAAGCCCGGAGCCAGACCCAGACCTGGACCCTGCGCGCGCACGGTCCGAGACTGCAGCCGCGCAGCGGACCTGGGGGTCGCAGTGAGCCGGCCATTGCTGCAACTGCAGGACGTGCACACGCACATCGGTGCGTACCACATCCTGCACGGCGTCGATCTGGACGTGCCCGAGGGCAACGTGACCGTGCTGCTCGGGCGCAACGGTTCGGGCAAGACGACGACGCTGCGCACCATCATGGGCCTGTGGCGTGCGTCGCACGGCAACATCGTGTTTGACGATCAGACCCTGGTCAGCGCGCACGGCGCGCTCGGCACGCCGCAGATCGCCCAACTCGGCATCGCCTATGTGCCGGAGAACATGGGCATCTTTGCCGACCTGACGGTGCGCGAAAACCTGCTGCTCGCGGCGCGCCAGGCACGCAGCATCGAGCAGGTCGACACGCAACGCCTTGACTGGCTGCTGCGCCTGTTCCCGGCGCTGAAAAAATTCTGGCTCTACCCTGCGGGCAAACTCTCGGGTGGGCAAAAGCAGATGCTGGCGATCGCGCGCGCGATGATCGAACCGCGGCGCCTGTTGCTGATCGACGAACCGAGCAAGGGTTTGGCCCCGGTCATCATCGGCAACTTGATCGAAGCCTTGAGCGAGTTGAAAGCGACGCGCTCGACGCTGTTGCTCGTCGAACAGAACTTCGCGCTGGCGCGGGCTCTGGGCGATTGGGTGGCGGTGATGGACGATGGGCGCATCGTGCACCGTGGGTCGATGAAAGACCTGGT
>JAEMQF010000249.1 GCA_022758925.1 Burkholderiales bacterium | reverse complement strand
GGCTGCGTTTCATGCAGCTCCAGGCGCGCGCCGGAACCAAAAGTGGCCGCCAGGCGCGTGCGCAGGTTCGTCAAGCCGGTGCCGCCGGGCGCCGTTTCGCGCATGCCGACGCCGCTGTCGGCCACGGTGATGCGAACTTCGCCGCTCGCCGCGTCGCAGCGCGCCGAGACCTCGATGCTGCCGCCGGTTTCACTCGGATCGATGCCGTGGCGCACCGCATTTTCCACCAGTGTCAGCAAACCGAGCGCCGGGAACACCAGATCCGGCGGCACGCCCGCCGTGTCGATGCGGAACTGCAGCCGATCGGGCATGCGCATTTGCATCAATTCGAGGTAGGCGCGCACCATCGCCAGCTCGTTGCCCAGCGTCGGGCGCTCCGCGTGCAGCTTGGGCATCGCCGCGCGCAGGTAGGCGATCAGGCTGCTCAGCACCGGTGCGGCACGCACCGACCCGGATTCCACGAGTTGCTGCACGTTGGCCAAGGTGTTGAACAGGAAATGCGGTTCGATCTGCGCCTGCAGCAGCTTGAGTTGAGCATCGAGCGCCTGGCGTTCGAGCGTGCTGCGCTCGAGTTCGAACGCCAAAGCCTGGCTGCGCACCTGGGCGTCGCGTTCGCGGTAGAGCGACCCGAGCACCAGCAGCGGGGCGACGAGCAGCACCGTCGCTGTGATCGAGACCACGCCGAGCATGCGCCCTTCGTGCTGGAACAGCTGCGCGAGATCGCCACCGACCGTCGGCACATAAGCGAGCAGCGTCGCCAGCGGCGCCGCCAACGCCACCGCGAGCACCTGCGCCAGCCAGCGCGGCACGCCTGGAATCTGCCAGGCGCGAGCGGCGGTGAAGGCGAGCAACAACACCGAGGCAACCAGCAGCAAGCGCCCCAGCACGACCGGATAGGGCGTGATGAAGATCGGGTTCAGGACCAGTGACAGCGCCACGGCCAGGCCGAGGGCAGTCGCGACTCGGGCCAGCGTCAACTCGGCGAGAAACGAGCGCATGCCGATCGGTGACGAGACCGGGATTGGGAAATGAGACAGCATGGCGCGACGATAGCGCCGCGTGCGCTGAGTTCCAAGCGTTGTACCCCCAGCGTGCGACGGGCGGCGGATTCCCGGGTCCGAACGACGCCCGCGCCATGCCGGGCGCGCTGCGCCCGGATCGGCCGAAGTGTCTACAAACGCTGCATCGAGGCGCGCAAGGCCTCGGTCAGCGATGCATGGCTGTCCAGCAAGTGGGCGCGGCTCTCGATCGACAGCTTGGGGTTGGCGCCGGCACGCTTCAGATCGGCCTGCAATTCGTAGGCGTGCAGGCGGGCCAGGCTCAGCGCGTCGGGTGGCAACCCTGCCGGTGCGCGCACCAGCAGGTTCTGCACCCGGCGCAGATGATCGCGCTGCAGGTTGCGGCGCAGCCGGTCGATCTCGCGGTTCGCCTTCAGCTCGCTCCAGATCGAATTCTGCAAAGTGGAGTAGACCTCGGCCAACGAGATCAGATCGTGCGCTTGCGACGCATCCACGTAGAGCGGCAAGTCCAGCATGCGCGCCGCCGTGCCGGGGCTGAGCAAGCGGTCCAGCGCCGTCGATTGCAGCTGCAACACGGCCGCGGGTATGCTCACCGGCCCACCGCGTTCCCATTCGTTGTAGTCGGGTGCGAGGCTCGCCAGGAACTGCGGCTTGAAGCGAAAGCTGTCGGCATTGAACAAGCCCTTGGCGAGGAACTGCAGCGCGTCGCGCTGTTTCGCAGGTTCGACCGGGGTGTAGGCGAGGCGGCTTGTGGTTCCGGGCAGATCGCGAACGGTGTGCATGCCGCCGACGTACTTGCCCACCAGTTCGGCGGCGCGGTTCAACTGCCGAAATCCGCTGAGCAAGACGCGCCGCTGGCGTGCCACCGGGTCGCCCGCTTGAGGCTGACGCTCCTGAACCCGCTGCCAGAGCTCGTGCGCGAGTTGCAGCCGCTTCTTGTAGAAGTCAAGCGGGTCGTCGCCCAAATCGAAGCGGTTCGCGAGCGGATCGATGCCCTCGTTGCCACCGAATCCACCGGCGTCGGCGTCGTCCGCGAACGCGAGATTCGGCTCGGTACTGCGCGCGGCGATGCGTGCGAGCTCGGCGCTTTCGGTCGCTGGGTCGAGCTGTCGGTAGGCGTACTCGATCGCCCAATAGTCGTAGGGGCCGAGCGTCGTGTTGTTGAAGCTGCCCTGTCGTTCACCGGCCAGCGCCACGTTGAAACCGGCGTAGTCCATCACCGAGCCCGCGATGCCGTTCTTTTCGGTGAATTCGCGATCCTGCAGCTGCGCGCGCGTCACCACGGTCGACGCCTTGAAATTGTGCTTCAGCCCCAAGGTGTGGCCGACTTCATGCGTGATCGTGTCCTTGATCACGGCTTGCGCGAACGCCTCGGCATCGGGCCCATCGGGCGCGATGTCGCCCCTGGCCTCGAGCAGGTCGAGGGCAAAGTCCATCTCCGCCACCGCTTCGTGCGCGTAGCTGCAATCGTAGCGGTGGAACTTTTCGCCCAACGCGCTGACCGCCGGCGCGAAAGACCTGCCGGAAGTCGCCCCCACGTCCTCCACCAGGAAGCGCCTTGCGCCGCGCCCGAAGGCGTCGCTCATCGCGATATCGGCGTCGATGATTTCGCCGGTGCGCGGGTCGGAGTGGTTCGGCCCGATCGCCAGACCGGCATCGGTGCCGGTGAACCAGCGGATCGACGCGTGACGCGAATCGAGCGTATCGAAGTCGTCGGTGTCGGCTTGCTGTTTGACGACGATCGCATTCACGAACCCGATTTTCTCGAAAGCTTTGTTCCACTCGAGCACGCCAGCCTGAACCGACTCGCGGTATTGCGGCGGAATATTCTTGTCGAGCCAATAGGTGATGGGCTGCTTCGGTTCCGACATCGCAGCCGCCGGGTCCTTCTTCTCGAGGCGCCAGCGCGTGATGTAGTGGCGCTTCGGATTCGCATCGAGATCGTTGCTCAGGTCGGTGACCGCGTCAAAGAAGTGACCCAGCCGCGGGTCGGTCTTGCGCGGCGCCATGGCCTCGCCAGACAACTTGGTGAAGCTGTAGACCATGCCGACAAAAAAACTGCGCGCATCGGGTACCGCGCTTGGTGGCGGCGGGGTCGGCACCGGGCCAGGCACCAGCGGCGGCGCCGGCAGCCGCGCGGTCGCAAAGTGCAGCCGCGCATTCACGCTGGTCAGGTCATCCGTGACGCGCGTCTTCTCGAAGAACGAATTGCTGCGGTCCATGCTGTACGGCAGCCGAAAGGCACGCTCAAGCTGGGTCGAGTAGCCCGCGATGTCGCCAAGCAGGAACGAAGCGTCGATCAACACCGACTTGCGTTGCGCGTGCGGCGCGCTGGCGATCGTGGCCGAAGCGAGCAGGCTGTGCGAAAACGCCTGATCGAGCACCGCCTGCATCGGCGAGCCGCTCGCGACATAGCTCGTGTTGAGTGCGATCAGCTGGATCTGCTGACTGCCGATCTTGCGGAAACTCGCGAGCCACGACGGCCCCATCCAGCTGCCGTAAAGGCGCCGCTCACCCACCGAATTCGAAACGTTCACCGACAGCAAGAACGGTTTGTCCAATTGCTCGGGCGCAATTTCCAGCCACAGCTTTTCGTCTTTGCGCCACAGCCCAAAAAAACCGGCCTGGGCGGTCGCCCCCTTGATCACTTCGTCAAAAGGCTTGGGTGCACTCGGGTCCGGCTTGGCGGCAGCGGCAGCGGTGGGCGCCGAAGCGCCTGGGCCCGGCGCCGAGGCTGCATCAGCCGTCGGCGCAGCCGCTTGCGCGTTTCTCGGGCCCTGCGCCACGCCCGCGGCAGCGGCGCTCGAGGCAGGAGCGGTCGCCGCGGCGGGAGCCGCCAAGTCCAGGCTGGTGCAGCCGGCGGCAAGCAGCAGCACAGCGCCCGCCTGCACCTGGCGAATCGAGAGGTAGTGGAATTTGATGTTCATGTTCAGGGTGTCCGCGGCGGATTGACGAGGTCGACTTACGCCCTCGACAACAGCTATTGTGTCGGGTTACAAATCCCTCGTCATGCACATCCCCCCCGAGCCGTCGGGCAGCGCGGCCTGACTTTCGCACCAAACTGCCCGGCGCGGCCGGCCTCGGCCAAACCCGGGCAGGACCCCGGCGAATATCGTGCCTCAGACGGCCTTGCGCGGCGCCCGCTTGGCGGGGGCCTTCGCCGTCGCGTGTGGCGCTGGCGCAGCCTTGTCCGCCTGGGCCTTCTTGCCGAGCTGAGCGGTGAGTTCGTCAATACGCGCCGAAAGCGCCGCGACGTCCTGGGCCGACGGCACGCCCAGTTTCTGCAGCGCCTTGGCGGTACGCTCCTCGAAAATATTCTCCAACTTGTCCCATTGCTGGCCGGCGCGCGCCTGAACTTCACTCGCCATTCCGGTCATCTTGCTCGCGACTTCGCCGAGCTTCCCTTCCGCCGCCGTTTGCGTCTTGCGTTGCAGGTTCACGCCCTCCTTGATCAAGGTGTCGAACGCCTTGCCGCCTTCAGCCTGGGCCTTGGCAAACGCGCCCATTCCGGCGAGCCAGATCTGCTGCGCCGACTCCTTGACCGAACCGGCCAGGGCGCTGTCGAAAATCCCGGCTGCGCCTGCCGCCTGCTTTTCCGCCAGTTGCTTGAGTTTCTTGACCATGGTGTGTATTCCTCGTTGCTCGTGCGTGACCGCCGAAATGGGGCCGGCACGCCGCGAACTATAGGAGGCCGCTCGCTGCGCTTCGGCCGAAATCTCTAGTGAGTTTGCTCTACGCCACCCTGCTTCGGCAGCAGGACCCTGGGGAAAGCGTGCAGCGCACGCCCCCCTTGGCTGGACAAGAATGAAGGGCTCAAGCCAATCTCCGGGAGAACCCATGCAGTACTTCGTCACCGGCGCCACCGGTTTCATCGGCAAACGACTCGTGAAAACCTTGCTCGCGCGGCGTGGCGCGACCGTCCACTTCCTGCTGCGCCAGGAAAGCGAAGCCAAGGTGCCGGCGCTGCTGGAGTATTGGGGTGCGGCAAAGGGCCACGCGATACCGGTGTATGGGGACCTGACGGCGAAGAAGCTCGGCGTCAGCGCCGCGGCGCGCAAGGCGCTGGAGGGGCAGATCGACCACCTGTACCACCTCGCCGCGGTGTACGACCTGTCGGCCGGCGAAGCCGAGCAGGTGGAGGTGAATATCGCAGGCACGCACAACATGGTCGAGTTCGCCAGCGCCATCGGTGCCCGGCATGTGCACCATGTGAGTTCGATCGCCGCGGCGGGCCTGTACGAAGGGGTGTTCCGCGAAGACATGTTCGACGAAGCCGAAGGTCTGGAACACCCCTACTTCATGACCAAGCACGAGAGCGAAAAGATCGTTCGCAAGGAGTGCAAAGCGCCCTGGACGGTGTACCGCCCGGCGCTGGTCGTGGGCGACTCCAAGACCGGCGAGATGGACAAGATCGACGGGCCGTACTACTTCTTCAAGCTCATCCAGCGCATGCGCCAGATCCTGCCGCCATGGTTTCCATCGGTGGGCCTGGAGGGTGGGCGCATCAACATCGTGCCCGTGGACTTCTGCGTCGCGGCGCTCGATCACATCAGCCACCTGCCGGCGACGAGCGGCAAGTGTTACCACCTGGTCGACCCCGTGGGCTACCGCGTCGGCGACGTGCTCGACATCTTCTGCAAGGCCGCGCACGCGCCGAAGATGAACCTGTTCGTGAACGCCGCCCTGTTCGGCTTCATCCCGACGAGCGTGAAGAAGGGAATGATGGCGCTGGCGCCGGTGCGCCGCTTGCGCAATGCGGTGATCAAGGACCTGGGCCTGCCGCCGGACATGTTCACCTTCGTCAATTACCCGACCCGGTTTGATCGGCGCGAGACCGACGCCGCGCTCAAAGGCAGCGGCATCGAATGCCCGAACCTGCACGACTACGCGTGGGTGTTGTGGGACTACTGGGAGCGCCACCTCGACCCGAACCTCTTCATCGACCGCAGCCTCAAAGGCACGGTCGGCGGCAAGGTCGTGCTGGTCACCGGTGGCTCGTCAGGCATCGGCTTGTCGGCGGCGTGCCGTTTCGCCGAGGCAGGTGCGACCACGATCATCTGCGCGCGCGGCGAAGACAAGTTGGGGCAAGCCGTGTCCCACATCAAGGAGCACGCAGGCAAGGGCGCCAAGGTGTTCAGCTACGCAGCCGACATCTCCGACGCGGCGAGTTGTGCCGCCTTGATCAAGACGCTGCAGGAGCAGCATGGCGGCGTCGACTTCCTCATCAACAACGCCGGGCGCTCGATCCGCCGCGCCATCGAGTCGAGTTACGACCGCTTCCACGACTTTGAACGCACGATGCAGCTCAACTATTTCGGCAGCTTGCGCGTGACGATGGGCCTGCTGCCGGGAATGGTGGCGAAGAAGCGCGGGCATGTCGTCAACATCAGCTCGATCAGCGTGCTCGTCAACGCACCCCGCTTCTCGGCCTATGTCGCGAGCAAGGCGGCGCTGGACGCGTGGACGCGTTGCGCGTCGAGCGAATTTGCCGATCTGGGCGTGACCTTCACCACCGTCAACATGCCGCTGGTACGCACGCCGATGACGGCGCCGACGAAGATCTACGACAGCATGCCGTTGCTGCAGCCTGAAGAAGCCGCCGACATGATTGTGCGGGCCTGCATCGAAAAACCGGTGCGGGTGGCGACGCGTCTGGGCACTTTGGGCGAGGTGCTGCACGCCGTGGCGCCACGCATCACGCAGATCATCATGAACACCACCTTCCGCATGTTTCCGGAAAGCGCGGCGGCGAAGGGCGAGAAGCTGGACAAGCCGACGCTGTCACCCGAGGCGATGGCGATGGCGCAGATGATGCGCGGGATTCACTTCTGATCCGCACCCGCCGCAGCACGCTGGCCGCGATGCTACGCCTCGCGGGCACGAGCCCGAAGCAGCGTCGCGCCTTGCCCGCGCACCGCATCACGGCCCACTCGGGCGCGTTCAACTGCGGTTTCCAGGAGCCTGTCGGGCTTGGGGCTACTTCAGCGCCTTGAACCGCACCCGCTTCGGGCGCGCGCCCTCTTCGCCCAGGCGCCGCTTCTTGTCCGCTTCATATTCCTGGTAGTTGCCGTCGAAGAAGACCCACTTCGAGTCTCCCTCGCAGGCCAGGATGTGGGTCGCGATGCGGTCCAGGAACCAGCGGTCGTGGCTGATCACCATCACGCTGCCGGCGAATTCGAGCAGCGCGTCTTCGAGTGCGCGCAGGGTCTCGACATCGAGGTCGTTGCTCGGCTCGTCGAGCATCAACACGTTGCCGCCCCTGGCCAGCGTCTTCGCCAGGTGCAGCCGGCCGCGCTCGCCGCCTGAGAGCGAGCCCACCAGTTTCTGCTGGTCGTTGCCCTTGAAGTTGAAGCGCCCGAGGTAGGCGCGCGAAGGCATCACGAACTTGCCCACCGTGATGTTGTCCAGCCCCCCCGACACGTCTTGCCAGACGGTCTTGTCGGACTGCAGCTCTTCGCGGCTTTGTTCGACGAACGCCATCCTCGCTGTCGGGCCGACCTTCACGCTGCCGCTGTCGGGCTTTTCCTTGCCGGAGATCATGCGAAACAGCGTCGACTTGCCGGCCCCGTTCGGGCCGATGATGCCCACGATCGCACCCGCCGGCAGCTTGAAACTCAGGTCATCGATCAGCACGCGCTCGCCGTAGCCCTTGGTCACGTGATCGAATTCAAGCACCTCGTGGCCCAGGCGTTCCGCCACCGGAATGAAGATTTCGTTGGTCTCGTTGCGCTTCTGGTATTCGACGTCGGAGAGTTCTTCGAAGCGCGCCAAACGCGCCTTGCTCTTGACCTGTCGGCCCTTCGGGTTCTGGCGCACCCATTCGAGCTCTTTCTTCATCGCCCGGGTGCGCGCGTCTTCGCTTTTTTGCTCCTGCTCCAGGCGCCGCTCCTTTTGTTCGAGCCAGCTGCTGTAGTTGCCCTTGTAGGGAATGCCACGGCCGCGGTCGAGTTCGAGTATCCACTCGGCAGCGTTGTCCAGGAAATAGCGATCGTGCGTGATCGCGACCACGGTGCCGGGGAAGCGGCTCAAGAACTGTTCGAGCCAGTCCACGCTCTCGGCGTCGAGGTGGTTCGTCGGCTCATCGAGCAGCAGCATGTCGGGCTTGGACAGCAGCAGCCGGCACAGCGCAACGCGGCGCTTTTCGCCGCCGGAGAGCACGTCGATGCTCGCCTCCCAAGGCGGCAGGCGCAGCGCGTCGGCGGCGAGTTCGAGCTGCAGGTCGGTGTTTTCGCTGCCGGCCGTGGCGATTTGCGCCTCGAGTTCGGCCTGCTCCACGGCGAGTTTGTCGAAGTCGGCGTCGGGCTCGGCGTACGCCGCATACACCTCGTCCAGGCGCTGCTTCGCTGCGAGCACGCCACCGATCCCCTGCTCGACCGCCTGGCGCACCGTTTGCGATGCGTCGAGCTGCGGCTCTTGCGGCAGAAAACCGATCTTCAAATTCGGCATCGGCGTCGCTTCGCCTTCGATTTCATGGTCCAGTCCGGCCATGATCTTGAGCAGCGTCGACTTGCCCGAGCCGTTCGTGCCGAGCACGCCGATCTTTGCGCCGGGGAAAAACGACAGCGAAATGTCTTTCAGGATGTGACGTTTCGGCGGGACGATCTTTCCCACTCGATTCATCGTGAATACGTATTGCGCCATGCTGGATCCTGCTGTGAACCCGGTATTGTGACGGCTCGCGAGGCCGCGCCCGGACCCCTGACAATGGGCCCATGCCGCGCCTGCTGTACCTGCTCACCCTGTGCAACCTGACGATCGGCACCGGTGCCTTCGTCATCAACGGCATCCTCGGTGCGGTCAGCACTTCGCTCGGGGTCAGCATTGCCGCAGCCGGACAGGCGATGACGGTCTACGCCTTGTCGACCGCCTTGCTCGGCCCGTTGGCGCTGCTGCTCATCGCACGCTGGCCGCGGCGCAGGGCCCTGGTGTTGGCAATGGCCGTCTTCGGCGCCGGCAATCTGCTGTGCGCGTTGGCGCCTTCACTGCCGGTGCTGTTCGCCGGGCGCGCGTTGATGGGCGTGGGCGCGAGTTTCACCGCCATGGCCGCTGGCATGGTGGTGGCGATGGTCGCGCCACAGATGATCGGCCGCGCGCTCTCGCTGGTGTTTCTCGGCATGAGCCTGAGTTACGTCATCGGCATCCCCCTGGGCGCATGGCTCGGGCTTGAGTATGGCTGGCGCGTGCCGGTGTTCGGGGTCGCGGCGACTGCGGCCTTGTGCTGCATCGTGCTCTTTCGCGCCGTGCCGCCCGACATTGCCGCGCCCGGCGCCACGCTGACCGGCGCCGCGGCGCATCTGCGCCGACCTGCCGTGTTGTGGACACTGGCACTGACGCTGTTCTACTTCGTTGCCATCTTCGTCGTCTTCAGCTACATCGGGCCGGTGCTGCTGGCGCTGAACCCGATGACGAACGCGCAATTGAGCCTGGCGCTGATGGGCTTCGGCGTGGCGGGCGTGGCCGGAACGCTGCTCGGCGGATGGGCGAACGACCGCTTCGGTTCGCAAGCGACATTGACGTTTCAGCTCACGACCCTGGCCGCGATGATGGTGGTCGTGCCGTTGACGCGCGGACACCCGGTGCTGACCCTGGCCGCCTTCGTCGTCTGGGGCGTCGCGGGTTTCGGCATGATGGCGCCGCAGCAGTCGCGCCTGGCGCGGCTGGCGCCGCAATCAGCGCCGCTGCTGATGTCGTTGAACACGTCCATGCTGTACTTCGGCACGGCCCTGGGTGCGGTGATCGGTGGCGCTGCGTCGGCGACGATCGGTGTCCCGAACCTGGCCTGGGCCGGGGTGCCGTTCGCCTGCGCCGGCTTGTTCACACTGTGGATCAACACACGCAATACGCGCGGCCTGGAGGCCGCCGCGGCAGCAACGAAGTGAGGGCCGGTTAGAATCGGCGCAGCAGCCGGCACACCAGTCAGCCCGCTGCTGTCAGCCCTGACCTGAGCCTCGCGCTCGACCTTTCTCCCTCTGCCTGCGACTGGCGCCCAAGATTGCGGCGACAGGCCGACCTCTCCTCGATTCCACATGACATTCGATACCCTCGGCCTGGCCGAGCCGCTGCTGCGCGCGGTTCGCGAGCATGGCTACACGACCCCGACCCCGATTCAGCTGCAAGCGATTCCGGCCGTTCTGTCCGGCGGCGACGTCATGGGCGGGGCGCAAACCGGGACCGGCAAGACCGCGGGTTTCGTGCTGCCGATGCTGCACCGCCTGATGGCCAAAGCGGCGCCGCGCGACGCCAAAGGCCGAGCGCCGATCCGTGCGCTGATCCTCACGCCCACCCGCGAGCTCGCCGCGCAAGTGGAAGAAAGCGTGCGTGTCTACGGCAAGCATTCACGCCTGACGAGCATGGTGATGTTCGGTGGCGTGGGCATGCAGCCGCAAGTCGACAAGCTGCGGCGCGGCGTCGACATCCTGGTCGCCACGCCGGGGCGTTTGCTCGACCACCACCAGCAGCGCACGCTGGACCTGAGCCATGTCGAGATCTTCGTGCTCGACGAAGCCGACCGCATGCTCGACATGGGTTTCATCCACGACATCAAGAAGGTCCTGGCCATCGTTCCGGCGCAAAAACAGAGCCTGTTGTTCTCGGCAACGTTCAGCGATGACATCAAGCTGCTCGCCGACCGCTTGTTGAACAAGCCGGTGTTGATCGAAGTCGCGCGCCGCAACCAGACCGCCGACAACATTGCGCAAAAGGCGCACCCGGTCGGGCGCGAGCTGAAGAAGGACCTGTTGACGCACCTCATCAAGAGCAACGACTGGCACCAGGTGCTCGTCTTCACGCGCATGAAGCACGGCGCGAACCGGCTCACCGAACATCTGCTGAAACAGGGCATCACGGCGATGGCAATCCACGGCAACAAGAGCCAGACGGCGCGCACCAAGGCGCTGGCCGACTTCAAGAGCGGCTCGCTGCAGGTGCTGGTGGCCACCGACATCGCCGCGCGTGGCATCGACATCGACCAGCTGCCGCATGTGGTGAATTTCGAAGTGCCCAACGTCCCCGAGGACTATGTGCATCGCATCGGCCGCACCGGCCGCGCCGGCGCGCAAGGCGAGGCGATTTCGCTCGTGTGCCTTGACGAAGAAGGCTTTCTGCGCGACATCGAGCGTCTCATCAAGCATGAAATTCCGCGCGAGGTCATTGCCGGATTCACGCCGCCGGCGGGCGAGCGCGCCGAACCCATCGTGCTCGGACGCATGACGATCGGCGTCGGCGGCCAGCATCGCGCGCCGCGCCCGCCGGGCGCTGGGCGCGGTGGCCGCAGTGGCGCTGGGGATCGCCGCGATTCGCGCCCCGCACCACGCGCGGCGGGCGCGAAGCAAGGGTCGGCGGTGCATCCATCGCCGGCCCGATCTGCAAGCCACGGCTCGGCGCCTCAGCCAAACGGAACGCGGCGCCGCATCACGGCCAAGGCCTGAAACAGGCCAGCGCGGCTGGCGCGCCGCGCGGCCTGCGGCCCGGCGCGCACGCTGCACCCACCTGCTCCATTGCGCCTGCCGTGTGGGCGATACCACACATTCACGGCGAATCGAGGGCGACTCGTCTTCCCTCGCCCGCTTGCGGCGGATACAGTGACCAAATGTGAAAACGATGGCACCGGGTGCGTCCGGCGCGCATTCGATCGAGCCCGGGAATCACTCAATTCGAAGAGGTCAGTTGCGCACCCTCGTCCGAGCTGGCGTTCGACCCGCCGCGCTTCTGCTGATCGTGGCCGCATTGCTGTGGCTGGCTGCGTCCTGGTTGCCCTTCGTCACGCCGGACGGGGCCTTGGTCTCACAGCGACCCATGGCCGTGCTGCTGTTGGTTTTGGGCGTTCTGCTCAGGTGGCTCCGGGCCCCGCGCCCGCCGCAACCCCCGCCACGGAGCTTCGAGCTTTCGACCTTCAAGTACAGCACGATCATCGACGACCCGGGTCCAGACACGCACCCGATCTCGCTGCCCACAGGCGCCCTGGAAGGCGCTGCGGGTAGCGTTGACGCTGCGGCCCAGGCAGCGCCCGCCAAGGCGCCGAACTCTGGACCCGTCGTGCCCAATAAACCCTCGCGCTGGCAGGCCGGCGTGACGCGCGCGATCGAATGGCAGCGATTTGAAGCCCTGTGCATGGCGATGTTCCGGCAAGACGGCTATGTCACGAAGCTGAATTCGCGAGGCGCGGCAGGCGCGGTCGAGATCTGGTTGCACCCCCCCATCGACATGAAGAATCCGGCGCGCATCGTTCTTTGCAAACACATGGGCGACGCCCCCATCGATGCCTCGACGGTGACCGAGTTCCAGGCGGTGCTGCAAAAAGCCAATGTCAGTTCCGGCGCGATCGTGACGGCCGGGCGTTTCAGCGACGAAGCGAAGCAGCTTGCGCGACGCAATCGCATATCGCCGGTCGACGGTGTGAAACTGCTGAGCTTGATCCTGCGCCGCACGGAGGAACAGCAACGTGAACTGCTGGAGGTTGCCACGCAGGGAGAATACTGGCGGCCCACCTGTCCGGCGTGCGACTACAAGATGACGCTGGGGGACGGCGCAAAGGGCGCTTGGACCTGCACCAGAACCGCAGCCTGTCCGGGTGTGCTGAACTGGACTTCCGAGGCAGTCTGAGCGCCCCGAGGCCGGCCCAAGCCCGCCGCCACCGGGCTTGCAGGCCCGAAGGCCTTCGCCAGCCACTCGTGAGCGCGCAGGCGCTCACTCGGTGCGGGCTCAGCCCCCCGTGGGGGTCAAGCAAAGTGGCAGAGCCACATTTGCTTGAGAGCGCCCCCAGGCCGACGACATACGTCGTCCGCCCCCCGTGG
>JAEMQF010000344.1 GCA_022758925.1 Burkholderiales bacterium | reverse complement strand
TCCGCTGGAGGCGCCCACTGGCATGGTGGTGTTAGTGCGTGCACCGGGCGGCGTCGCCGAGGAACGCTGCACGCCGGTGTTCATGTAGCCGCCGTTGTCGTAGCAGATGTACAGCACGTCGTCGTTGCGCTCGAACATTCCCGACAGGCAGCCGAAGCCGATGTCGGTGGTGCCGCCGTCGCCGCCCTGGGCCAGCACGCGCACCGCGCTCTGGCCCAGGCCCGCCTTTGCGGCCTTGACCTTCAGCGCCGCAGCGATGCCGGTGCCCACCGCCGCGACATTGCCGAACAGCGAATGGATCCACGGCAGTTGCCACGAGGTTTCGGGGTAGGGCGTGGAAAACACCTCCAGGCAGCCGGTGGCATTGGCCGCGATCAGGCGATTGCCGGTGGCGCGCATCGCGGCATCGACCGCGTAGCGCGCGCCGAGTGCCTCGCCGCAGCCCTGGCAGGCGCGGTGCCCCGAGTTCAGCGAGTTGCTGCGCTCGGTCGAGGCCTGCACGCTGCGCTGCTCGGGGGCCAGCAGACGGTTGCCGACGGTGAAGGTGCCGGTCTGGTAGAACTTGACAGGAGCGTTCATATGGGTCTCGTCTAGCTCACTTTCGAGGCGACGGTGCCCACGTCGCGCAGCAGGTTCTCGGCGATCGGGCCGCTGCGGCGCACCTGTGCTTCGCGTTCGAGCTGGCGATTCACGATGCGCCAGTCGAGGTCCATGAAGGTCAGAGAGGGCAGCTTGTCGGCGATGGCCTCGCGCAGCGTGCGCTCGAGCGAAGCCTTGGTGATGGCGCGCCCGCCCAGGCCCGCCACCACCGTGTAGCCGTGCAGCTGCAGGCCTGACAGCGCGAGCCGCACGTCGGTCGAGACCACGCCGCCCAGGCCCACCGAGAAACTCTTTTCCAGCACCACCACGCGCTTCGCGTGCTGCAGCGCGGCGCGCACCGCGGCCAGCGGAAACGGGCGGAACGACTGCAGGCCGAGCACGCCGATCAACACGCCACGCTCGCGCATGTCGTCGACCGTGTCCTTCAGCGTGCCGATGACCGAGCCGAGCGCAACCACGATGGTCTCGGCGTCTTCGCAGCGGTAGCCGCGCACCAGGCCACCGCTGCGGCGGCCGAAACGCTGCTGAAACTCGTGCGCGATGCGCGGGATCACCTCCAGCGCCGAAAGCTGCTTGGCGTGCGCCAGGTAGCGCACCTCCATGAAGGCCTCGGGGCCGACCATCGCACCGATCGACACCGGCTCGGCCGGGTCGAGCACCTGGCGCGGCTCGTAGGGCGGCAGGAAGGCATCGACCTCGGCCTGCGCGGGCATGTCCACGCGCTCGTAGGCGTGCGTCAGGATGAAGCCATCCATGCACACCATCACCGGCATCGACAGCTCCTCGGCCAGCTTGAAGGCCTGGATGTGCAGGTCCAGTGCTTCCTGGTTGCTCTCGGCGAAGAGCTGGATCCAGCCGCTGTCGCGCTGGCTCATGCTGTCGCTGTGGTCGTTCCAGATGTTGATCGGCGCACCGATGGCGCGGTTCGCCACCGTCATCACGATCGGCAACCCCAGGCCGCTGGCGTTGTACACCGCCTCGGCCATGAACAGCAGGCCCTGGCTGGCGGTGGCGGTGTAGGTGCGCGCGCCCGTGGCCGAGCTGCCGATGGCCACGCTCATGGCCGCGAACTCGCTCTCGACGTTGATGAATTCGCAGGGCGTGAGCGTGCCGTCCTTCACCAGTTCGCCCAGGCCTTCGACGATGTGCGTCTGCGGCGAGATCGGGTAGGCGCAGATGACGTCGGGGCGGCACAGGGCCACCGCCTCGGCCACGGCGCGCGAACCTTCAATCTGCTTGAGCATGGGCCAGGTCCTCGAGCTCTTGTCTGACGAAGGCGTAGGCTTCGGCCGCGGCCGCGACGTTGGCCTGCGCCACCTTGCCGGCGAACTTGGCGCGGATGGCGTGGCCCACCGCGTCCAGCGAGATCAGCCCGGAGAGCGCGGCAAAGCCCCCCAGCAGCACCGCGTTGGGCAGCGGGCGCCCCAGGTGCCTGAGCGCGATTTCGGTGGCCGGCACGGTGGCCAGCCGCTCGTGCCGGTAGCGTTGTTCGATGTCGGCCAGGCCCAGGTCGTGAAAGCTGCGCTGGCTGTTGATGAGCACATAGCCTTCGGCGTGCAAGCCCTGGAACACGTCCACCTGGTGCAGCAGCGTCGGGTCCTGCACGATCAGCACGTCGGGCGCGAGGATCGGCTCGCGCAGGCGGATTTCAGCGTCGTCGATGCGGCAGAACGCCACCACCGGCGCGCCCGTGCGCTCGGAGCCGAAGCTGGGGAAGGCTTGCGCATGGCGGCCCTGATGGAAGGCCGCGATCGACAGCATCTCGGCGGCTGTGACCACGCCCTGGCCGCCGCGGCCATGAATACGAATTTGCAGCATCGGGTGCTTCCCGGGGGTTCACGAAACGGCCTGATGCTAGAAAGGTCAGGCGTCCTGCCGCATGACCTATATCAAGCTTTGCCCCATGGGTGGGCGTCGTGCACCCAGGTCAGCGGGTTCGGCGTGGTGGCGAGCGATGACTGCGGGCCGCCCGCTGGCGGCCGCAGGCCGGATGCCGGCGGCTCGACCGCATGAGTCAGGCCGCACACGCCTGGCGTGGCCGGGCGGGCTCGTCAGGCCGGAAGTGACCGGTGGCTGAAGAGTCCCACGCGGTCGTCTCATGACTTGACCTCGCGCTTGAGAATTGCCTTGGCGTCTTCGAACCCAACCGGTGCCGATGTGTGCTCGTGGACGATGCGCAAGACATGACCACTGGTCTTGAGCACCCAGGTGATGCGGTTCTGCATTGCGCGCAGCTCCTGGCCTTGCGCCGAAACACCGGCGTAGGTGACGACTGCACTCATCGACGCGAAGCCTTGACCGGTGAGGATCTGCACATCTTCGAACGTGACTCTGACGCTCTCGCTTCCGAGCGAAGAGAACCAACCTTCAACCGCAACTCTCCACGCCGCGGCTCCTTCGTACGACCATATGCCCCGGCAGTCGAAAACCCTGACGCCGGGATCGTACAGGTGCATGAACGTCTCGGCATTCCTTGCCAGCACAGCTGACTTGTAGGTTTCCAGCGCTTTTAGAACCTGTTTCTCGACGTCACTCACTCAACATCTCCCGCTGACGATGGAATGCAATTGGCTCTTGCAGCGCATTCCTGGAAACACATTGGCTTGCAGCGCCTGAAGTTCGGGTCGAGCTGTCGCTGCAGGCCGCAGGCCGCAGCCAGCCAGCGCGAGCGCAGGGTCAGGCAGCGGTGTAGGCATACATGACGCTGTTGATGAGGGCAGCGTCCTTGGTGACACTGCTGCGAAGCACGCCCTCGCGGACGAACCCGACTTTCTCGAGGACGCGCATGGACGCAGGGTTCCACGCGAACACCGGAGCTTGAAGCCGAGAAAAGCGCTGCTCACGCATCAGGCGCCCGACCAGGGCTGACGCCGCCGCGGTGGCGATGCCTTGACCCCAAAAGGGCTCGCCAAGCCAGTAGCCGAAGTCGGCGGTAGCGGCCGCAATGCCTTCGCCGGCAATGGCTCCGACGCCGCCGGCAGCTGCGCCCTTGAACTCGATGGCCAGATGCAGGCTGCGGCCTTCCTCATTGGCGATGCGTATCCAATGTTCCGCGTCTGCTTCGGTGTAGGGATGAGGAAACATGTGGGTGAGGTTGCGCCAGACCTTCCGATTGTTCGCGTGCCGAATCAGGTCTGCCCGGTCACTTGGGCGCCAGGGCCGAAGAATGCATTCGGGAAGATCGGTTGGAATGTGCACTGGCGGTTCTTCCGTTGCCTGGCGCCTGAATTCACGGGCTGCCGAAGGCAGTCCGCTGGAAAGCATGGTTATGGCTTTGTGAGTAGCGACAGGAAGCCGGCAGTGGCACTTCTTGTTGCCGGAAGATTGAGCAGAGTGTGCGGAGCATTCGGCACCAAGAGGACAGCTGCTCGAGGAACGTCTTTGAGGGCCGCGCCGCAGTGACCTTGGGCCTGCGGATTTCCCAGCCAGGCGTTGGATCTTGAAAAGAAAGGGTCTGAGGCGCTGATGACATTGAGGACCGGTTTGCCGGGCTCGAACGCGTTCAGCGGTTCCTTGACGAAGTAGTTCGCCTCGCAACTCCACGCGTACAAGATGCGCGCGGCGAATTCGGAGCCCGGGTAACGGGCGACCGGGACTGCACCTTCGCTGGTGCCGGCAAGTATCAGGCTGCCGATGTCAGCCCAGGCCTGGCTGCGCAATGCCGCAAGTGTCGGTTCGATCTCAGAGGCTCTAAGCGCAAGAATCCGTTCATAGGACTCTTTGTCAATCGGTGATTTGTAGGTCACGTGACCCGCAAGCGCGAACGAATCAGGCGCGATGCTGGCGTAACCAAGGCCCGCGAGCCATTGCTGCCACTCGCCGATGGCTTTCAGCCCAAGTCCCGACGATCCGTGAAGGAAGACGACGATTGGGACCTGCCTGCCGCTGAGCTTTGGAAGCCCCTTGAACTTCCCGCAAATCACGGCGCCGCCGGTTGCCGCGGAAGGTAGGCAGACGTCAGCTTGCTGGACCGTAGCGGCGAGCGACTCTTGGGTGTGGACCCATGCGTCCCCCTTGAGTTCGCCACTGGGTACGAGCGGCTGTGCACCGACACCCGCGCAACCGATCGTCAGGACTGCTGAGATTGCAAGGATGTTGGGTGACATTGACTCTGACTCGCGTGTGAGGTTGCAAGTGTGACGGATCCGGCACCAAGGAGGCTCTAAAAAAAATCGCAACGGCAGGTTGAGGGTGCGATCGCCGGGGTCACTCAAGCCCTGACGAGATCGTGATCGTTCAAGACAGCGCGATCTGCGAGGTCGTTGTTGATCGGCATTTGCGAGGTCACGGGTGAATTGGTGTTGCACTTCAATTCTGAGACTGCGTACAGCCTCAACGACTGAGTTCACCGGCCGTCAACAGCAAGCGCAGCGCCGCTGTTGACGGCCCGATGCAAGCGATGCTTGGGCTACTCGAGCGCAAAGTGCGGATCTCCTATCAACACATCAGCGGTGAGCCGCTCGCCGTTGGACCGCGTTGCCGGGCCGGACGCGTGACCAACCCAACCGATGCGCCATGCTCCATTGTCCCAGTGGATCATGAATGCGGCGAACTCTGGCGTCGGCCCCTTCGCACCAACGCCTTCGCGCTGGTAGAGCAGCCGCGCAATCCGGGCTCTCGCATCGCATCGCACGAATCTGAGACTCGATACGCCACTGCGCATGCTCGCGACCCGGCGCAGCATGGGCCCGAGTCGAAAGCCCATCGGTTGAGGTACGCCGCGCGCGGGCGGCGCAGCCCGGAGCGGGTCGGCTGGAGCGAAAGGTGAGGCTTCACTCGGCGGCGATGTTGAGTTCCATGTATGCCGCCGACGGCACGAAGCCGGCCTTCGAGTACATGGGGCGGCCAGCTTCAGTGGCATGGAGAATCAGCTTGCGCACGCCGAGCTCGCTTGCGCGTTGAATTGCCGCCTGAAGAATGAGTTGCGCGGCACCCCGCCGTCGATGGGCTGGCAGCGTGTAGGTATTGAGGAAGTAAGCCTCCTTTCCCTGCGGATTGCCCACGTAAGGCGGTCGCATGAAGAACGCCAATGTGCCGACCGCGACCGCATGATCTGCAGCCACTACCAACCAGTTGCACCACTCCTGAGACCTGATCTGTCGAAGGAAGAAGTCTTCGTTCAGGCGTTGCATCTCGGTGCGCTCGTGCTCCGACATGGAAGCGCCCGTCTCTTCAAGCAGCGCGACGCGAAGGCGTGCAAGGACGACGATGTCGGCTTCTGTGGCGAGGCGGACCTGCATGAGCGGTGTTTGGTGAAGCCTAACAAGGCCGTAGAAAAACCATCCCGAGAGTCTGCCCGCGTGGCACGCGGATTGCAAGGCGAACGCATCGCAACCACCGATGCACCCCGATGACACGCTACAACACGATCGACACCAGCCCGCGCTTTCTGGCCTTGGACCTCGAGGCGCAGTGGCTTCTCGCAACACTGGCCACGCGCATCGTGCTTCGCGGCGTCCACTGAATGGGGACCGGTTCAAAGCGCCGCAGGGATGCGGCCCTCAAGTTCGAAACCGCCTGTCTCGGTGCGCTCGCATTGGGTTGACGTGCATCAAGTCTGTGGCCAGCCCGCGAGTGGAAGATGCGGCGTCGGCTTGAAATAGCACGACCACGAGAAATACAACACCTGCCGAGGAGACGCCGCGCGTGAACAGCAACTCGCAAGCCGTGCCTGCCATGCCCACAGCGCGGCCGCACGCAAGGGTGGGCCCGCGCGCCAGCCGTTGGCCGGCTCGCCTGGACTGGCTGCAAAGTGGCAGCGGCCTGTTGCTGGCGCTGTTCATGTGGGTCCACATGTTCTTCGTCTCATCGATCCTGCTCGGCAAGGACGCGATGTGGATCGTGACCAAGTTCTTCGAGGGCTACTTCATCTTCGGCCGCTCGTTCCCCTGGCTCGTGTCGATGCTCGTGGCCGCGATCTTTTCGCTGCTGGTGCTGCACGCGCTGCTCGCGCTGCGCAAGTTCCCGAGCGACCAGCGCCAGGTGCGCGCGTTCCGCGACCACGCCAGCGCCATGCAGCACAGCGACACCTCGTTGTGGTGGTGGCAGGTGGTGACGGGTTTCGCACTCTTCTTCCTGGTCTCGATCCACCTCTACGCGATGCTGACGCGACCCGAGAGCATCGGGCCCTACGGCAGCGCCGACCGCGTCTGGAGCGATCACTTCTGGCCGCTGTACCTGGTGCTGCTGTTCGCGGTGGAACTGCACGGCGGCATCGGCCTGTACCGGCTCGCCGTGAAGTGGGGCTGGTTCGCCGGGCCCAACCCGAATGCCACGCGCAAGCGCCTGAAGACGCTGAAGTGGGCCTTGACCGGGTTCTTCCTGGTGCTCGGGCTGGCCACGCTGGCGGCGTACATCAGAATAGGCATCGAGCATGCGCCGCACGCCGGCGAGCCCTACACGCCGGCCTGGGTGCAGCCCGCGGCCGGGCCCGCCCGCTGACGCCGCCGCAATGAAGATCATCTATACCGATGTGCTGGTGGTCGGCGGCGGCCTGGCCGGGTTGCGCCTGGCCATCGGCGCCAAGCGCCGCGGGCACGACGCCACCATTCTCTCGCTGGTGCCGCCCAAGCGCTCGCACTCGGCTGCGGCACAGGGCGGCATGCAGGCGTCGCTGGGCAACGTCATCAAGGGCCAGGGCGACAACGAGGACGTGCACTTCGAAGACACGGTGCGCGGCAGCGACTGGGGCGCCGACCAGCGCGTGGTTCGCATGTTCGTCAACACGGCACCCAAGGCCGTGCGCGAGCTCGCCGCCTGGGGCGTGCCCTGGAGCCGTGTCCAGCGCGGCGACGATCAGGTCATCATCAACGGCCAGAAGGTCACGCTCACCGAGCGTGACGAGGCGCATGGCCTGGTGGCGCAGCGTGATTTCGGCGGCACGAAGAAGTGGCGCACCTGCCATGTCTCCGACGGCACCGGCCATGCCATGCTGTACGCGGTGAGCGACCGCGCCATTGCCGAATCGATCCCGGTGCACGAGCGCATGGAAGCCATCGCGCTGATCCACGAGGGTGCGCGCTGCTACGGCGCGGTGGTGCGCAACCTGATCAGCGGCGAACTCAGCGCCTATGTCGCCAAGGCCACCGTCATCGCCACCGGCGGCGCCGGGCGCTTGTACCGCGTGACGACCAACGCCGTCATCTGCGAAGGCATCGGCACCGCCATCGCGCTCGAAACCGGAATCGCCACGCTCGGCAACATGGAGGCGGTGCAGTTCCACCCCACCGGCATCTTCCCCGCGGGCATCCTGGTCACCGAAGGCTGCCGCGGCGACGGCGGCTTGCTGAAAGACGTGGACGGCCACCGCTTCATGCCCGACTACGAGCCCGAGAAAAAAGAGCTCGCCTCGCGCGACGTGGTCTCGCGGCGAATGGAAACGCACATCCGCAACGGCAAGGGCGCGCCATCGCGCTTCGGCGAGCACCTGTGGCTCGACATCACGCAGCTCGGCCGCGCGCACATCGAGAAGAACCTGCGCGAGGTGAAGGAGATCTGCGAGACCTTCCTCGGCATCGACCCGGTGGAACAGATGATCGCGGTGCGCCCGGCGCAGCATTACACGATGGGCGGCGTGCGCACCGACCACACCGGCCAGAGCGCCACGCTCAAGGGCCTGTTCGCCGCGGGCGAAGCGGCGTGCTGGGACATGCACGGCTTCAACCGCCTGGGCGGCAACTCGGTGGCCGAGACGGTGGTGGCCGGCATGATCGTCGGCGACTTCGTCGCCGATTTCTGCGACCGCGCTGAGAACGAGGTGCGAATTCCCACCGGCCTGGTGCGCGAGTTCATCGCCGCCGAGCAGGCCAAGCTCGACCGGCTGGTGCTGGGCGGGGGCACCGAAGACGCTTCGGCGCTGAAGATGGCGATGCAGCAGATCATGACCGCCAAGGTCGGCATCTTCCGCACCGGCCCCGAGCTGAGCGCGGCGGTCACCGAACTGCAGGCGTTGCTCGAGCGCAGCCGGCGCATCGGGCTGCGGCACAAGGCGGCGGGTGCCAACCCCGAACTGGCCACCGCCTACCGCACGCAGAAGATGCTGAAACTCGCGCTGTGCGTGGCGCACGGCGCTGCGCAACGCACTGAAAGCCGCGGCGCGCATTTCCGCGAGGACTTTCCGCGTCGCGACGACGCAATGTGGCTGAAGCGCACGCTGGCGACCTGGAAGTCCGACAGCGATGCGCTGCCGACACTGACCTACGAGGCGCTGGACGTGAACACGATGGAGCTGCCACCCGGCTGGCGCGGCTACGGTGCGAAGGACTACACCGACCATCCCGACACACCGAGGCGCGCGCAGGAAGTCGCGGCGCTGCGCGAACGCATGAAGGACGAGTCGCGATTTGCCGTGCAGCGGGAGCTGATGCCCTACGACGAGTTGCTGCCGGCCGGCCTGCGCGGGCGCAACGAGCGCATCGACGAGCCACTGTGATGAAGATGAACATCCCTATCCATCCGGTGTCGATGTCGCTGCAGGCCGACACAGCGGCTGCGGCCAGCAGCAACCGGCGGCTGAACATCCGCGTGCTGCGCTGCAACCCGCAGCAGCCCGAAGTCGCGCCGCACTGGCAGAGCTATCAGGTCGACGACGCGGCCGGCATGACCCTGTTCATCGCGCTGTCCGAGATCCGGGAGAAGCTCGACCCGTCGCTGCAGTTCGACTTCGTCTGCCGCGCCGGCATCTGCGGCAGCTGCGCGATGCTGGTGAACGGGCGGCCTGCGCTGGCCTGCCGCACGCTGACACGGAACCTGGGCGACACCTTGACGCTCGCGCCGCTGCCGGTGTTCGAGCTCATCGGCGACCTGTCGGTGAACACCGGCAAGTGGATGCGCGGCATGAGCGAGCGACTGCAGACCTGGGTTCACCAGCAGGAATCGAAGCCCGACCTGACGCGCCTCGAGGCGCGCATGGAACCCGAGCTTGCCGAGCAAATCTACGAGCTCGATCGCTGCATCGAATGCGGTTGCTGCGTCGCGGCCTGCGGCACCGCGCGCATGCGCGAAGATTTTGTCGGCGCGGTCGGCCTGAACAAGATCGCCCGTTTCCGCCTCGACCCGCGCGATGCGCGCGACGACGACGATTTCTACGACGTGATCGGCGACGACGACGGTGTCTTCGGCTGCATGTCGCTGCTGGGCTGCCATGACGTGTGCCCGAAGCAGCTGCCGCTGCAGACGCAGATCGCCTTCCTGCGCCGCAAGATGGTTTCGATGGGTTGGAAATGACACTGCAAAGGAGACTTAGATGAACACACGCAACTTCAAGCGCCGCGATGTCCTGGCCGCAGCCGCTGCAGCAGCCGCGGCCGGTACCCTGGCCATCACGGGGTCGGCCCTGGCGCAGGCGCCGATCGTCATCAAGTTCAGCCACGTCGTGGCACCCGATAC
>JAEMQF010000241.1 GCA_022758925.1 Burkholderiales bacterium | reverse complement strand
GCGGCAATCACGCACGACTCGCGCAACTATGTCGTGGATGCGGCCAAGTGCGATCTGTGCATGGCCTGCGTGGCGCCATGCCCGACCGGATCGATCGACAACTGGCGCACGCTGCCGCGAGCCCAGGCCTACGGCGTGCAAGAGCAATTCGGCTGGGACGCGCTGCCGCCCGAGCTGAGCGCCGAACAACTCGCGCTGTCGGGCATTGCCGCCGATGCTGCACCTGCGGCTGAGCCGCAACCGGCGGTGAGCGTGACCGGCACCGACGCCGCCGCCGCTTTCAACGCTGCATCCTATGGCGCGACGCTTCCGCCCTGGTCGGCGGCGCATGCCTACACGAATCTGTACGGCCCGAAGGCGCAGCACAAGGCGCTTGTCGGCAGCGTCGTCGGCAACGTGCGCGTCACCGAAGTCGGGCGCAGCGCCGGCAGCGACTACGACACGCACCATATCGTGCTCGACTTCGGGGCGATGCCGTTTCCGGTGCTCGAAGGCCAATCGATCGCCGTGCTCGCGCCGGGGCTGGATGCGAGCGGCCGCGCCCACCACCCGCGCCAGTATTCGATCGCGAGCCCACGCAATGGCGAGCGCCGCGGCTACAACAATCTGTCGCTGACGATCAAACGCGTGCTCGAAGACCATGCCGGCAAGCCGGTGCGTGGCGTCGCGTCGAACTACATGTGCGATTTGAAGGTCGGTGACTCGGTCCGGGTGATCGGCCCGTTCGGCGCCAGTTTTCTGATGCCGAACCACCCGCGATCCAACATCGTGATGATCTGCACCGGCACCGGCAGTGCGCCGATGCGCGCGATGACGGAGTGGCGCCGGCGCTTGCGCGCATCGGGCAAGTTCGAGGGCGGCAAATTGATGCTGTTCTTCGGCGCGCGGACCCAGGCCGAGCTGCCCTATTTCGGGCCGCTGCAAAACCTGCCGAAGGATTTCATCGACATCAACTTCGCCTTCTCGCGCACCTCGGGCGCGCCGAAGCGCTATGTGCAGGACGCGATGCGCGAACGCGCCGCCGACTTGGCGCAGTTGCTGCAAGACTCGAACACCTGCATCTATGTGTGCGGCATCAAGGCCATGGAAGAAGGCGTCGTGCTCGCGCTGCGCGACGTGGCGCTGCAAGCCGGGCTCGACTGGGAACCACTCGCTGCGGCGTTGAAGAGCCAGGGGCGGCTGCACCTCGAGACCTATTGAACTTCGCCGGCGGGGATGGCGATCACGCTGCAGCTGACAAAATGACGAGGAAGTGCTGGACCTCGAAGCGACCAGCCTGTCTGCCCTGTCTTGAGCGATGTCTCCGCAACCGGACCACCCCATGCAACACGCTTTCATTTGCGACGCGATCCGCACCCCCATCGGCCGCTACGGCGGCGCACTGTCGTCTATCCGCACCGACGACCTCGGCGCGATTGCGTTGCGCGCGCTGATCGCGCGCAACCCGAAGGTCGACTGGGCGGCGGTCGGCGACGTGCTCTACGGTTGCGCGAACCAGGCCGGTGAAGACAACCGCAACGTGGCGCGCATGGCGTCGCTGCTCGCCGGTTTGCCCAAGGAAGTGCCGGGGGCGACGATCAACCGCCTGTGCGGCTCGGGCCTGGACGCGGTGGGCAGCGCGGCGCGCGCGATCCGCTGCGGCGAGGCGCAGTTGATGATCGCCGGCGGCGTGGAAAGCATGAGCCGCGCGCCGTTTGTCATGCCCAAGGCCGAGACCGCGTTCAGCCGCAGCAACGCGGTCTACGACACGACGCTCGGCTGGCGCTTCATCAACCAGGTCATGCGCGAACAGTACGGGGTCGACTCGATGCCCGAGACCGCCGAAAACGTGGCGAAGGACTTCGGCATCGAACGCGAAGCGCAGGACCGCATGGCGTTGCGCTCGCAACTCAATGCCGTGAAGGCGCAGCAGGCCGGGTGTTTCGACGCCGAGATCACGCCGGTCATGGTCGCGCAAAAGAAGGGCGAACCGCTCAGCGTGAGCAAAGACGAACACCCGCGCGAAACCTCGCTCGAAGCCCTGGCCAAACTCAAAGGCGTGGTGCGCCCCGACGGCAGCGTGACGGCAGGCAACGCCAGCGGCGTGAACGACGGCGCGTGTGCGCTGTTGCTCGCCGGCGAGGCGGCCGCCGCGCGCCATGGCCTGACGCCGCGCGCGCGCGTGCTGGGCATGGCCACAGTCGGCGTCGCACCCCGCATCATGGGCATCGGCCCGGCGCCTGCGACGCGCAAGGTGCTCGAGCTCACCGGCCTGAAGTTGGCGCAAATCGACGTCATCGAACTCAACGAAGCCTTCGCCGCGCAAGGTCTGGCGGTGCTGCGCGACCTGGGCCTGGCCGACGACGATGCCCGCGTCAACGCCTGGGGCGGCGCAATCGCGCTGGGCCACCCGCTCGGCGCGAGCGGTGCGCGCCTGGTGACGACGGCGGTGAACCAACTGCACCGGGGCGGCGGGCGCTATGCGCTGTGCACGATGTGCATCGGCGTCGGGCAGGGGATTGCGCTCGTGGTCGAACGGGTTTGAGCGCGTTGACCTTCGCGCCGCGAGAGGATTCGCCGCTGTGCTGACGCGCTGCGCGATGCAATCACGCCGGTGCGCTTCATGGCGCCGCCTCACGCTTTGAAGGGATTTTCGATGCGCAGGCCCTCGATGCGTTGGCCGTGCTGAAGATCCTCGCTCAGCAGGCGTTTGCAACCAGCTTCGAGCGCGGCGGCGACGATCTGCGAGTCGTAGAAGGCGAGTTGCCAGCGTGTCTGGATGCGCAGCGCAGCGGCGTATAACGGCCCGCTGGGCATCACACGCCACAGCGGTATCAGGGAATGCTCGAGAAACGCGCTGGCAGCTTCGGCTGTCGCAGGCTTGGCCAACTTGCCGGTGATGACACGCAGCGTTTCCTGAACCACCTGGAAGCTGATGCAGCCGCGATCGGTTTCGATCGCGGAATCGACCAAGCGCCGTGCGATGGTGCGCTTGCGTTCGTCAGTCGGGTCAAAGAGGTAGATGAAGACGTTGCTGTCGAGAAAGTCAACGCTCATTCATCTCGTCCCGCGTGAACTTGCGTCCGCCGGTGCTGACTTTGCCCTGCAGGTCGTCCAGCACTTCGCGAAATTTCCGCACGCGCTGCTTTCGCGCGTAGGTGGCGAGCCAGATCCGAAACTGCTCGTTCAGGGTCGTCTTTTCAGCCCGTGCCTGCGCGCGGGCGGCCTCGATCAGCGCTTCATCGGCACTGAGGGTGATGTTTTTCATGCTGAAAATCCGCTTATAGTGTGCCCGGGGTAGTGTACACGATTCAGTTCACACTATTATGCATCAAGCCCAGCATGCTCGTCAACGTGGCGCGGCGATCGTGTGGCGCGCCGACTCCCACCTTTGCGCGCTCTCGCTGGGCGCGACCAGAGCGTCGGGCTGAGCAATCGGGCAGGGCGATCAGGCAGGGCGATCAGGCTGGGCGATGAGGCAGGGCGATGAGGCAGGGCGATGAGGCAGGGCGATCGGGCAGGACGATCGCGCACGCCGATCAGGCAAGGCTCCCGCTCAGCGCGCCTGGCCGAGCGTGCGCAGCGCCTGCGTCAGATGGGGCTTGTCGATCATCGCGCCGTCGAGGCTCAAGGCGCCGGCGTCGGGATTCGCGGCGAACGCATCGACGATGCGCTGCGCGTGCGCAAGCTCCGCTGCACTGGGCGAATAGGCCTGATTGATGATCGCCACCTGGTCCGGGTGAATCGCCATGCGGCCGCGAAAACCGCGCCGGCGCGACGCGCGGCTGGTTGCGGCCAGCGCCGTGGCATCGCGGAAGTCGGCATGGATCGTCTCGATCGCCGGCACCCCCGCAGCCGCCGCGGCACACAGGCAGAGCGACCCGGCCAGCGCATACAGCGGCGAATACTGGCCGTCTTCGTCGCGGTTCGCCTCGGCACCGATCGCAGCAGACAGGTCTTCGGCGCCCCACGTCACCGCGGCCAGGCGCGGCAGCGGCGTGCAGAAGCTTTGCATGTTCAGCATCGCCTGCGCCGTCTCGGTGGCGACGGGCAGGATGAGCACGCTGCCGGCGCCGACGCCGGCGCGCGCCTCCAGCGCGTCGAGGCAGTGGCCCAGGCGCAGCACGTCGGCGGCGCTGTTCGTCTTGGGCAGCATGATGCCGGCCAGCCCGGGAATCACGACGCTGGCCAGGTCGCCCATGGCCAATCCGCTGTCCAGCGGATTGATGCGCACGAAGATGTGCGCTTGACGCGCTTCGAGTTGCAGCGCGTTCACCGCGATGAACTCGGCCGCGCTGGCGCGCGCGCCGACCTTGCGCGCTTCGGCCACTGCGTCTTCCAGGTCCAGGATCAGCACATCGGCCGCGCTGCCGAGGCCCTTCACGAGCTTGCGTTCGCTGTCGGCAGGAACGAACAGCAGCGAACGCAGCTTCATGCCAGCCCCCAGTCCGGCGCGTGCGACGGCCGGCCCGCAGGCGCCACGCCCAGGCCTGTGCCTCGTGCCGGCGCATCGAACCGGCTTGCGAACGGCGCTGCGCCGGCGCTCATATGGGCCTGCGCAACATCAGGGCCTGGCGCGTGCACAGGCACACCTCTTCGTCGCGCTGGTTCAGGCCCTGGTGGTACAGCGTCACGATGCCCGCGTTCGGCCGCGACTTGCTCTCGCGCAGCTCTTTCACGGTGGTGCGGGCGCGGATCGTGTCGCCGTAGAACACAGGCTTCGGGAAGCGCGTGTCGCTCATGCCGAGGTTGGCCAGGGTCGTGCCGAGCGTCGTGTCTTGCACCGACAGGCCGATCACCAGGCCGAGCGTGAAGATGCTGTTCATCAGCGGCCGGCCGAACTCGGTGCCCTTGCAGTACTCGGCGTCGATGTGCACCGCCGCCGGGTTGCAGGTGGCGCCGCAGAACCAGACGTTGTCGGCCTCGGTCACGGTGCGGCGAATCTCGTGCTCGAACGTCTGCCCGACCTTGAATTCTTCAAACCAGCGTCCGGCCATCGTGGTTTCCTTTGCGGCTCGCCCGCGAGTCTAGCGGGAACATGCCCGCGCCTGAACCCGCGTCGGTTCAGGCCGGGGACAGGACGTGGATGAAGCGGCTGGCGATGTGTTCGCGCGTCTTCGCGGCGTAAGCCGCCATGTGCGGCGCGGCAGCATGGGCCTTGAGCGCGTTCATGTCGCGCCACTTCTCGATCACGACGAAGGTGTCCGCTCCGTACTTGGTTTGAATCGCGAGCGCGCCTTCGGCGTCGGTCGCGGCGCCGTACTCGATGCAACCATCTTCGGCCAGAACCGCCGGCACGTTGGCGCGAAACGATTCGAGGATGGTGTTGCGCAGGCCGGGCTTGGCCGTGATGACGGCGAGGACGTGGATCATGGCGTGGCTCCCAGGAGGATTGGACTCGGCGCTGAAACCTGACCCAGGCAGGGGCAAGCACGGATTCAGCTCGGGCCAAAGCTTACCCTGCCGGATTCGACTCGCCGAGACCGTGCATGGCGCGCGCGGCACAATCGACAGTTCCATCCGGAGCCCTTCTCGCAGCAGGCCATGAACCCGAGCGAACGCACATCCGTCGACATCGGCCTGCTGCGCCAGTGGTTGGGACGCACCGAACGCCGCAGCGACAGCGTGCACGCGGCGCCGCTGGCGGCGTTGGCCGCCACGCTCGACCGCGACGAGGCCTTGCCCGCGCCCGGCGCCGACGTACCGCCGCTGTGGCACTGGCTGTTCTTCACGCCGCTGGCGCGGCAGTCGCAGATCGGCGCCGACGGCCACGCCAAACGTGGCGACTTCCTGCCTCCGGTGCCGCTGCCGCGCCGCATGTGGGCCGGCGGGCGGCTCGAATTTTTGCAGCCGCTGCGAGTCGGCGAAGAAGTCACTCGCGACTCGCGCATCGTCAAGGTCGACGCCAAGTCGGGCCGCAGCGGCGAGCTGGTGTTCGTCACGGTGCGGCATGAAGTCTCAAACGCACGCGGCATCGCGCTCACGGAAGAGCACGACATCGTCTATCGCGACCTGCCGGCGCCGGGCGCGCCGCCACCGACGCCGCAGCCGGCGCCGAGCGACGCAACGTTCTCGCTCGAAATCGTTCCCGACCCGGTGCTGCTGTTCCGCTATTCGGCGCTCACGTTCAACGGCCATCGGATTCACTACGACCGGCCCTATGTGACGCAGGTGGAAGGCTACCCGGGCCTGGTCGTGCATGGGCCGTTGATCGCGACGCTGCTCGCCGATCTGTTGCGGCGCGAACAGCCACAAGCGCGCATGCGCCGCTTTGCGTTCACCGCGATGCGCCCGCTGTTCGACACCCATGCCTTCACGCTGTGTGGCCGGGTTGATGCCGACCCGCACCACGTTGCGCTGTGGGCGCGCGACCATGAAGGCTTGCTCGCGATGCAGGCGCAAGCCGAGACCGCCTGACATCGAGTAGAACACCCGATGCGAACCACCCCCGACACCGCCGCATACGCCGAGATCCGCGACGCGGTGCGCGCCTTGTGCGCACAATTCCCTGGGCAATACCACCGTGCCATCGACGCCCAGCGCGGCTACCCCGAAGCCTTTGTGGATGCTCTCACCAAGGCCGGCTGGATGGCCGCGCTGATCCCGCAGGAATATGGCGGCTCGGGCCTGGGGCTGGCGGAGGCTTCCGTGATCATGGAAGAGATCAACCGCAGCGGCGGCAACTCGGGCGCCTGCCACGGCCAGATGTACAACATGGGCACGCTGCTGCGCCACGGCTCGGCGCAGCAGAAGCAGCGCTACCTGCCGCGGATTGCGAGCGGCGAACTGCGCCTGCAGTCGATGGCGGTAACGGAACCGAGCACCGGCAGCGACACGACGAAGATCAAGACCACCGCACTGCGCAGTGCGGGGGGCGATCGCTACACGATCAATGGCCAGAAGGTCTGGATTTCGCGCGTGCAGCACTCGGACCTGATGATCCTGCTCGCGCGCACGACACCGCTGGCCGAGGTGAAGAAGAAGTCGCAAGGGATGTCGATCTTCATCGTCGACCTGCGCGACGCGATCGGCAAGGGCATGACGGTGCGGCCGATTCCCAACATGGTAAATCACGAGACGAACGAGCTGTTCTTCGAGAACCTGGAGCTTCCCGCCGAGAACCTGATCGGTGTCGAGGGCCAGGGATTCAAGTACATCCTCGACGGCTTGAACGCGGAGCGCACCTTGATCGCCGCCGAGTGCATCGGCGACGGCCATTGGTTCATCGATCGGGTCACGAAATACGTTGGCGAACGAATCGTGTTCGATCGGCCGATCGGCCAGAACCAGGGCGTGCAGTTTCCGAT
>JAEMQF010000079.1 GCA_022758925.1 Burkholderiales bacterium | reverse complement strand
TGGGGCCTTCGTGGCGGGTATGCTGATCGCCGAGACGGAGTACAAGCACCAGGTCGAGACCGACATCCGACCCTTCCACGATGTGTTGCTCGGTCTGTTCTTCATCACGATCGGCATGAAACTGGATTGGCATGCGGTGTTGAATCAGTGGCTGCTGGTGCTGCTGCTGACGTTGGCTCCCGTGGCCGCAAAGTTCGTCCTGGTGGCGCTGCTGGCGCGTCTGTTCGGCGCGGCGCCGGGCGTGGCGCTGCGTACCGGCTTGTACCTTGCGCAGGCCGGCGAATTCGGTTTCGTGCTGCTGACCCTCGGCGCAGAGAATCAGCTCATCGAACCGCAGTGGTTGAACCCGGTTTTGGCCAGCATGGTGCTGAGCATGCTGGCAACCCCCCTCTTGATTCTCTACAGCGACCGCATCGTGCTGCGCCTGAGTTCGAGCGACTGGTTGATGCAATCGGTGGCGATGACGACGATTGCGAAGCGCGCGATCAATGCCGAAGCGCATGTGATCATCGCCGGCTACGGGCGCAGCGGGCAGAATCTGGCGCGCTTGCTTGAAGGCGAGGGCATCGCCTACATGGCTCTTGACCTCGACCCGGATCGGGTGCGGCAAGCAGCTGCCGCCGGCCAAAGCGTCGTATTCGGCGACGCGGCCCGTTTGCAAAGCCTCATGGCTGCCGGCTTGGCGCGCGCCAGTGCTGTCGTTGTGACCTATCACGATACGCCGTCGGCCCTGAAGATCTTGCGCCTCGTGCAGTCGCACGCGCCCAAGGTTCCGGTCGTGGTGCGTACGCTTGATGACAGCGACCTCGAGCGTCTGCAAGCTGCGGGGGCCGCCGAAGTCGTTCCGGAAGCGATCGAGGGTTCGCTGATGCTCGCCAGCCACGCGCTGGCCCTGGTCGGTGTTCCGATACGACGCGTGATTCGTGTGGTGCAGGACCAGCGTGACGCGCGTTACGGCCTGTTGCGAGGTTACTTTCACGGTGCCGACGACGATACCGTCGACGAGCTGCACCATGCACGATTGCTTTCCGTCACCTTGCCAGCGGCTGCGCGCTGCGTCGGCCAGACCCTTGCCGCGCAGGCCCTGCACGCGGTGGGCGTCAGCGCCGTATCACTGCGGCGCGCCACCGGGACGGTCGCCAAACCCGAAGACAATACGCTGCTATCGGCCGGTGATACCTTGGTGCTTTCGGGCCTTCCCGAACCCTTGGCGCTGGCCGAAAGCAAGTTGCTTGGCCGCTCCTGACCGGATAGCCCAATGCAGTGCACCCCGTGCGCGGTCGTGAAGCGGTGAAGCGAACGAGGTCTTGCCTGCCAGATTGGCCCGTACGCGCGCCAACATGACCGCGTCAACGGCGCGAACGGCTTCCAGTGCCAGCGCCGGGGCGGGTTGCGCGATCTCTTCCGGCACCGCCCTGTAACTCGTCACGCATGCCCGGTTTTGATTTACTTGCCGATGCAAAATCGCCCGAATATTTGGCCCAGCAAGTCTTCGGACGAAAAGGCACCCGTGATTTCCTCAAGCGCCCGATGCGCCAGGCGCAGTTCTTCGGCGAGCAATTCAAGTGCTGCATTTGCCTGGGCTGCGTGCGCACCGGCGCTGGCGACGTGATCCGCTGCGCTGCGCAGCGCGAACACATGACGTGCCCGGGCCATGAACACCCCTTCCTGAGGCCACTCCCAACCCACCGCCTCGAGCACCGACCGGCGCAGCCCTTCCAGCCCCTGGCCAGTAAGCGCCGAGACCGCAAGGCCTTCAACCTCCAGCGCAGCCGGCAACGCATCGACTTTGTTGTACACGTGGATCAGGCGCGCGCCTTGCGCCAGGGCCGGGACCAGCCGTTCGGCGAGGCGCGCCTCGGCCCGAACATATTCGGCGTGGGTTGAGCGCGTCAGATCGTGCAGGAACAACACGAGGTCGGCGCCTGCAATTTCGCCCCAGGTTCGCGCAATTCCGATCTGCTCGACTGCGTCGGTCGAATCGCGCAGTCCGGCGGTATCGATCACATGAATCGGAACACCTTCCATTTGAATCGTTTCGCTGACCTTGTCGCGCGTCGTGCCTGGCACTGGTGTCACGATGGCCAACTCCTCGCCGGCCAGGGCGTTGAGCAGCGAACTCTTGCCCACGTTGGGCTGGCCCGCCAGGACCACCCTCACACCGTCACGAAGTAGCACCCCCTGGCGTGCTCGCAGCAAGACTTCGTCCAGTTCAGTCGCGATTCGGGCAAGACGGCCATGCGCGTCGGCACTCTTGAGGAAGTCGATCTCCTCCTCGGGAAAATCGAGCGTCGCCTCAACCAAGGCCCGCAACTCGACGAGCCGCTTGGCAAGCGATTCGATCTGACTCGAGAAACTGCCACTGAGCGATTGCGCCGCGCAACGCGCCGCAGCTTCGGTGCTGGCTTCGATCAGATCGCACACCGCCTCGGCCTGCGCCAAGTCGAGTTTGCCATTCAGGAATGCGCGCTGCGTAAATTCGCCGGGATGCGCGACGCGCGCACCGAGATCAACGCCGGCTTCAAGGCACCGTGCCAGCAACAGCTGCAGCACCACTGGCCCACCGTGGGCCTGAAGCTCGAGCACATCTTGTCCTGTGTAGGAGTTCGGCGCTGGAAAGAAAAGTGCCAGGCCTGCGTCGATCACCTGGCCATCGCTGGCAAGCAAGGGAAGGTAGTGCGCACGACGAGCAACGAGTGCCCTGCCACAGATCGCAACCACCAGCGGCTCGAGCCGCGGGCCCGATGCGCGCACGATGCCGATGGCACCGCGACCCGGCGCCGTGGCGATCGCGAGAATCGTGTCATCCAGCCGAGGCAGCATTCAGGCAACTCCTGCATCGCGGCCAGTTCGTGCCGCGTGCCGCCGGGGCGAAACAAACCGCACTACTTTCCCAATACACCAAGCTGTTTGTTGATGAGGTACTGTTGGGCGATCGACAGAATGTTGTTGGTGAGCCAGTACAGCACCAGACCGGCCGGAAACACGAAGAACATCGCCGAAAACACGAGAGGCATGATCCACATCATCTTCGCTTGCACAGGATCCGGCGGCGTGGGGTTCAGCCAAGTTTGAAACATCGTGGTCCCGGTCATCAGCAGGGGCAAGATGAAGTACGGATCAGCCGCGGAGAGGTCGTGAATCCAGGCAATCCACGGCGCGTTTCGCATCTCGACGCTGGACAGCAAGACCCAATACAGCGCAATGAAGAACGGCATTTGCACGACGATGGGCAGACAGCCGCCCAGCGGATTGACCTTCTCTTCGCGATAGATGCGCATCATTTCCTGCTGCATTTCCTGCGGCTTTTCCTTGAGCCGCTCGCGCAGAGCCATGACCTTCGGGTTGATCGCCTTCATCTTGGCCATCGACCGATAGGCTGTTGCGTTGAGCCAATAGAACGCGATCTTGAGCAGGACCACCAAGCCGACGATCGCCCAGCCCCAGTTGCCGATGAGTTTGTGCAGCTGGGTCAGCAACCAAAACAACGGCTTGGCGAGAATCGTGAACCAGCCATAGTCCTTGACGAGTTCCAGGCCCGGCGCGAGCGCGGCCAGCTTGTCTTCTTCCTGGGGCCCGACAAGAAGCCTCGCTTCGAGAGTCGCGCTGGCGCCGACGGCGACTTCACCGACCGGCATGATCATGCCCACGGAATACGTGTTTGCCGCCACTTTGCCGGTATAGAACTCGCGCGGTTGTTTCGGGGCGCCGGACTTGTCAACGAGCCAAGCGCTCGCAAAATAGTGCTGCACCATGGCGACCCAGCCATTGTCGGCTTCGAGGGCATGTTCGGGTCTCTCGCCAGGCTTGCGCTTTTCGATGTCCTTGAAGTCGATCTTCGAGAATTTGGCCGCGTCGGTATAGATCGCCGGCCCGGTAAACGTGAAGTAGAAGCTCGACTCTCCCGCTGGAGGATTGCCGTCGCGAACCAGTTGTAGGTACAACCGCGGCGCGATTGGCGAAGTCGTGGTGTTGATCACATCGTGGGCAACGCGGATGACGTAATTCGATCTTTCGAAGGTGTAGGTCTTGACCAGTTTGACCCCCCCGATGTCATCCGACTCGAACCTGACTTGAATCGTGTTGGTTCCTTCCTTCAATACACGCTCACCGGGGACGACTTTCATTGCGGCGTGGTGGTTCGGCAATCCTGCGCCTCCGGCCGGTGGCACGAGGCCGGTTTGCGCGACATAGAGTCGTTGCGCCGACTGGTCAAGCAAGACCATGTTCTTCGTTCGATCGAGGGGATCGACCTGGCCCAAGAGTTCGACCCGCACCAGCGAGCCGCCACGGGTATCGAGCGTCGTTTTCAATACATCGGTGATTACCTCAACCCGTTCGCTGCTGGTCGCTGCGGCAACTGTAGGCACCGTTGGCAGACTTGCCGCTGACGGCTGAGAAGTGACGGGTGGCAACGCGCTTGCCGCTGGCGCAGCTCCCGTTGCAGCCGGAGTGGCTTTCGTCGCCGCAGGTGGGCTGAAGACGGATGGCTGACCGGTGTGCTTGTTCCAGGCATCCCATATCAGGAACAGCGAAAACGAGAACACCACCCAGAGAATGGTGCGGCGCGTGTCGTTCATGAGGATGGGCCCCTTGGGGCGCGGCCATCATGGCTGTCTGCGCCGCGCGAAAGAAATGTTAAGGCGCCATCGAGTACCTTTGGCAGACGCTCCGGAACCGGGTCGTCGCCTCCGTGGCACCACGGGTGGCATCGGGCCAGTCGAGCAAGCGAAAGATACACGCCACCCACGGCGCCATGGGCTTGGAGCGCGCCCAAAGAATATGCGGAACAGGTAGGGGTGAATCGGCAGGCACTCCCGAGCCAAGGGCTGAGGAACATGCGATAGGCCCTAACCATCGAGATCAGGACCCTGGCCGGCCAGGCAGAAGATGCATTCACGACGCAGCAACGCCAGTGCTCAGCAGCGTCGCACGGGCCACCGAAAGCAGCAGGTGCTCAACCTCTTTTCGCACAGCCGCTCGCAGTGCCTGAGAGGCTGCTGACGCGAAGCCGGTTTGGTCGAAGCCCGCGCGCAGGCGAACAACCCACATGCCGGGCGGGAGGGTGTGCGCGTAACGACCTATCCCGTATCTGATCAGCCGCTTCACCAAGGTTCGGGTCACGGCTCTGCGCGCGAAGCGTTTCGGGACAATTACGCCCAGCCAAAGTTGATCGCCGTCGACAGCCTGCGCTTTGACAATAGATGCTTTATTCACAGGAACCGTTGAAAGCTGTGCGTTGCTTGTTGATAAGTTGCTCGCGACAGTACCTGCCTTGACATGAGTCCGCGGCTGAACCTCCAGGCCATGCAGGGCGAAGTATCGATTCGCGACCGCTGCCGGTTGAGCAAGCACCCGAACAAAGTCGCTCGACTGCCGCAACCGGCCCACCACGACAGGGGTCACGGCCGCAGGACAGGCTAGACCAGCCGTCGGGAGACTGGACTGGAGTCAGACCGAAAGGCGCTTGCGGCCTTTGGCCCGACGCGCATTGATGACGGCACGTCCCCCGCGGGTCTTCATACGGGCGCGAAAGCCATGCACTCGCGCGCGGCGAATTTTGGAAGCTTGATAGGTGCGTTTCATGATGGGTGCGGCGCGGCCTGCTGCGCTGATCTGATTGAGTTTCCCGTCGGAAGACCGGTGACCGGTAGCGCGCCTTGTCGACCGGCTCGCACGCGGAAAAGCCAAGGATTACAGCAGAATCTGCAGCGCCGGTCAACGCCGGCCATTGCCAGGCGCCGCTGGTTGATCGCCCTCGGTTCGACATGCAAGTTCAGCCTACAACTGTGGATAACAGCGTTGGCATCGTCTTGCAGACGTACAATCCGGGCTCCCAATCGATGCGTTCTCCACAACATGGTGGCTGACCTCTGGCAACGCGGCTGCGAGCGGCTGGCCGCTGAATTGCCTGAACAACAATTCAATACTTGGATCCGCCCGCTGCCCGCGG
>JAEMQF010000071.1 GCA_022758925.1 Burkholderiales bacterium | reverse complement strand
TGCACGTGAAAACCATCTCCTGACATCTCACTCTCCTTGTTTTCTTGCGTAGGTGACGAAACTGAACTTCAGGCCGCGACTGTCGGTGCCGGCCTCGCGCGCCGTTTCTTCAAACTTGCTCCTGTCCCACGGCGGGAAGAATGCATCGCCTTCGAGGTCCGCGTCGATTTCAGTGAGGATCAACTCGTCCGCGAGCGGCAGGGCTTCGGCCCAGGCCTGTGCGCCGCCGATCACGAACGCCTTGGGTGCTGTTGAGGCCAGCGCAAGCGCGGCCTGCAACGACGGCGCCACATCGGCGCCTGCCGCGTGCCAGCGAGGATTTCGCGTCAGGACGATATTGTGCCGGCCCGGCAACGGCCTGCCGATCGACTCCCAGGTCTTGCGTCCCATGATGATGGCGCCGCCCAGCGTCAGGCGCTTGAAGCGCGGCAGATCGCCGGGCAGATGCAGCAGCAGGGCGTTGTCTTTGCCGATCGCACCGTTGCGTGCGACGGCGGCGATCAAAGCGAGGCGAGGGCGTGGCATGCGGCGATTGTCGCAGCGGTGCATTGGCGGGCGAACTCTGGCAGGGTCTGATCTCGACTCACCCAGGCTCCTCGGAATCAGGCAAGCGGCGCTTCGACGCGCCTGGCGGCCGGGGCGAGGCGCGGCCGGGTCGGCTGCGATGCCATGCCGAGCAATATGATCCGGTCTTGAACCACGGTGCTGGAACGGGCCGCTGCCGGCCTCGCCCGCCACCGATCGAAAGCTCACGATGCCCGCCAAACCCGACGTCGCTCCCGACTCCGGTCCCGACTCTGCCGCCCGATCCTTGTCCGCCTGGGAAGAGGTGGCCGCGAAGTCCGCGCCCGGTGGCACGCTCGAGTCCCTGAATTGGGTCACGCCCGAGGGCATCTGCGTCAAGCCGCTGTATACCGCCGCTGATCTGCAAGGCCTTGAACATGTCGACACGCTGCCGGGTTTCGCGCCCTATCTGCGCGGGCCGCAAGCGACGATGTACGCGGTGCGGCCATGGACGATTCGCCAGTACGCGGGGTTTTCGACCGCACAGGCGTCGAACGCTTTCTATCGCCAGGCGCTGGCCGGCGGCGCCCAAGGGATCAGCGTCGCGTTCGATCTGGCCACGCACCGCGGCTATGACAGCGACCACCCGCGAGTCACGGGCGACGTCGGCAAAGCCGGGGTCGCGATCGACAGCGTGGAAGACATGAAGATCCTGTTCGACGGCATCGCGCTGGACAAGGTGTCGGTGTCGATGACGATGAATGGAGCCGTGTTGCCGATCCTGGCCGCGTATGTGGTTGCGGCGCAGGAGCAGGGCGTTGCCCAGGAATGCTTGAGCGGGACCATCCAGAACGACATCCTGAAGGAGTTCATGGTCCGCAACACCTACATCTATCCGCCGCAGCCGTCGATGCGAATCGTCGGCGACATCATCGAATACACGTCAAAACACATGCCGAAGTTCAACTCGATTTCGATTTCGGGTTATCACATGCAGGAAGCGGGAGCGAACCAGGCGCTGGAACTCGCCTTCACGCTGGCCGATGGCAAGGAGTATGTGAAGACGGCCCTGGCCAAGGGATTGGATGTCGATGATTTCGCGCCGCGGCTCAGCTTCTTCTGGGCGATCGGCATGAACTTCTATCTGGAAGTCGCCAAGATGCGCGCGGCGCGGGTGCTGTGGTGGCGCATCATGCAGGCCTTCGGCGCAAAGAATCCAAAGAGCCTGATGCTGCGCACCCATAGCCAGACCTCGGGCTGGAGCCTGACCGAGCAAGACCCCTACAACAATGTCGTGCGCACCACGATCGAGGCGCTGGCAGCGGTGTTCGGCGGCACCCAAAGCCTGCACACGAACGCGCTCGACGAAGCGATTGCCTTGCCCAGCGAATTCAGCGCGCGCATCGCCCGCAACACGCAACTCATCATCCAGGAAGAGACCCACATCACGAACGTGGTCGATCCCTGGGCCGGCAGCTACATGATGGAGAGGTTGACGCAGGACATGCTCGACAAGGCCTGGGCGATCATCCAGGAAGTCGATGCGCAGGGCGGCATGGTGCGCTGCGTCGACAGCGGTTGGGCGAAGCTGAAGATCGAAGCCAGCGCTGCGCAAAAGCAGGCGCGCATCGACTCAGGCCAGGACGTGATCGTGGGCGTCAACAGGTACAAGTTGGCCCAGGAAGAGCAAATCGAGTTCCGCGAGGTCGACAATCATGCAGTGCGCGACGGCCAGATCGAGCGGCTGCGCGCCTTGCGCGCGGCACGCGACGCGGAAGCGTTGAATGCGGCACTCGATGCGTTGACCCGATGCGCGCAAACCGATGGCGGCGCGGGCGCAGAGCCGCAAAATCTGCTGCAGCTGGCGATTCAGGCGATGCGCCTGCGCGCCACAGTCGGCGAGGTTTCCGATGCTCTGGAGAAGGCCTGGGGGCGCCACCGCGCCAATACGCAAAAGGTGACGGGTGTGTATGCAGCCGCTTATGACAGTGCTGAAGGCTGGGACAAGCTGAAGCGCGAAGTTGCCGAGTTCGCCAAAGAGCAGGGTCGCCAGCCGCGCGTGCTGATCGCCAAGCTCGGCCAGGACGGGCATGACCGCGGCGCCAAAGTGGTTGCGACTGCGTTTGCCGACCTGGGCTTTGACGTCGATATCGGCCCGCTGTTTCAGACCGCCGAAGAGTGCGCGCGTCAGGCGATCGAGAACGACGTGCATGCCGTGGGCGTCAGCACACTCGCCGCCGGACACAAGACGCTCGTGCCGGCCATCCTGAAGAGCCTGCGCGAACAGGGCGCGGGCGAGATCATCGTTTTCGTCGGCGGCGTGATCCCGCGCCAGGACTATGAGTTTCTGCTTGCGGCCGGCGTGAAGGGCATCTACGGACCTGGAACGCCGATCCCGGCGAGTGCAAAAGACGTGCTCGAACACATCAAGGCGAACCTCTCCAGCAGGTGACGCCGCGTGACGTTGAGTGCCCACGATCAAGCCTTGGCGGACGGCGTACGCGGCGGCGATCGGCGCGCGCTTGCCAAGGCCATCACACTGCTCGAATCGACGCGAGGCGAGCACCGCGCTCGTGGCGATGCCCTGCTCAACGCGCTGCTGCCTGACACCGGGAAATCGATGCGCCTGGGCATTTCAGGTGTCCCGGGTGTCGGCAAATCGACTTTCATCGAGGCGCTGGGTTTGCATTCGATCGCCCAGGGGCGGCGCATCGCGGTGCTTGCCGTCGACCCATCGTCCAGCCTGTCCGGCGGGTCCATTCTGGGTGACAAGACGCGCATGGAGCGTTTGTCGGTGCACGCGCAAGCCTACATCCGGCCGAGCCCGGCTTCGGGAACGCTCGGCGGTGTCGCGGAAAAGACGCGCGAAGCGATACTGCTGTGCGAGGCTGCGGGCCACGATATCGTCATCGTCGAAACAGTCGGCGTGGGCCAGAGCGAGGCAGCCGTTTCCAGCATGACCGACATGTTCATCTTGCTGCAACTTCCGAACGCGGGTGATGACTTGCAGGCGATCAAGAAAGGCGTGATGGAGCTGGCGGACCTGGTGCTCATCAGCAAGGCCGATCTCGACCCCGCCGCGGCCACGCGCGCGCAAGCGCATATCGCGAGCGCCATGCTGGTGCTCAACTCGTACGGTTCATCGATCCGCAGGCAGACACAGGTGATGCAGGTCAGCGCCTTGCAAGGCCAGGGCATCGCAGCGGTGTGGGATGCGATCGGCGCGTTTCGCGCCCAGCGTGAAGCGAGCGGCGAATTCAGCGCGAGGCGCCGAGAGCAGGCCCTGTGCTGGGTGTGGGACATCGTGCACGCGCGCCTGCGAGCCGAATTCAATGAACACCCCGCCGTGCGCCGCAGGTTGCCGCAACTGCTGGATGACGTGTCGCAGCAACGCATCGCGCCGTCGACCGCGGCGCGCGCCCTGCTCGATCTGTATCGAACGAACCCGCGTTGAGGAGACACTGCCCCTATGCACGACATCATTCAGAAGCTGGAGGCCAAACGTGCCAAGGCGCGTTTGGGCGGCGGCGAGAAGCGGATTGCGGCGCAGCACGCCAAAGGCAAGCTGACGGCGCGCGAACGCCTGGAGTTGCTGCTCGACGAAGGCACGTTCGAAGAATGGGACATGTTTGTCGAGCACCGCTGCGCCGACTTCGGCATGGCGCAGCAGAAGATTCCGGGTGACGGCGTCGTCATCGGCTACGGCATGATCAACGGCCGTCTGGTGTTCGTGTTCAGCCAGGACTTCACCGTATTCGGCGGCGCACTGTCGGAAGCGCACGCCGAGAAGATCTGCAAGATCATGGACCAGGCGATGAAGGTCGGCGCCCCGGTCATCGGCCTGAACGATTCGGGTGGCGCGCGCATCCAGGAAGGGGTCGCGTCGCTCGGCGGTTACGCCGAGGTATTCCAGCGCAACGTGATGGCATCGGGTGTCGTGCCGCAGATCAGCATGGTGATGGGCCCATGCGCCGGAGGCGCTGTGTATTCGCCGGCGATGACCGACTTCATCTTCATGGTGAGAAACAGCTCCTACATGTTCGTCACCGGGCCTGAAGTCGTGAAGACGGTGACGCATGAAGAGGTGAGTGCCGAAGACCTGGGCGGCGCAGTGACGCACACCACCAAGAGCGGCGTGGCCGACCTGGCGTTCGACAACGACGTCGACGCGCTGCTGATGCTGCGGCGCCTGTACAACTACCTGCCGCTGAACAACCGCGAACGGGCGCCGCTGCGACGCGGCGACGACCCTGCCGAACGCCTGGACATGTCGCTCGACACGCTCGTCCCCGACAACCCGAACCAGCCGTACGACATGAAGGAGCTGATCGTCAAGAGCGTCGACGACGCCGACTTCTTCGAACTGCAACCCGACTTCGCGAAGAACATCGTCATCGGCTTCGCGCGCATGGACGGTCAAAGTGTCGGCATCGTCGCCAACCAGCCGCTGGTGCTGGCAGGATGCCTGGACATCAAGAGCGCGATCAAGGCCGCGCGCTTCGTGCGGTTCTGCGACGCGTTCAACATTCCGGTCATCACCTTCGTCGATGTGCCCGGTTTCATGCCCGGGACATCGCAAGAGCACGGCGGCATCATCAAACACGGCGCGAAGCTGCTCTACGCCTACGCCGAGTGCACTGTGCCCAAGGTGACCGTGATCACGCGCAAGGCGTACGGCGGCGCCTACGACGTGATGAGCTCCAAGCACCTGCGCGGCGACGTCAATTTCGCCTGGCCGAACGCCGAGATCGCCGTCATGGGCGCGAAGGGCGCCGTGGAGATCATCTTCCGCGAAGACAAGGGTGACCCGGCCAAACTGGCCGCGCGCGAGGCTGAGTACAAGGAGCAGTTTGCGAATCCTTTCGTCGCCGGCGCACGGGGTTACATCGACGACGTGATCCAGCCGCACGAAACGCGCAGGCGCATCTGCCGCTCGCTGGCGATGCTGGCGCAGAAGAAGCTCGAAAACCCGTGGCGCAAGCACGGCAACATTCCGCTCTGAGACCGATCAAGATGTTCACCAAGATCTTGATTGCAAACCGCGCAGAGATTGCCTGCCGTGTCATGAAGACGGCGCGCAAGTTGGGAATCGCGACCGTGGCGGTTTACTCGGAAGCCGACCGCGATGCGCTGCACGTGGAACTCGCCGACGAAGCGGTGTTCATCGGCCCGTCGCCGAGCCGCGAGTCGTACCTGGTGATCGACAAGATCATCGCCGCGTGCCGGCAAACCGGGGCGCAGGCGGTGCACCCTGGCTACGGCTTCTTGAGCGAAAACGAAGAGTTCGCACGGCGCGTCGAGCAACAGGGCATTGTTTTCATCGGGCCGAAACACGCGTCGATCGCCGCGATGGGCGACAAGATTGCTTCGAAGAATCTCGCGGCCGCGGCCAAGGTGAATACGATTCCGGGTCACAACGCGGCCATCGAGACCGCGCAGCAAGCGGTTCAGATTGCGAAGGACATCGGCTATCCGGTCATGATCAAGGCCAGCGCCGGCGGTGGCGGCAAGGGCTTGCGCGTGGCGCACGACGACAAAGGCGCTCTCGAGGGCTACGCCGCCTGCCGCAACGAAGCGCGCGCCAGTTTTGGCGACGACCGGGTCTTCATCGAAAAATTCGTCGAACAACCGCGTCACATCGAGATCCAGATCCTGGGCGACGCACACGGTAACTGCGTCTATCTGCACGAACGCGAATGCTCGATCCAGCGCCGACACCAGAAAGTGATCGAAGAAGCGCCGTCGCCGTTCATCAGCGAAGCGACACGCAAGGCCATGGGTGAACAGGCTGTGGCCCTGGCCAAGGCAGTGAACTACCAAAGTGCCGGGACGGTGGAGTTTGTGGTCGGAAAGGATCAGAGCTTTTACTTTCTCGAGATGAACACCCGCCTTCAGGTCGAGCACCCGGTGACGGAGTGCATCACCGGGCTCGACCTGGTGGAGCAGATGATTCGGGTCGCCGCGGGCGAACCACTCGCGTTTGGCCAGTCCGACATCGCCCGGCGCGGCTGGGCGATGGAATGCCGCATCAACGCCGAGGACCCGCTGCGCGGCTTCTTGCCCTCCACCGGCCGGCTCGTGAAATACCAGCCTCCAGCGCAAACCATGCACGCCGCGCAGGCCGTGCCCGAAGACGGCGGAATTCGCGTCGACACCGGCTTTGCGGAAGGGGGCGAAATCCCGATCCACTACGATTCGATGATCGCCAAGCTGATCGTGCACGGCCATGACCGCGCGGACGCGATGCGGCGCATGCGCGAGGCGCTGAACGCGTTCGTGATTCGAGGCGTGGCGAGCAACATCGCTTTCCAGTCGGCGCTGCTTGCACATCCCAAATTCATCGCGGCTGACTTCAATACGGGCTTCATCGCCGAGCAATACCCGAGCGGGTTTTCGGTGGCTTTGGGTGCTCTTGACGATCCGCGCTTTCTGACCGCTCTGGCTGCCGCCGCGCATCGCCGCAGTCGCGAGCGTGCGGCACGCATCTCCGGGCAGCTGCCCGGCCATGAATTGCAGCTTGGCCAGGATTATGTGGTCGTGCACGCCGGCAGCGGTGGCCGGCGCCAGCAAACGCCGGTGAAGGTGAGCAACGCTGGCGACGGCTATCGAATCACCATCGACGACAAGACATCAACGTTGCGCTTTCGCGGCCCGTTGCGCGACATTGCCGTGCACGGCGAATTCGACGGCCTGCCATTCAGCGCCCAGGTCGAACGCATCGGACTGGACCTGAGCATCACCCACAACGGCATGCAGATGCAAGCCCGGGTGCTGACGGCGCGTGCGGCGGAGTTGCTGGCGTTGATGCCCGTCAAGGTGGCGCCCGATCTGTCCAGATTCCTGCTGTCGCCGATGCCGGGCTTGCTGGTGGATGTCGCCGTCGCACCCGGCCAGACGGTGCGCACGGGCGAGAGGCTTGCCGTCATCGAAGCCATGAAGATGGAGAACATCCTCCTCGCACAGCATGACGGAGTCGTCGCCAAGATCGTTGCGACGAAGGGCGAGAGCTTGGCGGTCGATCAGGTCATCATGGAGTTCGAATGACGCGGCCCTTCAAGGTCCTGGGGCTGCAGCAAGTCGCGATCGGCGGCACCAGCAAAGAGCGCCTGCGCGCGCTCTGGGTCGACAAACTTGGCCTCACGCCGACCGGCACCTACCGCAGCGAGCGTGAGAACGTGGATGAAGACATCTGTGCCTTGGGGTCGGGCCCGTTCAAGGTGGAAGTCGATTTGATGCAACCCCTGGACCCGGACCGGAAACCCGCGGTGAATATTCCAGCGCTGAATCACATCGGCCTGTGGGTCGACAACTTGCCACGTGCCGTGGAGTGGCTCGCTGCCAACGGTGTGCGTGTTGCTCCAGGCGGCATACGCAAGGGAGCGACCGGCTACGATATTTGCTTCCTGCACCCCGTTGGCAATGCTGAATACCCGTTCGGCGGCGAAGGCGTGCTGATCGAGCTCGTGCAGGCAACGCCGGAAGTGATCGCGGCGTTTACCGCCTTGCAGACATGACGATTCGCGAAATTTTGAAGATGGGTGACCCGCGCCTGCTGCGCGTGGCGCAGCCGGTGCTGGCGTTCGATACGCACGAGCTGCATGCCTTGATCGACGACATGTTCGAGACGATGCGCGCCGCCGACGGCGCGGGCCTGGCGGCGCCGCAGATCGGTGTCGACTTGTCGGTCGTGATCTTCGGTTTCTCCCAGAACCAGCGTTATCCCGATGCGCCGCCGGTCCCGGAGACTGTTCTGATCAATCCGCAAGTCGAGGCGCTAGGCCAGGAGCAGGAAGAAGGATGGGAAGGTTGCCTGTCGGTACCGACGCTGCGTGGCGTGGTGCCCCGGTTCGCGCGAATTCGCTACAGCGGCTTTGACGCCCAGGGCCGGCGCATCGCGCGCGAAGCCGAGGGCTTCCACGCACGCGTCGTGCAACATGAGTGCGACCATCTGGTCGGCGTGCTCTACCCGATGCGAATCCGCGATTTCAGCCGCTTCGGCTTCACCAGCGTGCTGTTTCCCGACCTGGAGCCGAATGCGGACGACTAGTATCGCGGCCCAGAGGTTTCGGAACAAGATGAAAGCGACGGATTCGGTTCGAGGGCTAGGCGCAAACCGCAGCGATACCTTGTGGTATCGCGAGGCCGAGCCCGGACGTGCGCAGTCCCCGCGGACTGCGCTCGCCAAGCGAGGGGCTGGGCCTCAGGCCCAGCGCGGCCTGCAAGGCTTGCAACGACGCCATCGGGCCGAAGACGCGGTTTCATGTTTCGAAATCTCTGGGTCGCGGTACTGGAGTCGGCCCACGGCACGAGTACAACGCGAGATTCGGCAAGAGCATGTTTCGCGATGTAAACCTGGGCCTGGCCAGCGATCGTGTGTCGGCGCGGACGCAGGATTGAGCGTTGTGGACATGGGCGCGGTTTCGCGCCGGCATTGCAGCGTCAGGTGCACGCCACCCACCGCCGCAACACAAGAGGTTCGCACCATGAACTTGGCCATTGAATCACGCAAACGCCTTGGGACCCTGAGCGCGAAGTTCTTCGCTGGGCTGGTGTGCGCTGCGCTGGCCGGCGCTTGCGCAGCACAGGAGCTGAACGCCAAAGACCAAGAAGTCGATCCACCCGGCCGCGTCGGCCGCTTGTCCGAGATGACCGGCAAGGTCTGGCTCTTCAGCCCGGGCGAAGGCGAATGGCTCGATGCCGTACGCAATCGCCCGATCACGAGCGGGGACCGCCTGGCCACGGAAGGGGCAGCGCGTGCCGAGGTCCGCATCGGTTCGACGACGGTGGGGCTCGACTCCGGCAGCGAACTCGAGGTTGTGCGCATCGACGACTCACATATCGAGTTGCTGCTGCACAACGGCTCGATCTCGGCTCGCCTGCGCAGCCGCGAGGCGGTCGCTGAGTTCGCAGTTCGCACCGGTGAGGGTCGATTTCGCGCGCTGCGCACCGGCCGCTACCGGATCGATCGAATTGACGAATCGAGCCACCTGACGGTGAACAGCGGTTCTGCGGTATACGAAGGTCCGGGAAGCGCACTCACCGTCAACAGCGGCCAGCGTGCTGAATTCTGGATCGACGCCAAGAACGCCGCCCAGTACACGTTGGCGGAACCCAAACGCGACGCCTTCGCTGCGTGGAGCAGCACACGCGACCGCAGCGACGACCGCAGCGCCTCGACGCAATATGTCTCACCCGAAATGACCGGCGTCGAAGAGCTCGACCGCCATGGCCGCTGGGAACGCAGCGACGAGTACGGCGACCTGTGGACTCCCTACAGCGTTGGCGCCGGCTGGGCACCGTACAGCACGGGGCATTGGGTCTGGATCAGACCCTGGGGTTGGACCTGGGTCGACGACGCACCCTGGGGTTTCGCGCCATTCCACTACGGACGCTGGGTTTACTACCGCTCCAACTGGTGCTGGGCGCCCGGCACCCGCGTGCACCGTCCGGTCTATGCGCCGGCACTGGTCGCCTGGGTCGGCGGGCCACATGTCAGTGTTTCCGTGAACATCGGCGGTCCCGTGGTTGGCTGGTTCCCGCTCGCACCGCGCGAGGTGTATGTGCCGAGTTACCGTGTCAGCCCGCGCTATGTGCGCGAAGTCAATTACACCCATGTCACGAACATCACCAACATCACCCAGTACGTCGGTAACCCGCAGGGTGCGGTCGAACAGCGCGACTTCAGCAATCGCAAGTTCGCACATGCGGTGACGGTCGTTCCGGCCGGCGTGTTCACGCAGCGCCAACCTGTGGCCCCTGCCGCCCTCGGTTTGCGTGAGCGCTCCGACGTGCGCGAACTGACGCAAGGCCTCGCGCGCGGCGCGACGCTGGTCGCCGCGCCGGTGCAGGCGCCCGCGGTTCGCACCCTGGAAGCACAGTCGATCACGGCGCCCGGAATCGGCAATGCCGGGGCCGCGGGGCGCTCGTCGCCGGCCGATCGCGCCGTCGGTCCGAGCCAAATAGCCCGCCCCTGGCTGCGCACGGATGATCAGTCCCGGGGCGCGGAGCGCGCGCTGCCTGGCCCTGCGGCCGGGCTCGTCACACCCGTCGCGCCGGCTGCGCAGACGGTGACGACACTGCAACGGCCGAGCGCGCCTCAGCACCCTGAAAATTCGATTGTTCGTGGCGCACCCGCTGTACAGGGCGCACCTGCTGCACCGGCCGCACCGACTTCGAGTTCGACCAACCCACCCAATCCAGCGCTTGCGCCAACCCCGTCCACAATCATGGCGCGCCCTGCCGTTCCAACGGCGCCGGCCAATTCCGTTCCAGCCGTCCCGGTGCCGCGCTCTGTGATGCCGCCGCCGGCGACGACGAATGGGCGGGCCGAGGGTTCGGCGCATGCATGGCCCCCCAAGGGGGTTCGCGGCAATCCTCAGCGGCCGCCTGGCACCGAAGTTGCGGCACCTGCGGCCAACGCCGAGGTGAGACCTCCTGCCGCGGCGCCAACACCTGGCGCCGCGCAGCGCAGCAACCCCGCTGTGCGGCAAGCGCCGGCTCGTGCCGAAGAAGCAGCGCCACACACGCGGCCCGCCGAGCCGCAGCAGCGCGAGCGCGCCGAGCCGCAACGGCAAGACCATCACCGCGATGCGCGCGATCGGGCGCAACAAAACTGAGGCCGCGCGGCGCTACTTCAGCAAGGGCTTCAGCACAGGCCAGACGTTGTCGAGTATCGATGCCTGCGCCGCTTCCGTGGGATGGATGCGATCGCTCTGGAACATCGATTCGGTCTGAGGCACGTCGGCCACGCCTTTGAGCAGGAATGGCACCAGCAACGCGCCCTCCTGTTTGGCCACGCCTGCGAACAGATTCGCGAAGTCCTGGCTGTACTTGCGCCCATAGTTCGGCGGCACCTGCATGCCGAGCAGCATCACGCTGGCACCGTTGCCCGCCGCAGCGCGCGTCATGGCGACCAGGTTGGTGCGCGTCAAGTCGAGCGGCAGACCCCGCAATGCATCGTTGCCCCCGAGTTCGATCATCACATGCGTGGGTCGATGTTCTCGCAGCAATGCCGGCAGGCGCGACCGGCCGCCCGAAGTGGTGTCGCCGCTGATGCTCGCATTGACGAGGTCGGCATCGATGCGCTCACGCGCCAGGCGCTGCTCAAGCAGAGCGACCCAGCCGCTGCCGCGCTTCAAGCCGTACTCGGCCGAGAGACTGTTGCCAACAATCAGAATCAGGCGCCGGCGCGCAGCAGCGTGAACCCGCAGGGCAGGCAGGCCTGCCACCAGCACGCTAAAGTGCGACAGCCAATCCCGGCGTGAGCAACCGATTCGAAACACACGCGTATCCATGTCGCAAGCGTCGCAATCCATCATTGCCGTTCGAGGCCTGAGCAAACAAGTGCGCGATTCGACAGGCACACTCACAATTCTCCACCAGATCAATTTCGAGCTTGCCCCGCGCGAGTCGGTTGCCATCGTCGGTGCGTCGGGTTCGGGCAAGAGCACGCTGCTGTCGATCATCGCCGGCCTGGACACTCCCACCACGGGTACGGTGCATCTCGCGGGTGTGGACCTGTTCGCGCTGGACGAAGACGGGCGCGCCGGTTTGCGCGCCGACAAGCTGGGTTTCGTGTTTCAGAGTTTCCAGTTGCTCGGCAACCTGACGGCGTTGGAAAACGTGATGCTTGCGCTCGAGTTGCAAGGGCGCAGCGACGCGCGCGCGAGGGCCACCGAAATGCTTACGCGCGTCGGCCTGCGCGAGCGCCTCGGCCACTACCCCAAGGTGTTGTCGGGCGGCGAGCAGCAGCGTGTGGCCCTGGCGCGCGCGTTTGTGGTTCGCCCTGCGGTGCTGCTGGCCGATGAGCCCACCGGCAGCCTGGATTTCGCGACCGGCGAGACCGTGATGGAATTGATGTTCGAACTCAATCGCGAGATCGGCACCACACTCGTGCTCGTGACGCACGACCCGGGAATCGCGTCCCGCTGCGACCGGCAACTGCGCATCGAAGCGGGTCGGCTCGAACTCGACGCCGCGAGGCTGTAGCCGCGGCGCCGCGGCGCGCCCGAGAACCCCGCGCGCCCAGGCTCCTAGTTCGCGAACTTGTAGTCGGTCTTGGCCTTGGCGCGAATGTCGTCGCGGAACTTGGCCATCTTCATCTGGCTCAGGCGCTGCTGAATCTGCGGCTTGACTTCTTCGAGCGGCGGCAGCTTGGCCTCACGCGTGTCTTCGAGCTTGATGATGTGATAGCCGAACTGCGACTTGACGGGCGAGTCCGTCATCTCGCCCTTCTTCAGCTTCACCATGGCCTGTGAAAACTCGGGGACGTAAGCGCCAGGGTTTGCGAAATCGAGATCGCCGCCGTTCTGTCCCGATCCCGGGTCCTTGGAGTTCTTCTTCGCAAGCTCTTCGAAGCTGGCGCCGCCCTTGATCTGTGCGATCAGGGCCTTCGCCTCTTCTTCCTTCTCGACCAGGATGTGCCGGGCGCGATATTCCATGCCACTGGCCTGGCCCTTGAACTTGTCGTACTCGGCCTGGACCTCGGCGTCGGTGACGGGATTCTTCTTGTTGAATTCGTTGAACAACTCGCGAATCAGAATCGACTGGCGCGCCAACTCCATTTGCGTCTTGTACTCGGCGCTTTGAGCCAGGCCGCGCTTTTCGGCTTCTTGCATGAACATTTCGCGCAGCACGACCTCGTCGCGCACCTGGGTCTCGAGGTCCGGTGTCCTGGCCTGGCCTTGTTTGGTCGCTTGCGACATCAACGCGTCAACCCTTGATTTTGGAACGGGCTTGCCGTTCACCGTGGTGATGTTCTGCGCCAGCGCGACCAGCGGCAGGGTCAACAGCAAGCACAGCGCGAGCGCGGACGCGCTCGTGACAAGGCGATTGAATTTCATGGCAGGTGCCTTTCTGGATGGGGAGGGTGGGGTGGCGCCGCTGCGGGAGTGCGGCGCCGGCCTGGCGTCAGGTTTCGTCGGGCGCACGAGCGTCAATGGCGAGAGCGTGAATTCCCTGAGGGGCCAGCGGACCGAGGCAATCATATACGAGCCGATGTCGCGCCACGCGCGTCAGTCCGCGGAATGATTCGCTCACGAGTCGCACGTGAAAGTGGCGGCCTTCACGCGCGCCCGCATGGCCGGCATGCAGGTGACTGTCGTCGCCGACTTCGATCTCCAGCGGCTGCAGCGCACGGCGCAGAGCCGCTTCAATCTGGATCAGGTTCAAGGCCATGGCGGCAAGGAGTCACGAAGAGCGCTTCGAAGCTTCGTCGTCCGCGGTTTCGGGTGGTAGGTGGCGGCTGATGTACACGCCCTGCCCAAGCGTGAATGCAAGCATCAACCCGATGCCGCCGAACAGCTTGAAGTTCACCCAGGTGCCGGTCGAGTAGGTGTACGCCACATACAAGTTAAGCACGCCCATCAGCGCAAAGAAGCTGATCCACGCCAGGCTCAGGCGCCGCCACACCGGCGCCGGCAAAACAAGCTGGCCACCCATCAGCACCTGCAGCAGGTTGCGGCCGAACCAGGTCTGGCTGATCCAGAACGCCAGGCCCATCACCCAGTACAGCACGCTGGGCTTCCATTTGATGAAGGTTTCGCTGTGAAACCAGATCGTCGCGCCGCCCAGGACGATCACCAGTCCCAGGCTCACCCACAGCATCAAGTCGACCTTGCGCCGCATGGCCTTCAGCGTCGCGACTTGCAGCAATGTGGCGACGATGACGACGACCGTGGCCAGCAGCACCGGCGCTTCCGCGACCCCGACCATGCCCCCTGACACGAGAGGGCCGAAATGGTCCGTCGCAAACTGTGCCGCCCAGTCCTTGTGGCCTTCGGCGTACTTGAACATGCCGAAGAAGAGCAGGATGGGCAGAAAGTCGAACAGCAATTTCATGACGATCTCATGCCGAACTCACAAGGAAACGCCGGGCCGCCCCAAGTTTCCTTGACCCCCTCGTGGGGCTGAGCCCGCACCGAGTGAGCGCCTGCGCGCTCACGAGTGGCTGGCGAAGGCCATCGGGCCTGCAAGCCCGATGGCGGACGACGTATGTCGTCGGCCTGGGGGCGCTCATGACGAACACGAGACCTCGATGCCCTGCGCCCAGGCGGGTGGATATGCCGCGTACTGCGGATTCTCTTCCTGCTCGTCGAAGGGGCGCCGCAGTATTTCGAGCAAACGCCGTACTTCCGAAAAGTCACCGTCTCGCGCCTGGGCGATTGCAGCTTCAGCGAGGTGGTTGCGCAGCACGAACCTGGGATTGACGCGGTTCATTCGCAGCGCACGTTCGGCATCGATACTGCCCTCCTGGCGCAGGCGCTCGGCGTAGCGCCGTGCCCAGGCATCGAACGCAGGCCGGTCGATGAATGCGTCGCGCAATGCGTCGTTGTTCGCGCCGACGTCAGTGTTGAAGGAGGCGAGACGCCGGAACACGATCGTGAAGTCGCTGCGGTCTTGCGCCATCAATGTCATGAAGTCGTCGATCAAGCGGTTGTCCGGTTCCTGGGTCGTGTGCAAGCCGAGTTTGGCCGACAGTCGCGCCAGCATGGCCTGCGAGAAGACCGAGCGAAACGGGTCAAGCGCGGCGAGCGCGGCCTCGGGCTCACCGATCAGCGGCAACAAGGCCTGCCCGAGGGCATGCAGGTTCCACAGCGCGACGCTGGGCTGGCGCGCATAGGCGTAGCGCCCCTGATCGTCGCTGTGGTTGCAAATGTGGCCGGGGTCGAACCCATCGAGAAAGCCGAACGGCCCGTAGTCGATGGTCAGGCCGAGGATCGACATGTTGTCGGTGTTCATCACGCCGTGGCAAAAACCCAGCGCCTGCCAGTCGGCCACCATGCTCGCGGTGCGCCGTGTCACGGCCTCCAGCAACGCCGCATAGGGCTGCGCTTCGGCGCGGCACTCGGGGTAGTAGTTGTCGAGCGTGAAATCGGCGATGCGGCGCAATGCCGCAGTCTGGTTCCGGCTCGCAAAATGCTCGAAGTGGCCGAAACGAATGAAGCTCGGCGCAACCCGTGTCACGAGCGCTGCGGTCTCGACTTCCTCGCGCCGCACGGGCAGCGGTGAGGCGGTGACGCACAGCGCACGCGTTGTCGGAACGCCCAGCGCGTGCATCGCTTCCGAACAAAGAAACTCGCGGATCGACGAGCGCAGCACGGCGCGGCCGTCGCCCATGCGCGAGTAGGGTGTCAGCCCGGAGCCCTTGAGCTGGAGCTCGAGCGGCCCGCCGGGCGTGTTCAGTTCGCCCAGCCACAAGGCCCGCCCGTCACCGAGTTGTCCGGCCCAGACCCCGAACTGGTGGCCGCTGTAGACGCTGGCCAGAGGCTGCATGCCGTTCCACAAGGCATTGCCGCTGAACACTTGCAGTGCCTGCCAGTCTTCGCGTTCGGTCCAGTCTTCGCGCAGGCCGAGCAGTGCAGCGCAGTCGGCACTGGTCGCCACCCAACTCGGTTTCGGTACCGCAACGGGCCGAAGTTCGGTGAAGAATTCATTGCCGAGGGTGGCAAATCGATTCGTCCACGCGAGGTCGGGCGAAGCAAGCTCGAATTGCGCGCTGAGGCGCGGGGATGCGGTGGCGGAGGCGCTCATCGGCGGGCAGTGTAGCGAGCGCCGCGCATCGAGCAATGTCTAGGGGTAAACCTTCGGAGCGCCGCGGCGAGAAGGCGGGCGCAGCGCAGGCGAAGCCAGGCCTTCGAGCCTGTCGAGCCCGACCCAAAGCCCGATAGGCTCCTAGAATCGCGAAAACGTTCGCCGGCCAGGCACACCATCCATCAAAGGGCATTCCGATGACACCCAACTATGAAACGCGTGGCAACGTTGCCGTGATCACGCTGAACAATCCTCCCGTGAACGGACTGGGCTACGCGACCCGCGTCGCGCTTGCCGAAGGCCTTGCCGCAGCGCAACTTGACCCCGCAGTCAAGGCCATCGTGATCACCGGCGCCGGCAAGGCGTTCTCCGGCGGTGCCGACATCAACGAATTCGGTTCGCCCAAAGCAAGCGCCGAGCCCAACCTTCTGACCGTGATCCTGGCTTTGGAGTCAAGCAGCAAACCCACCATCGCCGCCGTGCACAGCGTGTGCATGGGTGGCGGCCTGGAGCTGGCCCTGGGGTGCAACTACCGGGTTGCCGCGCCGGGTGCGCTGGTGGCGCTGCCGGAGGTGAAGATCGGCCTCCTCCCGGGGGCCGGCGGTACGCAGCGTCTGCCGCGCGTTCTCGGGGTCGAGAACGCACTCAACATGATCGTCAGTGGCGCGCCCGTGAAGAGCGAGGCGCTGGCGAAGATTCCCGGGCAGAAGTTGTTCGACCGCATCGTCGAGGGTGACTTGATGCAAGGCGCGCTCGCCTTTGCGGCGGAAGTTGCCGACAAGCGGCCGCTGCCTCTGGTGCGCAACCTGCGCGCCGATCATCCGAATCCGGACGCGTATTTCCAGTTCGCGCGCAACACTGTGGGCGCGATGTCGCGCAACTTCCCGGCGCCGCTGAAATGCGTCGACGCCGTGGCCGCATCGGTGAGCAGGCGCTTCGACGATGGGCTGCGCCATGAACGCGAACTGTTCGCTGGCCTGATGTTCACGCCGGAATCCAAGGCATTGCGCCACACGTTCATGGCGGAACGCGCGACGAACAAGATTCCCGATATTCCGGCGGACACGCCGTTGCGCACCATTTCCAGTGTTGCCGTGATCGGCGCGGGCACGATGGGCGGCGGCATCGCGATGAATTTCCTGAACGCCGGCATTCCCGTGACCGTGCTCGAGACGAGCCAGGCGGCACTCGACAAGGGCATTGGCGTGGTGCGCAAGAACTATGAAGCGCAGGTGACGAAGGGCAAGTTGACGCCCGACAAACTTGACAAGCGCATGACGCTGCTGCGCACGACGCTGGACTATGCCGACCTGAAAGACGCCGATCTCGTGATCGAAGCCGTGTTCGAAGAGATGGGCGTCAAGGAAACGGTGTTCCGCAAGCTTGATGCGGTGATGAAACCGGGCGCGATTCTCGCCAGCAACACTTCCACGCTCGATTTGAACCGAATCGCAGCGTTCACGAAGCGCCCGCAAGACGTGATCGGCTTGCACTTCTTCAGCCCCGCCAACGTGATGCGCCTGCTCGAAGTGGTGCGCGGTGAAAAGACCGCGAAGGACGTGCTCGCCAGCGTGATGGCGCTGGGAAAGACGATCAAGAAGACCTGCGTCGTCTCGGGCGTGTGCGACGGCTTCATCGGCAACCGCATGATCGAACAGTACAGCCGCCAGGCGGGTTTCCTGCTTGAAGAGGGCTGTACACCGGCGCAAGTGGATCAGGCGCTGGAAAGATTCGGCATGGCGATGGGGCCGTTTCGCATGGGCGACCTCGCGGGCAATGACATCGGCTGGGCGATTCGCAAACGCCGCTACGTTGAAAGGCCCGACGTGCGTTACAGCAAGACCGCCGACCTGCTGTGTGAAATGGGGCGCTATGGGCAGAAGACGGGTGCCGGCTGGTACGACTACAAACCCGGCAAGCGCGACGCGATTGCATCGCCTGTGGTCGTCGAGATGATCGAGAAGCACCGCGCCGCCAAGGGCATCACGCCGCGCAAGATCGGCGACGAAGAAATCGTGCACCGGCTCGTGTTTGCGCTCGTCAATGAAGGCGCGAAGATCGTCGAAGAGGGCATCGCGCTGCGCGCGTCCGACATCGACATCGTCTACCTCACGGGCTACGGCTTCCCGGCACACCGCGGCGGCCCCATGTGTTACGCCGACAGCGTGGGCCTGTACAACGTGGTCGCGGCGATGCAGCGTTTTGCGCAGAACCCGTTGGACGACGTCGGGTTCTGGAAGCCCGCGCCGTTGCTCGCAAGACTCGCCGCCGAACGCAAGAGCTTCACCTGAAATCCTCTCCAGCGCCACAACAAGGAATCCATCATGACCCAAGCCGTCATCGTCTCCACTGCCCGCACGCCCCTGGCCAAGAGCTGGAAGGGCGCTTTCAACATGACGCATGGCGCCACGCTCGGCGCGCACGCCGTGAAGGCGGCAGTCGAGCGCGCCGGAATCGAAGGCAGGGAGGTTGACGACGTCATCATGGGTTGCGCCAACCCTGAAGGTGCAACCGGCATGAACATTGCGCGCCAGGTGGCGCTGCGCGCGGGGCTGCCGATCACGACCAGCGGCGTCACCGTGAACCGCTTCTGTTCGAGCGGCCTGCAGACGATCGCATGGGCCGCGCAGCGCGTGATTGCCGGCGAGGGCGAGATCTTCGTCGCCGGTGGCGTCGAGAGCATCTCGTGCGTCCAGAACGAGGCCAACAAACACATGATCGCCGACAGCTGGCTGCGCGAGCACAAGCCCGAGATCTACTGGAACATGCTGCAAACCGCCGAGCAGGTCGCGAAACGCTACAAGATCGGCCGCGAACGCATGGACGAGTACGGCGCGCAGAGCCAGCAAAGGGCCTGCGCCGCGCAGGAAGCCGGCAAGTTCAAGGACGAGATCGCGCCGATCACGGTGATGGCGGGAGTCGCCGACGCCACCCTCGGTCTGTGCAGCAAGGAAGTGACGGTCAGTGCCGACGAAGGCTTGCGTGCCGGCACCACGGCGGCAGCGCTTGCAGGAATCAAGCCTGCCATTCCCGGCGGGGTGATCGCTGCCGGCAACGCGAGTCAGTTCAGCGACGGTGCCGGCGCCTGCGTCGTGATGCACGAGAGCGTTGCCGCGAAGAAGGGCCTGAAGCCGCTCGGGCGCTTTCTTGGTTTCGCCGTTGCCGGCTGCGAGCCCGACGAGATGGGCATCGGCCCGGTGTTTGCGATTCCGAAAGTGCTGAAGCGCCTTGGCCTGAGCGTCGCCGACATCGACCTGTGGGAACTGAATGAGGCGTTTGCGGTGCAGGTGCTGTACTGCGCCGATACGCTCGGCATTGCGATGGACAAACTCAACGTGAATGGCGGCGCCATCGCTGTCGGCCACCCTTACGGCGTGAGCGGGCAACGCCTCACGGGCCACGCCTTGATCGAGGGCAAGCGCCGCAAGGCGAAACGCGTTGTCGTCACGATGTGTGTGGGCGGGGGCATGGGTGCAGCAGGCGTGTTCGAAGTGCTCTGATCGGCCGGCCCATGCAGTTGCTGCGCACGCCCGATGAGCGTTTCGTCGGCCTGCCGGACTTTCCGTTCGCGCCGCGCTGGGCGAACGATCTGCCCGGCTTCGAAGCCTTGCGCATTCACTACCTTGACGAAGGCCCGCCGAGCGCGGGAGTGACGGCGCTGTGCCTGCACGGAAACCCGACATGGAGTTATCTGTATCGGCACATGCTGCCGTTGCTCACCGGATCCGGCTTGCGCGTGATCGCACCCGACATGATCGGCTTCGGCCGCTCCGACAAACCCTCGGACCCCGAATGGCACAGCTTCGAGCGCCATCGCGAGATGCTGCTGCGTTTCATCGAACGGCTCGACTTGCGCAACATCATGCTGGTGTGTCAGGATTGGGGTGGAATCCTGGGTCTGACTTTGCCGATGGCGATGCGCGAACGCTTCACCCGCCTGCTGGTGATGAACACGGGCCTGGGCACAGGTCAGGTGACTGAAGGCTTTCGGCAATGGCGTGCCTATTCCAACGCCCGGCCGGATTTGCCGGTCGGGCGCTTGATCCAGCGCGGCAAGCCGCAGCTGTCGGCGGCGGAGGTCGCCGCTTACGACGCGCCGTTCCCCACGCCCGAGTACAAGGCTGCACTGCGAGCCTTCCCGAACATGGTTCCCGATGGCGACGACGCACCCGGCGCCGCGTTGGGCCGCAGTGCGCAGGTCTACCTGCGCGATACCTGGCAAGGCGACAGCTTCATGGCGATCGGCATGCAAGACCCGGTTCTCGGCGCTGCGCCCATGCGTTCGCTGCAGCGCTCGATTCGTGGCTGCACGGCGCCCCTGGAAGTGGCTGATGCCGGCCACTTTGTGCCCGAGTGGGGCGCGCCCATCGCCAGCGCGGCGCTGGCCCATTTCAGGCTGGCATGAGCCCCCGCCCGGCCGTTCCGAAGGGGGCTCGCACCGCAGTGCGAAGCACGGAGGTTACCCAGTGAGCGCCCGGGCTTTGCCGCGGGTGAGATCCCGCCTCGCGGGACCGACCTTGAATCCAAGCGTGCACCCATGAGCTACCGCGAGACGACGGAATTCTTGCTCTACGACTGGCTCGATGTCGAGTCGCTGAGCGCGCGTTCGCGCTTTGCCGATCATTCGCAAGAGACGTTCACGGCCGTGCTCGACATGTGCGAAAAGCTCAGCGCCGAGAAGTTCGCGCCCTACAACCGGCTGGCGGACGTGGAAGAACCGCATTTCGATGGCGAAAGAGTTCAGCTTCCGCAGGCCAGCCACGCCGCGGCGCGTGCCTATGCCGAGAGCGGCATGCTTGCCGCTTCGCAGGACTACGCCAACGCTGGCATGCAGCTGCCTTGCGTCGTCGAAATGGCGGCGAACAGTTTTTTCTCGAAGGCCGGTATCGGCATCGGTGGCGGCGCGATGTTGACGAGCGGCAATGCGAACCTGTTGATGGCGCATGGCACGCCGATGCAGAAGGAGGTGTTCGCGAAGAATCAGTTCTCCGGGCGCTTCAGCGGCACGATGTGCTTGAGCGAACCGCAGGCCGGGTCCAGCCTGTCCGACATCACGACGCGTGCAACGCCCGACGGCGCGGATTTCGAAGCCGATCCGCTCGGCCCGCGCTACCGCCTGCGCGGCAACAAGATGTGGATCTCCAACGGCGAACACGAACTGACCGAGAACATCATTCACCTCGTGCTGGCAAAGATTCCTGGTGCCGACGGCAAGCTGACCGCCGGCACGCGCGGCATCGCGCTCTTCATCGTGCCGAAAAAGCTGGTCGATCCGCGCGGCCAGCTCACGGGTGAACGCAATGATGTCGCGCTTGCCGGGCTGAACCACAAACTCGGCTACCGTGGCATCCCGAACACGTTGCTCAATTTCGGCGAGGGCAAGTCCGCAGTGCGCGGCGCATCGGGTGCCGTGGCCTACCTCGTGGGCAAGCCCGGCGACGGCCTGCGCTGCATGTTTCACATGATGAACGAGGCGCGCATCGCCGTCGGCCTGGGCGCGGCGATGCTGGGCTACGCTGGGTATGAGGCGAGCCTGGACTACGCGAAGAACCGGCTGCAGGGGCGGCCGATGGGCGCGGCC
>JAEMQF010000006.1 GCA_022758925.1 Burkholderiales bacterium | reverse complement strand
GGCTTGTCGGGCAGGCTCTTCGAGTCGGCGACGGCCTTGTCGAATCGGACTTTCAGGTCAGCCATGATTCATCCTCCGGTGATTGGGTTCGTGCCACGGGGCCATAGGTACTAGCGGGCATTGACGGCGCCGATGTTACCCAGCATCTTGCGGGTATTGCACAACAACCTGAGGAGAACGTCGATGTCCGCTGCCGGCGAGCGCATGTCACGCGTCGATACCGCCTGGCTGCGCATGGACAACGACGTCAACTTGATGATGATCGTCGGCATCTGGCTGCTCGAGCCAGGCGTTGCCTACGACGCGCTGTGCGAGCGTGTCGCGAGCAAGCTGCTGAAGTACGACCGCTTCAGGCAAAAGGTGGTGCAGGATGCGATGGGGGCGAGTTGGGTCGACGACACCGAATTCGACATTCACCGCCACGTGCGGCGCGGGGCCTTGACTCGCAAGCGCGGCGAAAGCGAGCGCTCAGCCCTGCAGCGGCATGCCGGCGAGTTGGCCACCACCGCGCTCGATCCCGAACACCCGCTGTGGCAGTTTGACCTGATCGAAGACTATGAAGGCGGCAGCGCAATGATCGCGCGCATCCACCACTGCATCGGCGACGGCATCGCCCTGGTCTCGGTGACGCTGACCATCACCGACGGTGGCAGCGACCCGCCCAAACGGCGGCGCGGTGCGGCGCACGCGGGTGAGGCCGACTGGCTCACCGACAGCGTGCTCAAGCCGCTCACCGAGCTCTCGGTCAAGGCGATCGACTTGGCGGGCGGAGGCGTTGCCAAATCGATGGAAGTGTTGTCCAACCCGAAACTCAGAGGCGCGGAACTGGTGCGTGTCGGCGCCCAAGTGCTCAGCGATGTCGCCGCTTTGGCGCTGATGTCCGATGACTCGCCGACCCGGCTCAAGGGCAAACCGATCGGACAGAAAGTGGTCGCCTGGGGCGAGCCGATTCCGCTGGAGGCCGTCAAGGCCATCGGCAAGGCGCTCGGGGCCTCCGTGAACGATGTGCTGCTTGCATGCGTGGCGGGCGCGATTGGCCACTACCTGCGCGACCAGGGCGACACAACCGACGGCCAGGAAATCCGCGCCATGGTGCCGGTGAACTTGCGGCCGCTCGACAAAGCCTGGCAACTCGGAAATCAATTTGGACTGGCGCCACTCGTGCTGCCGATCGGAATCGTGCACCCGGTCGAGCGCGTGTACGCGGTGCGTGCACGCATGAACGAGCTCAAGAACAGCTACCAGCCGCTGCTCGCGTTTGCCGTGCTCGCGATCGCCGGCCTGACGATCAAACCGGTGCAAGACGCAATTCTTGGCCTGTTCTCGAAGAAAGCGACAGCGGTGATGACGAACGTGCCCGGCCCGGCGGCGCCCCTCAAGCTCTGCGGCTCGGCCATGCGCCAGACGATGTTCTGGGTGCCGGCCTCCGGCGACATCGGCGTCGGCGTCAGCGTCTTGTCCTATGCTGGCGGGGTTCAATTCGGCCTGATCACCGACAAGGGCCTGTGCCCGAAGCCGCAGCAAATCATCGACCGGTTCGAGCCCGAGTTCGAAAAGTTGATGATGGTGACGCTGATGCTGCCTTGGGGCGATGCGGCATAGTCCAGCACTGAACCCCAAGCCGGGGACAAATTCCACGAACGCAGCGTTGCCCCTGCGCGCCCGCTATCAGCCGCGCTGCAAGGCCTGCACCGGCTCGAAGCGGCCCAGCCGCGCCACGGTGCTGCCCGGCGCGAGGTGGGCCAGGCTTGGCATCACGAGCACGGTGTTGTCGTAGGGCGCGAACCAGGTGTGGTCGCCGTCGCGGGCGATCGGGGTGCCGGCGCGCTGCACCACGCTCAGCCCCACCAGTGGCACCAGGAACTCGAACGCCATGGACCGCGCGACCACGCCTTCGGTGACGCGCACCACCTGCTGTCTGGCCGGCGGCACCCGGCGCGTGCGGGCGAGCGCCCAGCCGCGGTCGACGACACCGGTGTGCGCCAGAAAACGCATCAGGGTGTCGATCGCCACCTCCTGTGCTGCGGCTTCCCAGTGCTGCCCGCACTCGATCAGCAGCGCCCGCTTCGGGCTGGCCGGGTCGCCAAAGCCGCCGCGCTCGATCATGCGCAGCCCGGCGGCCTGGCCGGTGTCGATCAGCAGGTCGGCCGGCACGCCGAGCTCGACGGCATAACGCGCGTTCTTGTCGACGCGCCCGCACACCATCAGCGGGCGGCACGGTTCGCTCATCGAATGCATGTCGAGCAGCAGGTCGGCGGCGTCGACGAACGGCTGCAGCGCGCGGGCGCGGCGCAACTCGCTCGAATCGCGCGAACCGAACAGCACCGCGTCGGCCCAGACGCGGTTCAGGTCTTCATCGGCAAAGCGCGACGGGTGCGGGTCGGCCGGGTCGAACCGCGCGTAGGCGTCGACGTTGGCAAAGACCAGTGTCAGCGTGCCGCGCACCGGCGCCACGCCTTGCTCGAACAGGTGCACCAGCGCCAGCGCGCCGCACAGCTCGTTGCCATGCGTCAACGCCTGCACCATCACATTCGGCCCGGGGCGGCCCGAATCGAGAACGTGCACGAACTCGACGCCGCGGTTGCCCTGGCGCCAGGGCGAGATGTCGGGTGGCGCCAGTTCAATCGGCAGCGAAGCGACAGGCCGGGCTTGCGTCATGGCGGTCGAGCCTTGTCAAACCGGTCGCCGATGGCAGCCAGCAACCGCATCAAGTGGTCCTGCAGGCTGTGAAAGCCCGCGTGCCTGGCATTGCTGGCCTGGTCCATGTACAGGCGCTTGTTCACTTCCAGCTGCAGGCTGTGGCGCCCGGCGGCCGGGTTGCTGTAGGCGCGCACCAGCTCCACGCCCTTGAATGGGTCGTTCACCTTCACGTCGTAGCCGAAGCCCGCGAGCGTGGTGCGCACGAATGCGGTGAATGCCGGGTCGCAGCTGGTGCCGTCGCGGTCGCCCAGCACGATGTCGGCGCGCGCGATGCCGGCGCCGCCTTCGCCCATCGTGCCGCTCACTGCATTCATCGAATGGCAGTTGATGTGATAGACCACGCCGAACCTCGCATGCGCCCGGTCGAGCAGGGTGCGCAACGTGGCGTGGTAAGGCTGATGGCAGCGCGCGATGCGTGATTGCACCTCGGCCACGCTGAGCAATCTGTCGTAGATCGGCCGGCCGTCGTCCAGTGTGCGCCAGAGCAACGCCTTGCCGATCCTGGCCTTGCCGCTGGGCACATGCTGGTCGGGCCAGTGGCCGCCTTCGAGCAGGGTCAGGTCGATATCCCCGGCATGGCGGTTCGGGTCCAGGTAGGTGCGCGGAAACTGCGCCGCAAGCAAGGGAATTCCCTGAGTGGTCGCGGGAAGGTACAACTCGTCGATAAAACAATCTTCGCCATCGCGCAACTCGGCAGCGGTGACGCAGGCACGAAAGTCGCTGGGCATCTGGCAGCCCGAGTGGGGTGAGTCCAGCACCAGGGGCCGGCGTGGCTGCGCGGGGCCATGCACGATCAGCGCGTGATTGTTCATGCGCTGAGTATCCGACAGCGCGATGCTGGGGTGGACCCCGATGCCGGTGCGCCAAGCCAGGGAATAGCATGCCGGTCTGTTCTCAACCTGTTCGATGGAGCCAAAGCCATGCAAGAACATGATCTTCGCCAGTTGATCGAGGAAGTCCGTGAAGGCAAGCTGCCGCGCCGCAGCTTCATCCAGCAGATGGTGAGCCTGGGCCTGACTGCACCGATGGCGTCGATGCTGCTGATGCACGAAGGCGTCGCGCAGAGCCAGGCGTCGATTCCCTACAAGCCGACCAAGCGCGGCGGCGGCGGCACGTTAAAGATCATCTATTGGCAAGCCGCGGTGCACTTGAACCCGCACTACGCCGGCGGCACCAAAGACCAGGACGCGAGTCGCATCTTCTACGAGCCGCTGGCGGGCTGGGACACCGAAGGCAACCTGGTGCCGCAGCTGGCAGCCGAGATCCCGACTCGGCAAAACGGTGGCGTGGCCGCCGATGGCAGGTCGGTGACCTGGAAGTTGAAGCGCGGCGTCACCTGGCACGACGGCAAGCCCTTCACCGCGGATGATGTGGTGTTCACGGCCGCTTATGTCGCCGACCCGGCAGCGTCGATGGTCACGGTGGCCACCTACAAGGACATCAAGGTCGAGAAGGTCGACTCGCATACCGTCAAGGTCACCTACGAGAAGCCGACGCCCTTCTGGGCCGAAGCCCTGGTGGGCAGCTCCGGCCCGATCCTGCCCAAGCATGTGTTCGAGCCCTTCATGGGCGCCAAGTCGCGCGAGAACCCGGCCAATACCAAGCCGGTGGGAACGGGCCCCTACAAGATTGTCGATTTCAAGCCGGGCGACACGCTGCGCGCCGAGGCCAACACCAACTACCACGTGCCGAATCAGCCCTTCTTCGATGCGCTCGAGATCAAGGGCGGCGGCGACGCCACCAGTGCCGCGCGCGCCGTGCTGCAGACGGCCGAGTACGACCTGGGTTGGAACCTGGCCGTCGAGGACGACATCCTCAAACGCCTGGAGGCCGCGGGCAAGGGCAGGATGGCCTTCTTCGCCGGCAGCGACATCGAATTCGTCTCGCTCAATGTCACTGACCCCTGGAACGAAGTCGACGGCGAGCGCGCCAGCGCCAAGTCCAGGCACCCCGCTTTCACCGACAAGGCGGTGCGCACCGCGATGTCGCTGCTGATCGACCGCAATGGCATCCAGGAAGTGATCTACGGCCGTGGCGCGATTGCCACGGCCAATTTCCTGAACAATCCGCCGCGCTTTCGCAGTCCCAACACCACGTTCGAGTTCAACATCGACAAGGCGATCCAGGTGCTCGAAGCAGCAGGCTGGAAAAAGGGCGCCGACGGCATTCGCGCCAAGGGCAACGTCAAGCTGAAGTTCGTTTACCAGACCTCGGTGAGTGGGCCGCGGCAGAAGTGCCAGGCCATCATCAAGGACGCCTGCACCAAGGCCGGCATCGAGCTCGAACTCAAGAGCGTGGTGGCGGCAGTGTTCTTCGGCAGCGATGCGGCGAACCCGGACACCTACCAGAAGTTCTGGTCCGACATGCAGATGTTCACGACCACCATGACGCAGCCGGACCCGCAGGTCTTCATGGAACAGTTCACGACGGATCAGATTTCGCAAAAGGCCAACAAGTGGTCCAGCCGCAACCTGGTGCGCTGGAGCAACGCCGAGTACGACGCTACTTTCAAGGCCTCGCAGGTGGAATTTGATCCGGTCAAGCGGGCGGCGATGTTCATCAGGATGAACGACCTGGTGGTCAATGATGGGCATGTGATCCCGCTCTTCGCGCGTCCGCGGCCGTATGGCATCCTGAACAAGTTGGTGCCCGTGTTGTCGGCCTGGGACGGCGCCACCTGGGCCTTGAGCTACTGGTACCGCGAGGCTTGACCCCGCCGAAGCGCACGCTGCAACTTGGCTGTAGCGGCGCCGATCATTAACGGGAACCACAAGAGTCCCAGCGCTTGCTGAACTACATCCTTCGCCGGTTGTTGATTGCGCTGCCCAGCTTGCTGGGCATCAGCGTGATCCTGTTCACCGTGCTCGCGCTGGCGCCGGGGGACCCTTTCGAAGACCTGGCCAACAACCCCAGCGTGCCGCCCGAAGTGCGCATGGCCCTGCGCGCGCAATTCGGCCTGGATGACCCCATCTGGCAGCGCTACCTGTACTGGCTGATGAACATGCTGCGCGGCGACTGGGGCTTCTCGTTCGTCAGCCGCGTCGATGTCGACAAGCTCATCCTGCAGCGCCTGCCGGTGACGATTGCCGTGATCGGCATGTCGCAGGTGCTGGCCTTGCTGGTTGCGTTGCCGGTGGGTGTGCTCGCGGCCGTCAAGCCGTACTCGTGGTTCGATCGCATTGCCAGCACCATCGCCTTTGTCGGCTTCTCGCTGCCGACGTTCTTCACCGGCGTGCTGTTCATCCTGTTCTTCAGCATCTACCTCGGCTGGTTCCCGTTTGTCTACCGGGCCGACCTCACCGAGGTGGGCTGGCACTGGTGGTGGGCGCAGTTCAAGCAAAGCATCATGCCGATCACCGTGCTCGGGCTGTTCCAGGCGGCGAGTTGGATGCGCTATGTACGCTCGTCGGTGCTCGATGTGGTTCGGCTGGACTACGTCACCACGGCGCGCAGCAAGGGCCTGTCGGAGCGGGTGGTGATCAACAAGCACGGGGTGCGCAATGCGCTGATCCCGGTGGTCACGCTGGTGGCGCTGCAGTTGCCGGCGGTGTTCGGCGGGGCCATCGTCACGGAGCAGATCTTTCGCATCCCGGGCATCGGCGCCTTGCTGATCGACGCCATCCTGCGCAACGACACGCCGGTGATCATGGCGGTGACCTTCGTATTCAGTTGCCTGGTGATCTTCTTCAACTTGGTGGCAGACTTGGTTTATGGCTGGCTCGACCCGCGAATTTCCTACCGATAAGCCGCAAGCGTTGCCGCCGGTCATGCCGACCGACGGAGTCGAGGCGCGCCCGGGCCCGCCCAATGAGCGCGCACGCAGCGTGAGCCTCTCGCCCTGGGCCGAAGCCTGGCGGCGCTTCAAGCGCCACCGCATGGCGTTCTTCAGTCTCTGGGTGCTCGCTGTGTTGGTGCTGGCCGTGCTGCTGGGTCCGCTGCTGTACAAGGTCGGCATCAATGACATCGATTTCAAGGCGCGGCTGGTCGAGCCCTCGGCCAGGCATCTGATGGGCACCGACGACCTCGGGCGCGACCTCTTGGCTCGGGTGCTGTATGGCGGGCGAATTTCACTCGCGGTGGGCCTGGCCGCGATGCTCATGGCGGTCACCGTGGGCGTGTTCATCGGCGCCATCGCCGGCATCTCGCGCGGCTGGGTGGATAACGTGCTGATGTGGGTGACCGACCTGTTCCTGAGCCTGCCGCAACTGCCGCTGCTGCTGCTCTTGATCTTTCTGTTTCGCGACCCGTTGAAGAAGCTGCTGGGGCTGGAAGTGGGCATCTTCATTCTCATCGTGGTCGTCATCGGCGGCTTTCGCTGGATGCCGGTGGCACGTCTGGTGCGGGCCCAGTTCTTCAGCCTGCGCGAGAAGGAATTCGTCGAAGCCGCGCGCGCGCTGGGCGCCAGCGTGCCGCGCCAGGTGGTGCGGCACATCCTGCCCAACAGCCTGGGCCCGGTGATCGTGGCCGCCAGTATCGACGTCGCTGCGGCCATCATTGCCGAGAGCACGCTGTCGTTCCTGGGCCTCGGGTTCCCGTCCGACATCCCGACCTGGGGCCGCATCCTCTACGACGGCCGCGACTACATGGACGTTGCCGCGCACTGGGCCCTGTTCCCGGGCCTGGCCATCTTCCTCACGGTGCTCAGCATCAACTTCGTCGGCGATGGGCTGCGCGACGCGCTCGATCCACGGCGGGTCTTGTGATGCGCGCGCCGCAATTCGCCCCGGCGCGGGCTCGACCCAAAGCCCAACTGGCTTCCAGGGGGCACTGACGTGGCGTTGCTCGAAATCAAGGGCCTCAAGACCCATTTCAAGACCGACGACGGCTGGCTGCACGCCGTCGACGGCGTGGACCTGTCGATCGACGCCGGCGAAACGCTGGGCGTGGTGGGCGAGTCCGGCTGCGGGAAAAGCGTGACGGCAAAGACGGTGATGAAGCTCATCGACATGCCGCCGGGCAAGATCGTCGCCGGCCAGGTGCTGTGGCAGGGGCGCGACCTGGTGCCGTTGGGCGACGAAGACATGCGCCGCATCCGCGCCAAAGAAATCGCCATCATCTTCCAGGAGCCGATGACCTCGCTCAACCCGGTGTACACCATCGGCGATCAGATCGCCGAGAGCATTCGCCTGCACGAGGGCTTGTCGAAGAAAGCCGCGCTGGAGCGCGCGGTGGAAATGCTCCAGCTCGTGCGCATCCCGACGCCCAAGCGCCGCATCAACGACTACCCGCACCAATTTTCAGGCGGCATGCGCCAGCGCGTCATGATCGCCATTGCGCTGGCCTGCAACCCCAAGTTGCTGATCGCCGACGAGCCCACGACGGCGCTGGACGTGACGATCCAGGCACAGATCCTCGACCTGATCGCCGAGCTCAAAGGGCGCCTGGGCATGGCCGTGATGCTGATCACTCACGCCATGGGCGTGGTGGCCGAAACAGCGCAGCGCGTGGTCGTCATGTACGCCGGCAAGGTGGTGGAAGAAGCCTCGGTCGAGCAACTCTTCGCGCGGCCGCGCCACCCCTACACGCAGGGCCTGATCCGCAGCATCCCGCGCATCGACACCGCCGCCACCCACAAGGTGCGGCTCGAAGCGATTCCGGGCACGGTGCCCAAGCTCATCAACCCGGCCGAGGGCTGCCGCTTTGCCGGCCGCTGCAAGTTCGTCATGGCCAAATGCCACACGGCCACGCCGCCGCTGCGCGTCGTGGCGCCGGGGCACAAAGTGGCTTGCGTGCTTGAAAGTGCTGCGGCATGAGCGCGCCGGGCCGCCCCAAGCGCGAATTCCCCCTCGGGGGGACGACGCGAAGCGTCAAGGGGGTCAGATGACCGAGCCGTTGCTCAGGGTCAAGGACCTGGTCAAGCAGTTCCCCATCAGTGGCGGGCTGCTGAATCGCACGGTCGATAAAGTGCACGCGGTGGACGGCGTGAGCTTCGACCTCGCGGCGGGGGAAACGCTGGGTCTGGTGGGCGAAAGCGGCTGCGGCAAAAGCACCACGGGCCGTTGCATCCTGCGCCTGATCGAACCCAGCTCGGGTGAGGTCTGGTTCGAAGGCAGAAGCGTCACCACCGCCGGCAAGGACGAGTTGCGTGCCCTGGCGCGCGACATGCAGATCATCTTCCAGGACCCTTACGCCAGCCTCAACCCGCGCATGACGGTGGGCGCCATCGTGGGCGAAGCACTCACCATCCACAAGCTCACCAAGACGGCGCAGGAATACGAGGACCGCATCGTCCAGCTGCTCGAAACGGTGGGCCTGTCACCGGACCACATGCGCCGCTATCCGCATGAATTCTCGGGCGGCCAACGCCAGCGCATCGGCATCGCGCGCGCGCTGGCGGTGAGCCCCAAGCTGATCGTCTGCGACGAAGCGGTCTCGGCACTCGACGTGTCGATCCAGGCCCAGGTCATCAACCTGCTGGAAGACCTGCGCAGCGAGTTCAGCCTGACTTACATCTTCATCGCCCACGACCTGAGCGTGGTGGAGTACATCAGCCACCGCGTGGCCGTGATGTACCTCGGCCGAATCGTCGAAATCGCAGCGGCGCGCGACCTCTACACCAATCCGTTGCACCCCTACACCGAAGCGCTGCTGTCGGCGGTGCCGATCCCCGACCCGCAGGTCAAGCGCAAGCGCATCATGCTGCAGGGCGACGTTCCCAGCCCCATCCACCCGCCCTCCGGCTGCCACTTCCACGCGCGCTGCCCGATCGCGCAAATGCCCATGTGCAACACCGAGAAACCGGTCTTGAAACAAAGCCGCAGCGGCCATTGGGTGGCTTGCCACCTGCGCGGTTGATCGCAGCGCCTGGAGCGTCGAGTGCGGGCAGTCCCGCCACGCCCATTTGCGCACGCCGGCTCGGCAGCGCAAGGCCGGTCTCGTCACGCGGTTGACGCCTTGCCACGAACTCGCATTCAAGTGAATGAGATTTGGCGGGTGCAAGCGACTCACGGTCGTCTGTCCGCGCACGGTCAACCCGCCGACGTCGTGGCGGCAGGGCGGCGCCCCCGTTCTCCGGCCCACGCTAGCGGGCGACCGTGGTTGCCTGCAATCCGCAGCCGCATCAACAGCGCTCTGCCCTGCAATCATGGGGGGCGACCGCGAATTGGGCCTGCGCCCGGGGGCACCACCACCACCCTGATGC
>JAEMQF010000280.1 GCA_022758925.1 Burkholderiales bacterium | reverse complement strand
GTGGTGCCCCCGGGCGCAGGCCCGATTCGCGGTCGCCCCCCAAGATTGCAGGGCACAGCGGTGTTGATGCGGCTGCGCGTGACAGGCATCCACGGCCGCCCGCGAGCGTGGGCCGGAGAACGGGGGCGCCGCCGCCGCCCTGCCGCCACGACGTCGGCATGCTGACCGGGCGCGGACAGACGACGGTGGATCATCTGCATCCACCAAATCTCATTCAATTGAATGCGAGTTCATATCGGGACTGTTTGTGTCCGGGCTCGCCTTGCAGGCCGCGTCCTCGCAGAGCTCGGACCCAACGCCTGCCACAAACAGTCCTCAGGACTGTTTGTGTCCGGGCTCGCCTTGCAGGCCGCGTCCTCGCAGAGCTCGGACTCTTCGCCAGGCACAAACAGTCCTCAGGACTGTTTGTGTCCGGGCTCGCCTTGCAGGCCGCGTCCTCGCAGAGCTCGGACCCTTCGCCAGGCACAAACAGTCCTCAGGACTGTTTGTGTCCGGGCTCAGCGCCCGGCTGCGACCAGGGCCTCGCGCACTGCGGCGACCTGGCGGCGCGACACGGCCAGCCACTCATCCACCGGCGCCAGGCACACCGCCCAGCTCTCGCCGCCTTCGTCGTCCGCTGGGCCAGGCAAGATGCGCCGCTCCAGCGTCCGCAGCGCGCTACGGGCGACGAGGGCGTTGCGGTGCACGCGCAGGAACCGATCGCCCAATCGCTTTTCCAGATCGGACAGCGAGTCGTCGAGCACATAGCTGTGCGCCTTGGTGCGCAGCGTGACGTACTTGAGTTCAGCCTTGAAGTACAGGATCTCGGCAAACGGCACGCGCACGACGCGACCGCGGTCGCTGACGACGATCGCGGCACTTTCATCTTCGGCCGGCGTCGCCTCGGGCGTGCCCTGAGCCACCTGCGCCGCGACACGCTGCAATGCGGCGTTGAGGCGTTCGCGCTTGACGGGTTTGGTGAGGTAGTCCAGCGCCGCAAGATCGAACGCCTTCAACGCATGCTCCGGGTGCGCGGTGACGAACACGACCGCCGGCGGCCTGGGCAACTGGCGCAGTTCCGCAGCGAGCTGCGTGCCGTCGCGCCCCGGCATCTGAATGTCGAGCAAGACCACGTCGCAGACCTGGGTGCTGAGCCAGGCCAGGGCCTGCGCCGCGTTCGACGCTTCACCGGCGACCAGCGCCGTGGGTTCGCGGCACTCGCCGAGCAGGCTGCGCAGGCGCAGCCGTGCCAGTTCTTCGTCGTCGACGAGCAGCACCCGCAATGGCGTCTTCGCGCTCACGAGGTCGCTCTCACAGCGGCAGCAGGATCCGCACCCGAAACGTGTTGTCGACGCGCCGCACTTCGAACTGCGACGCCACGTCGTGCATCAGGCGCAGGCGCTCGCGCACATTGGCCAGCGCCATGCCGGTTCCCGGCTGTGAAGACGGATTCGGAACGTCGTTCAAGATCAGAACCTCGGCGCGCCCCAGGCGCACCCGGGTTCGAACCAGGATCGTGGCGCCCTGGGCAGCCGGCTCGACGCCGTGGCGCACCGCGTTTTCGACCAGGGGCTGCAGCAGCAGGGGAGGCAGGCGCGCTGCCGAGGCGGCGGCGTCAAGCTGCCACTCGACCTTCATGCGGCTGCCAAAGCGGATTTGCTCAATCGCCAGGTAGCGCCTGGCGAGTTCGACCTCCTGCGCCAGCGTCACCGCTTCACCGTTGTCCGAGAGCGCGACACGAAACAATTCGGCCAGATCTTCGAGCACGCCTTCGGCGCGTTCCGGATCGAGCCGCACCAGTGTCAACGCCGTGTTCAGCGTGTTGAACAGGAAATGCGGACGAATCCGCGATTGCAGTTCGGCCAGGCGCGCCGCCGTCTGCACCGGCAGCAGCGCCTGTGCGCGCATGCGCAGCCAGAGGAACATCGCGGCCGCGATTGCCGCGCCCGACAACGCCGGAGGGATCAGACCCGGGCCCGCAAGAACCTCGGCCCCCGGCAAGCCCGCGAGCCAGGCCCCCGCCGCGGCGCACAGCGCGCCCATCGCCACCAGGGCGAACCACTGGCCGGGCTCGGGCAAGGCCGTGATCGGGCGCTTCAGCGCGCAGGTCAACAGCAGCCAGAGCAACACGCCGGGCAATGCGCCGGCCGAAGCGGCGGCCACCTGCAGCAGCCAGGATTGCACGCCCGTGGCCTGGAAACTCGAGGCGATCAGCACCACCATGTGCACGAACAACAAGGCGCGCAAGACGACACCGACATGGCACACGTCGAACAACGAGTCGGCGCGCGGCGCGGCCTGCGGCTGCCCGGTACCGAAGGCGGACGCCGCGAAGCTGGAGGACGGCGGCGCGGTCGAGTTGTCGGATGCGGGCGTGTCGGGGTCGGCCAAGGTGTGCAAACAAACGTTCGGCGAGGAGCAGGCAACACGCATCGACCGTCAGGAGCCTGGGCGGCTCGATAGAATCGGCACGCTGCGCGGCGTGTGGCGTGTCGCGCATTGTCTCCAACTCCGACGCAGCGGCGATCGCCTTCTCTGCGTCATCCCTCACACATCATGACCAGCAACCCACTCGAGCGCAAGTCCCAGGCGTGGTCGGCGCTGTTCTCCGAGCCGATGAGCGAACTGGTACAGCGCTACACGGCGAGCGTGGGCTTCGACCGGCGCCTGTGGCGTGCCGACATCGCCGGCAGCCTGGCGCATGCCGACATGCTGGCGCATCAAGGCATCATCAGCCACGCCGACCATGAAGCGATTCAGCGCGGCCTGGCGCAGATCGGCGATGACATCGAGGCCGGCCGGTTCGAGTGGAAACTCGAACTCGAAGACGTGCACCTGAACATCGAAGCACGCCTGACGCAGCTCGTCGGCGACGCCGGCAAACGCCTGCACACCGCGCGCTCGCGCAACGACCAGGTTGCGACCGACGTGCGGTTGTGGTTGCGCGACGAGATCGACGCTCTGAACATCTTGCTCGTCGCCTTGCAGCGCGCGCTGGTCGAAGTGGCGTCGCGCCACGCCGCAACCATCATGCCCGGCTACACCCATTTGCAGGTGGCGCAGCCGGTGAGCTTTGGCCACCACCTGCTCGCCTATGTCGAGATGTTCGCGCGCGATGCGCAGCGTTTTGCCGAAGTGCGCGTGCGCACGAACCAGCTGCCGCTGGGTGCGGCGGCGCTGGCCGGAACCAGCTACCCGCTGCAGCGCGAGCGCGTCGCGCGCAGCCTGGGGATGGTGGATGCGCAAGGCAGCGCCTGCGTCTGCCAGAACAGCCTCGACGCCGTGAGCGACCGCGACTTCGCGATCGAGTTCAGCGCCGCCGCCGCGCTGTGCATGGTGCATGTCTCGCGCCTGAGCGAAGAACTGGTGCTGTGGATGAGCCAGAACTTCGGCTTCATCACCCTGCCCGACCGTTTTTGCACCGGCAGCTCGATCATGCCGCAGAAGAAGAATCCCGACGTTGCCGAACTCGCGCGCGGCAAGACCGGGCGTGTGGTGGGCCATCTGATGGGACTGCTGATGCTCATGAAAGGCCAGCCATTGGCCTACAACAAAGACAACCAGGAAGACAAGGAGCCGCTGTTCGACACCGCGGACACGCTGCGCGACACGCTGCGCATCTTTGCCGAGATGCTCGGCGGGCTGAAGGTCAATCCCGAGGCGATGCAGCGCGCCGCGGCGAAGGGCTACGCCACCGCGACCGATCTGGCCGACTACCTGGTGAACAAAGGCATGGCGTTTCGCGACGCACATGAAGTCGTCGCCGCCGCCGTGAAGCAGGCGCAGCAGCGTGGCATCGACTTGAGCGAACTGCCGCTCGAGGACTTGCGTGCATTCAATGCCATGATCGACGCCGACGTTTATCAGGTGCTGACGCTGCGCGGTTCGCTCGACTCGCGCAGTGTGCTCGGCGGCACCGCGCCGGCGCAGGTGCTGGCGCAGGTGGCGCGGCATCGCGTGCGACTCGCCTGAGGCTGCTGCGGGCCACTGCGGGCTGCGTCTGGCGGGCGCAAAGGTTGCGTCTGTCCAGCGCTACGCGCCGCGTGCAACCCGGCGCCGGCTGCGATGGCAGAAAGCGCCATCATCTTCATCCGGCGCGGCGTTGGCCGAGCCACGCCAGCCAGGTCGAGCGCCGCATCCACAGCAGCGCGGCGCAGCTGAGCCAGACGCCGCAAGCCAGCAGGAAGAGTTCGCCGCCGTCGCTGCTGCCGTCGGTGTTGACCACCGCCACGCCGAGGGGCGTGAACAGATGGAAGGCGATCGCGCCGCTGATCACGCCCAGGCCCAACCCGGCGCCCAGCACTTGCACGGCACGGCTGCTGGTGATGGCCGCGCCCGCCAACAGCAGCACCGACGCCACCAGTTCCGCAGCGCCGACGACCTTCGCGGAGAAGATGCCGCCGGGTGCGAACAGACCCTTGAAACCCAGTGACGCGGCCCAGGGGTCGAGTTTGGTCTCGAAGATGTAGACGGTTTCCGGCGAACCGGTGAACTTGAAGAACAGCGACTGGATGAAAACGAACGCAATGAACAGCGTCAGCAGCCAGTGGAAGTTTTGTTTGAGCCAGGCCATGCGACGAGGTCCTTTCACTTCTTCAACAACGGCAGAAACTTGGCGTCGGCGCTGCGGATGTAGCCGGCGCTGTCTTTCAGCCAGGTCGCCTGCACGCTGGCGTCGTAGTTCAGGTAGAGCTTGCCGTCGATGAGCGTGAACTGTTCGGGCTCGACCTTCACCAGATTGCCCTGCGACACGCCGTAGGCGCAGTAGCCGCCGTATTGCGGCGCGTATTGTTGCGGACTCGCCTTGAATTGCTCGAGATGGGCCTTCGAGGCGAATTTCCATTTCGCACCCATCCACTCCAGAACGAAGGTGTCCTGGCCCTTCACCGCCTTGCCATCGGTGAAGTACGCGACGCTGTCGTAGCCGAGAATCGCAACGTCGCCGCGCCCGCCAAACAAGCCGCCTTCCAGGGTGTTGATCGGCGCTGCGGCGAGCGCCGCGCTGCCGATCAGCGCCGCGGCGGCGCCGAGGGCGAGTTTGACGAACCGCGAACAGGTCTGAATCATGCTATCGGTCATGCGAAGTCCTTTCAGGTCGATTCAACCTGGGTTCAAGTTTGCGCGTCAGGAACGCAATTCGTGGGCGACGGTTGCTGGCGCCTTGCCGAAATTCGTCGTCATCGAAATGCCGTGCTGCACGCAATAGATCTGCAGCAGCGCAAAGTGGTGCACCGCGTGGCTCGCCACATAGACGAGCTCCCGGCCGACGCTGGAGCGCGTGGCGAACTCGAACTCGCCCGCGGGCCCACCGCGCGTGTGCACCGCAATCGGCGCCGCCAGCGCAATTTCGGGCCAGTGTTTCAGGTGCAGCGCGAGTTGTCGCAAGCGCTCGCGCGCGAGCCCGGGGTTCTGTTCGAGTTCGCGGTCACGGGCTCGGGTGTCATAGTCCACGACCGAAGAACGCGGCGCGAACAGCAGCGCCTCGTAGTGTTCAATCACATGCCGCAGGTGCGGCCCCGCATACCGCGCGTAGGCCGGCGCCCCAGGCGCGTCATGCGCATCGACCAGCGCCAGCGCCTGGTCGAGCAGCTGGAGGTTGAATTGCAGCAGGGACGCGGCTTCGCACTTCATGCAGCTTCGTCGCGGTGCCGCGGCGGACCTTACGCAGCGATGACGGCGCATCAGTCGGTCGCCGGGTACAAGGGCGTGAGCCGTTTTTCGCGCCGGTAGTCGCGCACGAAGTCCTTCAGGCTCAGTGGCGTGAAGCCACGCGCCCGGTTCGCATGCCCGATTTCGAACAGCCAGCGGTACTGGCGCATCAGCGCGCGCCAGGCTTCGATCAAGCCCGTGCCACGGTCCCAGATGTGCGTGCTTTCGGCACCTGCGCCGTTGATTTCGACGATGCCGAAACCACGGCCCGCCTGCACCTCGCTGAAGTTCTCGAAACGCACGTCGAAGCGGCCGAAGTGGAACTCGGGCAGGCGCTGCGCAATGCTGTCAAACGCAGCTTCCATCGCCGGCGTGACGAAGCCCGTGCCATTGCGAAAGATCGCACCGCGGCTGTGGCTGCCGGCAAACGCGAGGCGGGTCGGCGCGCCCGCGGCGGGAACCGTGTCCAGCCGCGCCAGGTGCCGGCGCAGGTACAGATGCGCAAGCCTCCCGGCACGTGGGTCGGCCAGGATCAACTCGCGCAGCGTGCGCCGGCCATCGCCGATGACGTGCGGAAAGTACTTCAGCGTGATCGAGATGATTCGGCCTTGCGCTTCACCCGGCCGGCGGCAATAGAAGATTCCCGCTTCACCTTCGAACGGAATGAGTGTCTGCAACAGGAAGCGCGCGCCGCGCGGAAAGCCCGCGATGTAGGCGTGCAGGTCGTCGCGGCTTCGCACCAGCTTCACGCCCGCTCCGCGGCAACCCAGATCGGGCTTGGCGACGACGGGCAACTGCAATCCGGCAAGGGCGAGCCGCTGCAGCGCAGCATCGCACTCCTGCCACGCATCGCTCGACGCCGCCTGCGCACGATCGACACTCACGAACGGCGCCACCCACTCGGCAACATGGCGCATCGCCAGCGCCAGGATCTGCGCTTTCGACTCGCCGAAGAAACCGCCACCGGGAAACGACGGGTTCGCCACGGTGGGCAGCAGCAGACCCCGATAGCGCAGCATCAACCAGGCGGCGTAGAGCGCCACCGGCGGGTAAAACGCCCACATCGGCCAGAACTCGAAGAAGCTCAGCGGCGCGCCGGACTGGTCCAACGCCGGCATGCCCTGGTGCGGGCGCGGCGCTGGACTCGGCATGCCAGCCGCATCCGAAGCACGCAGCGGCGATTCGGGCAGGGTCAATGCGTTCATGGGGTTTGGCCTTGCAGGGTCTGCGAGCGTCGCAGACGTTCGCGGGCAAAACGCAGCAGCGGGAATGCCGCTGCGATGACGAGGATCGGCGCCGCCACCGCCAATGTCGGCGCCACGCCAAGCTGGCTCACCAGCGCCTGGCCGACGGCCGCGCTCAGGCCATACAGGCCGGCGGTCCACAGGCTCACGGCCAGCAGCACCCAGGCGCAAAACGGCAGCAGGGGAACGCGCAGAAATCCAGCCGCGGTGTAGGTCACGAGGCGCAGCCCCGGAATGATTCGCGCCAGCAGCACGGCAGCGGCAAGCTCTTGCACCAGCTTGTCGCGCGCCCAGTCGCCTCGGCCGCGCAGGGTGCGCCGCTCGAGCCATGGCACACGCGTCGCTGCCACGCCCAGGGCATACAGACCCAGGTCACCCGCAGCGATGCCGCCGCCGACCGCGGCAAGCGACAAGCCCCAGGCAATGGCTCCCTGAGCCGCAAGCGCGACGCCGGCAGCAATTGCCAGGTCTTCAAGCAGCAGCGTCGTGAGCGCGAGCGCGACCGCGATCAACCATGGCGCTGCCATACCTGACAGCGCCTGCTCGAACCAGGCGATGGCGCCGGCCCAATCGGTCAACATGCGGCCTCCTGCGCCATGCTGATCGCTTCGCGCACCTTGGCCGCCGAATTCCAAGGCAGGAAGTGATTCCGCCCTTCGAGCAGCATCGTCTTCACGCAACGCGCGCCACTCAGCCGCGCCTGCATGAAAGCCACGTTCGCCACCGGAACCAGGTCATCGCGCGTGCCATGCACCACGATCACCGGCGCCGTGACCTGCGACAGCAAAGCGGCGAGCGCGACGAGTTCGGGCTGCAACGCCATCAATTCCGCGTTCGCGTTGCGGATCGCGCGCGGCAAGAGCCAGCGCAGCGGCGCCCAGGCGCCGACATGTTGCATCGGGTGGATCGTCTCCAGGCCCGGGTCGATCGAGGCCGCGAGCAATACCAGCGCTGCCACGCGCTGCGGATGTTGGATGGCGACCCGGGCCACGATGGCGCCCCCCAGCGAATGGCCGAGCAGCACGGCGCGCCGGCCATCGGCAGGAAGCAGCGCAGCCACTGCCGCGGCTTGCGCGTCCAGCGCAGGCACGGCAGCTTCGGGCGAACTGCGGCCGAAACCGGGTCGGTCGAGCGCCACCACTTCCATGCCGGGCGGCGGGTCGAGCAGATAGTCGGACCAACCGCTGGCCGACCCCGGCGTGCCATGCACCAGGATCAAGACGGTGCCGCGCGGGTCGCCCGCGCTCAGCACGCTGACGTTGCCATTCAGCGGCGCGCCGACGACCACACTGTGGCGCATTGCATCGGTGGCCGACTCGTGTGTCTGCGGGCCGGGCAGCGTACAGCCCAAGGTGGCGAGAGCCACGGACAGGGCGCTCCAGGCCGGCCCGCGCGACGTGGCAAATGCGTCGAGCCTGGCTGCGCCAGGCGTTCTATGTTGCATCGCGGTTCTTCATCGGCAAGAGTTGAGTGCCGGTCAGCGCGCCGGTGGGCCTGGCTGGTGTGGCTGGTGCGTTATGGTCGATCCCCCGACCACGATTCTTACAGGGCCCGGCGTAAGAAATCCGAGCCTGCGCCGACCGAACCGCATGCAGACGATACCCTTGTCACTTCCGCGACTGGGCCAGGCCACATGAACCTTGCATCCAGTGCCGTTCGCGCCGTACAAGGTCTCGCGGCGGCCGCAGCAGCGGCGTATCGAATTCGGCTGGCAGAGACCGACGCCGACGTGCGCGCGGCGCAGGCGCTGCGCTTCGAAGTCTTCAACCTCGAACTCGACGAAGGCCTGGTGCGCTCCTACGACACAGGCCTGGACGCGGACCCTTTCGACGCGGTGTGCGAGCACCTGCTGGTCGAAGATGCGGCAAGTGGCGGCGTGATCGGCACCTACCGTTTGCAGACCGGCGCCGCGGCCGACCAGCGATTGGGTTACTACTGCGAGCGCGAATTCCACTTCGAGCCGTTCGAGGCCCTGCGGCCGCAGATTGTCGAACTCGGTCGTGCCTGCATCCAGCGCCAGCACCGCAGCTTCACGGTCCTGAGTCTGCTGTGGAAGGGCATCGCTCAATATGCAGACCACCACGGCGCGCGCTACTTGATCGGCTGCAGCTCGCTGACTTCGCTCGACCCTGCCGTCGGCGCAGCCGCATACCGCGACCTGCAGCCGCACCTCGCGCAAGCGACGCAGCGCACCTACCCGGTGGCCGAATTCGCCTGCGCGCTCGACACTGTGGCGAGCCCGCCGGCGCACATCCCACGCCTGCTTTCGGCCTACCTGGCGCTGGGTGCGAAGATCTGCGGCCCGCCCGCGATCGACCGCGAGTTCCGCACCATCGATTTCCTGACCTGCCTGGATCTGCACTCGAAGGGCATTGCGCCGCTGCGGCGGCGTTGGGGAATCGGCGCCTGAGCGCACCCCGGGGCGCGCGCCTTGCGCCGGCCGCCACCGGGCTTGCAGGCCCGATGGCCTTCGCCAGCCACTCGTGAGCGCGCAGGCGCTCACTCGGTGCGGGCTCAGCCACCCACGGGGGATGCGGAAACTTCGGGCGGCCGTGCGTTTCCTCATGACCGCCCCCAGGCCCGCGCCTTGCGCGGGCCGCCCCCCGCGGGGGATGCGGAAACTTCGGGCGGCCGTGCGTTTCCTCATGATCCCGAAGGCTTCTCAACCGCATTCACGTCGACAAGGGTGACCCTGCAGCATGCGTCCATCGCCGATACTGCGGCAGACAGATCGCATGAATCGGTAGCTTGGTTTGCCTGGATCGCCCGGAACAATTCTTCGCCTGACACCCGCCCTCGCCTGCGGCAACTGCCGTCAGCCGATGCAGCCGCTTGCTCTGGCGGGCCACTATGGCCGCAGCGTCGAGATCGACGTCTGCGCACCGTGCCACCTGGTCTGGTTCGACACCGTTGAAAGCGCGCGTCTGGGCGGCGCAGCGTTGCTCGACCTGATTGCGACGATGGCACATTCGCAGACGCTGCCGCACCAACCGCTGCACGCCCAGGTCTGCTGCCCACGCTGCAGCGGCGGCATGAAGACGGTGCACAACAGCACGCGCTGGGGCCGATCGTTGCAGCTCGAATGCCGGCGCGGCCACGGCGCTTACCAGTCGTTCGCCCAGTTCCTGCAGGAGAAAGGCCTGTTGCGGCCGATGTCGCGCCTGGACCGGGCGCAGATGATCGCGCGCCAGGGCCATATCGACTGCGTGAATTGCGGCGCCGCAATCGGCACCGGCGACGAACAATGTGCGTTCTGCCAGAGTGTGCCCAGCCTGCTCGATGGGGCACGCCTGGCGCATGCCCTCGACCCGGAAGCTGCGCTCGCGCCGCAGGCGGTGCATCGCACGCCGGCGAGCCAGGCCGCGATGTTGTGCCTGGCGTGCGGCGCCGCGCTGCCGCCTGATTCAGCCATGGCCTGCACCCAGTGTGGCGCGATCCTCGCCATCAGCCGGCTCGCGCAGGCGCATGAAAGGGTTGCAGCACTCGGCCTGGCGCTGCGGGCACATGCCGCCAGGCCCGCGCCCGAGGTCGTGAAACGCCGCCTTGCAGAACTGAATGCCGACCTGCCGCGCCGCCGCGAGTGGGCGGCGAAGATGCAGGATGAAGCGGCCGGCTTCGGCGCTGTTCCCGCTGAACCGTTCGCGCTGTTCGGCTCCGGCACGAACCCGCTGCGCGCGGTGTTGATCGCACTCGTGGTCTGGTTCTTCTGGAGGTATTGGTGACCCACGCCGAAAGCCGACGCGGCGTACCCTGGCCTTCGCTCCCGCCTGGGAGGATGGGCGGTCTCGCTCCCGGTTTCCACCGGCATGCCGGTTTCACCCACGCCTGCGTTGCAACACGGATTCATCCCAGGCCGTTGCCGCCACCGCCTCGCCCCAAAGATCGATGCGCACCGGCGTGCCCCGATGCAGCACCTGCGCCGCTGCGCCGCGCACGTAACCCAGGCCGACACAGGCGCCGGCCGCGTGGCTCCAGCCGGCGGAGCTGAGTTCACCCACTGCGGTGCGGTCGATGTGAATCGCCTCGCCGCCCCAGACCCAAGCCGCCGGGTCGGCCAGGACGAAGGTCAACAACTTCTTGCGCGCAGGCTTGGCCTGCGATTCAAGCAGCGCCTCGCGGCCGATGAAAGGAGTTTCCTTGTCCAGCTTCACGGCGAATCCGAGACCGGCCTCCCAGGGCGTTTCGTCGGGGCCGAGCTCCGCGCCCCAGGCGCGCCGCCCGGCTTCGATGCGCAACGCGTCGAGCGCGTAGTAACCGGCGTCGGCCAGGCCCAGATCGGCGCCCGCCTCGTGCAGCGCGAGGTACACATGGCGCGCCATCTCCACCGGCACGTACAGCTCGAAGCCCGGTCCGCCGACATAGCTCATGCGTGCCGCACGCACCCGCGCCAGGCACAGATCGACTTCACGCGACCATGAGAATTTCAAGGCCTGCGGCGACAGGTCATCCGGGCAGACGCGGCGCAGCAGTTCGGCGGCCTTCGGCCCCATCACCGACAGCACCGACGTCATCGCACTCACGTCGGTGACGATGGCGTATTCATTCGGCTCGATGTGGCGCAATATCCAGTCCTGGTCGCGCTGCGGCTGTGCCGAGCCGGTGATGAGCAGGAAACGATCCACGGCCAGGCGCAGCACCGTCAAGTCGCTCTCGAAGCCCCCGCGCCGGTTCAGCATCGCCGTGTACACCATGCGGCCGACCGGTACATCGATCTGGTTCGCGCACAGGCGCTGCAACAAGGCCAGCGCGTCGCGCCCTTGCAGCAGCAGCTTGCCGAACGAGCTCTGGTCGTAGAGCGCGACCGCGTCGCGCGTCGCGGACTGCTCGGCCTGGACCCAGGGCAGCCAGCCCGGGGTGCCCAGGCCGAACTCGGGGCGTGACGGAATTTCCCGGTTGCTGCTCCGCTTGAAGTAGTTGGCGCGCTCCCAGCCGTTCTTCGCACCGAACTCAGCCCCCTTCGCGGCGAGCAGGTCGTACAGCGGCGAAGTGCGCAGGCCGCGCGCGCTTTCCAGTTCCTGGCGCGGCCAGCGCATGGCGTAGTGCAGGCCGAGCGTCTCGGCAGTGCGCTCGCTGAGCGAACGCCGATTCGCCGTGAACGTGCCGAAGCGGCGCAGGTCGACATCCCACAAATCGCTCGGCGCCTCGCCGCCGACGATCCACTGCGCGATCAACTGCCCGGCGCCCCCCGAGTTGGCGATGCCCGCCGAATTGAAGCCGGCACAGACGAAGTAGTTGCGCAACCCCGGCGCCTCGCCGACGATGAAGTTGCCGTCGGGCGTAAAACTCTCCGGGCCGTTGAGCAGCATCTTGATCTTCGCGGTTTCCAGGCAAGGCGTGCGATGCATCGCATTCGTCATCAGCACTTCGAACTGGTCCCAGTCTTCGCCCAGCAACTCGAACTGGAACGTCGCCGGAATCGGGTCCACCGTCCACGCTTTGGCCTTGGGCTCGAAGCCGCCCATCACCAGGCCGCCGACTTCCTCTTTGTAGTAGATGAAGCCATCGGGGTCGCGCACCACCGGCATCATCGGCGTCACGCCTTCGATGCGATCGGTGACGATGTAGAAGTGTTCGGCCGAGTACAGCGGCACGTTGACCCCGGCCAACGCACCGAACTGGCGGGCCCACTGGCCGGCACAGTTGACGACGATCTCGCAGCGCACTTCGCCCTGCGCGGTGCGCACGCCGGCGACGCGCTCGCCGCTTGCGCCACGCTCGATCAACACGCCGCAGACCTCGGTGTCTTCGACGATGCGCACGCCGCGGTTGCGCGCGCCCTTGGCCAGGCTCATGCACAAATCGGCCGGGTTGGCCTTGCCGTCGCCGGGAATCCAGATCGCGCCCTGCAGATCGTCGATGCGCAACACCGGAACCCGCTCGCCGGCCTCGCGCGCAGAGATGAGTTCGACCTCGACGCCGAAGCTGCGCGCCAGCGCCACCTGCCGTTTCAGCACCTGCCAACGTTGCGCTGTGCGCGCGACGTTGACGCTGCCGCACTGCTTCCAGCCCGTCGCCAGGCCGGTCTCGGCTTCGAGCGTGGCATAGAGTTCGATGCCGTACTTGCTCATGCGCGTCATGTTGCGGTTCGGCCGCATCTGGCCCACCAGGCCGGCGGCATGCCAGGTCGTGCCGCAGGTGAGCTTGCCCTGCTCGAGCAACACGACGTCGGTGATGCCGAGTCTGGCGAGGTGGTACGCCGTCGAGCAGCCGGCGATGCCGCCGCCGACGATGACGACACGGGCCTGTGTGGGCAATGCCATGTTGCGCGTGGGTTTGCCGTGTGGGGCCCCCTAACGCCCGGTGCAATGCGCAGGCCGTTCGGACCCCCGCTCGGCCCGGGCGCGGGCCGGCCCCATGAGCGCGATCAGCCTTGGCAACGTGGGCCAGCCCAGCCAGCTCATGTTCATGATCTCACCAGAAATACGCGCAGCCCCAACTGTTTGCCGTTCTCTCGGTCGAGCACCTGAACCGAGACCTGGCGTGGCTTGAATCCCTCCGGCAGCGACAGACTGCCGCGCGGCACCTCGTGGCTGCCGAGCGCCAGTTGCAGGGGCGCCAGTGACAGCGTGGCCTCTGCGCCGCCTGCGTCTTGCCCTGTCGCCAGCAACTGAACGGTGGCGGGAAGGGTCTGCGTGCCGGCCTGAGCGAGCTTCAAATCACGCGTCAACACCATTTCGTAATTGAGCACACCTCCCTTGGCGGAAAAACGCCCGGAGCGGACCTCGACACTGCCGCCACGCGGGTCGGGCGGCAAGGCGGCGATCACGGCCGCAAGGTCGTCGCGCAGGCGCTGCGCAGCGGCACGCGCCGCGCCGATTTCGCCGGGGCTGGACTTGCTTTCGGCGAGTGCCGCCTCCAGACGCCTTTTCGTCTCGCCGAGCTCCAGCTCCAGCCCCTTGCGCTCGGCGTCGGCGCGCTCGAGCGCCGTTCGCAGCCGCGCCGAGGCCTCGTGCGTGAGACGCTTCGGAAGGTAGATCTCCTGAATCACGGCGAGGCCGGCAGCGCCGAGCGTGACGCCGATCAGCAGCAGCACCAGCCAGCGCGGAGCGTGCGAGCTGCGCCTTGCGCTGGGCTGGAAGGCGACGGGTTTGAATTTTTCGGTCATGGCGTCGAAGGCGGGTTGATTCCAGGCCCAAGGTTACCCCCTTGGCGCAGCCGCTCGCAAATACCTTGCGAGCCCCAGCCCGGCACTTGACGTACCGCACGCCACGCAGCGCGGCGGCACGACCTGGCGCACGCCGCGCGCTAGCATCGGCGCGCACCGCGCTCGACCCCCCCACCATGCCCGAAACCACGCCAAAGCACTCCGCCGCGCACTCGCCCTCGAACAGTCTGTTCGCGAACCTGCGCGCCGATCTGATGCGCGCCCTGCCGTTCTCGCGCATGGCCCTGGCGCACGTCGATGAATTCATCGCCGGCGCCCGCCAGGCCTACTTCGCGCCCGGCGAAGTGCTGCTCGAACCGGGCACGGGACCGGTGACGCACCTGTACCTGGTTCGCCACGGCAGCGTCACCGGCAAACGCGCGATTGCCGACGCGCAGGCGGCGCTTGAATACGTTCCCGGCGACTTGTTCCCGGTTGGCGCGGTGCTGGCGCAGCGTGCCGCCAACGCGCGTTATGTCGCGAATGAAGACACCTTCTGTCTGCTGCTGGCGGCCGATGCAGTGCAGGCACTGGCGGCCCGGAGTGCGCCGTTCGCCGAATTCCTGAACCACAGGATCGAGCAGATTCTCGACGCCTCGCGCCGCGTGCTGCAGGCGAACTACACGTCGCAGACGCTGGCCGAGCAGTCGCTCGAAGCCGGCCTGGGCACATTGGCGCGCAAGACCCCTCTGAGCTGCACCGCGCTCACGCCCCTGGCGACGGCGCTGACCGAGATGCAACAGCGCCATGTCGGCTCGGTGGTCGTGGTCGACGCGGCGGGTGCGCCCTGCGGCATCCTGACGCGCCACGACATCGTCGGCCGGGTCACGCTGCCGCAGCTCCCGCTCAGCACCGCCATCGGCGAGGTGATGAGCGCGCCGATCCACACCCTGAGCACCGAGCACACGCTGCAAGACGCGGCGTTGCTGATGTCACGCCACGGCGTGCGCCATGTGCCGGTCACGGCGCAAGGCCGGCTCATCAACATCGTCTCGGAACGCGATTTGTTCGCCCTGCAACGCCTGTCGCTGAAGCAGCTCAGCACGCAACTGCGCAGCGCACCCGACATCGCCGCGTTGAAGCTGCTCGCGGCGCAGATTCGCCGCTTCGCGCGCGGCCTGCTCGGCCAGGGCGTGCACGCGCGCCAGCTCACCGAGCTCATCAGCCACCTGAACGACGTGCTGACGCATCGCCTGGTGCAACTCGTCGGATCGCGCCGTGGTCTGGACCTGACTCAAGCCTGCTGGCTCGCATTCGGCTCCGAAGGGCGCGGCGAGCAGACGATCGCCACCGACCAGGACAACGGGCTGCTCTTCCTGAGCAAAGATGCCGGGCGCGACCGGCCCGCCTGGCTCGCCTTCGGGCGTGAGGTGAACGACGCGCTCGACGCCTGCGGTTACCCCCTGTGCAAAGGCAATGTGATGGCCAGCAACCCGGCCTGCTGCCTGACACCTGACGAGTGGCAGCACAGCTTCGGCCACTGGATCGCAAACGGCTCACCGCAGGACCTGCTCAACGCCAGCATCTACTTCGACCTGCGCGCGTTGAGCGGCAACCCGGCGCTGGTGCAGCCGCTGCGCGACATGATCACGCGCGAGGCGGCGCGCGTGCCGCGCTTCCTGAAGCAGATGGCCGACAACTGTTTGACGCGGCGCGCGGCGCTGAACTGGCGCGGCGCGATCGACACCCAAGAGCTGGATGGCCGCGACATGTTCGACTTGAAATTGCAGGGCACTGCGATCTTTGTCGACAGCGCACGCCTGTATGCGCTGGCCCATGGCGTGCCGGCGCTGGCAACCCGCGCCCGCCTTGAAGCCGTGGCGCCGCTGCTGGGCGTGCCGCCGCAGGAAGGGCAGTCCTGGGTCAGCGCTTTCGAATTCCTGCAGATGCTGCGCCTGCAACTGCAATTGGGGCCTGTGCAGGCAGCCGGCGCTGCGGCTGCTTCGATATCGCCGCAGGCGCAAGGCAATCCGAACCTGATCGACATGGGCACCCTGAATGACATCGACCGAAGCATGCTGAAGGAGGCGTGCAAGGTGGCGCGCCGCTTGCAACAGAGGCTGGAGCTGGATTACCAGCGCTGAGCCAAGCGCATGCTGCACACCATCAAGCGCTGGCTCGGAACCGGGCCGGCGATCGATCAACAACGCTGGGTCGTGCTCGACGTGGAGTCGAGCGGGCTCGACCCACACCACGACCGTTTGCTCGCGCTCGCCGCGATCGCGGTCCACTTCGATTCCTGGGTGCCGCGAATTCACCTGGGCGACAGTTTCGAAGTCGTGTTGCGCCAGCCACTGTCGGCGCTCGCCCCCGACAAAGGCAACATCCTGCTGCATGGCATCGGCGTGGGCGCGCAGCACGGCGGCGCCGAACCGGCGCTCGCGCTGCAGGCGTTCAGAGCCTGGGTCGGCGACTCGCCTCTGCTCGCGTTTCATGCCGCTTTCGACCGAACCATGATTGAACGCGCCTGCCGCACCACGCTCGGCAAGCGCCTGCCCAACCCGTGGCTCGACCTGGAGCCGCTTGCCGCAGTGCTCTTCCCCGAGGTGCGCGCGCGCGCTCTCGACGAGTGGCTGGCGCACTTCGGAATCGAATGTGCCCAGCGCCACCAGGCCGCGGCCGACACGCTCGCCACCGCCGAACTGATGCTCAAGCTGTGGCCGGCGCTGCGCCGCGAAGCGCCGCAGCCGCGATTTCAGGATGTTGTTGCGCTGGCGAGGCTGCGGCGCTGGTTGCCGCAATAGTTCACCAGGGCAAGGAATACGTCTTCACGTTCGTAAACGCCTTGCAGCACTCCTGCACGCCTTCCTTGACGCCGATGCCTGAGTCCTTGATGCCGCCGAATGGCGTCAACTCGAGGCGATAGCCCGGGACCTCCCAGATGTTGACCGAGCCGACGTTGAGCTCTTTCACGAAGCGCATGATGTGATCCAGGCGGTTCGTGCAGACCCCCGACGAAAGACCATAGGCGGTGGAGTTGACCTGAGCAATCGCGTCGTCGATGTTCTTGAACGTGATCACGGGCGAGACCGGACCGAAGGTCTCTTCTTTCACGACTTCCATCTCGCCGCGCACGCGGTCGAGCAGCGTCGGTGAATACGACGCACCGTCGCGCACATTGCCGTGCAGCAGCCGCGCCCCCTGTGCCACCGCGTCGTTGACACGGCGCTCGAACAGCCTGGCCGCAGCCTCGTCGATCACGGTGCCCATGTCGACCGACGGGTCGAGCGGGTCGCCGTAGGTCCAGGCGCGCGTCTTCGCCAGCAGCGCGTCGGTGAAATCGGCAGCGATCTTCTCGTGCACGAAGATGCGCTTCACCGCCGTGCAGCGCTGGCCCGAATTCTTGTACGAACCGTTCGCCGCGAGTTCGGCGGCCTTCATCACGTCGGCATCGTCCATGACGACGATCGGATCGTTGCCGCCCAACTCCAGGACCTGGCGCTTGTAGACCGCCTTCGCCGCGATGTACTTGCCGATCGCAACGCCGCCGGTGAACGTGACCATGTCGGCGAACTGGTTCGTCAGCATCTCGTCGGCGATCTCGCGCGGGTCGCCGGTGATCACGCTCAGCATCTCGGGCGGCAGGCCGGCCTCATACAGCACGTCGGCGAGCGCAATCGCCGCCAGCGGCGTTTTCTCGGTGGGCTTGAGCACCATGCGGTTGTTGGTGGCCACCGACGGCGCGACCTTGTGGATCACCTGATTCAGCGGGTGGTTGAACGGCGTGATCGCCGAGATCACACCCAGCAGCGGTTCGCGCATCGTGTGCACGCGGCGCTGCTTGCCGTGGTGCGTGAGGTCGCAGGAAAACGATTGCCCGTCGTCGACCAGCGCCTGCTGCGCGGCGAACAGCAATACGTCGCTGGCGCGGCCCACCTCGTACAGCGTGTCCTTGATGCACAGGCCCGATTCGAGCGTGATCAGGCGCGCCATCGCCTCCTTGCGCGCGGCGATGATGTCAGCCGCCTTCATCAGGATCTTGTAGCGCTCATGGCGCGTCAGCCTGGGCTTGTATTGGTGCGCGATGCGAAACGCCCGCTGCACGTCGGCGACGCTGGCTTTGGGCACGGTGGCGACGATCTCACCGGTGTAGGGGTAGCGAATCTCGATCACGCGTTCGGAGTAGACCTTGTCCCCGCCGATACGCATCGCTTCACGCAGAGGGACATCGACAACGGGGACTCGGGCACTCATGAAATCTCCTGGGGCAGGTTTCGAACCGCAGGCCGCGGTCGGCGGATTATCAACAACCTGCCAAATCGAATCCGGGGCTGCACGCCCGAAGCAGGGCACGCATCGCCCGGCGAAATACCTGCCGCCTTGCGTCGGGGCGCGCTCGCGGCAGCTGCGCCGTTGCGGCTGGCGCCGAGGGCGCATGACGAATCGTTTGATTTCCGCGCCGGCTTGCACGACCATGCGCTGTGGTCAGGAACTCGATCCGTCGTTTTCACGCCTGCTTCGTCGCCGCCGCCCTGGGCGCGGCTGCCATGTGCGTGATCGCCGCGCCTGCTGCACACGAGGCACGCGCCGACACGCCGACTCAGATCCTGCGCCATGGCCCCTGGCCGGTCGCGGTCGGTCGCGATCCGGGCAACCGGGTCTCGGGGCAGCCGGCGGCGGTGGAGTTCGGCTACCGGATGTTCCGTGAGCCGCGCATGTCGAGCAACGGCTACGTGGCCTGCATTTCGTGCCACCAGACCGATCGTGCGTTCACGGATGCGATTGCGCGCGCCCAGGGCCTGGCCCCTGTCGGCCGCAACACCCCGGCGCTCGCCAACTTGCGTTTGATGCGCTGGTACGGTTGGGGCGGCGCCGCCGACAGCCTTTGGATGGCCAGCCTGAGGCCAATGCTCGATGCGCGCGAATTCGGCTCGGACGCGGCGCGCGTGGCGCATGTGGTGCGCGTCGGCGACGGCCTGGCGTGCCGCTACCGCAGCAGCTTTGGTGCATGGCCCACGGCACACGCCGATGAACAGGTGATGATCAACGTGGCCAAGGCGATCGCAGCGTTTGTCGAAACCCTGACCACCGGACGCACCCGATTCGATCAATTCCGCGATGCCCTGGCCAGTGGTGAGACCGATGCCATCACGAGCTACCCGAGAGCGGCGCAACGCGGCGCCGAGCTCTTCGTCGGCAAGGCAAGGTGCGCTGCGTGTCATTCGGGGCCGAATTTCAGCGACGGCGCGTTTCACCCCGTGGCGCCGCGCAGCGAAGTGTCGGCCCGCGCACCGGACGCCGGCCGTGAAGCGGGCCTGGCCGAATGGCGTCAAAGCCCCTACAACCGGTTCAGCCGCTTCAGCGATCTGAAGCCGAGGCCGTTGGCCGCGCCATCGTCCACCCTGGGCGATACTGCGTCACGCTACCGGTTCCGCACGCCGCCGTTGCGCAATGTGGCGGTCACCGCGCCCTACATGCACGATGGCAGCGTCGATACCTTGTTCGAGGCGGTGGGGCATCACGCTCGCACCGGTTTGTTGGGCGAAGACGACGCAGCTCACAGCGGCCCGCGGCCGGCGGCCTTGTCTACGCAGGAAACCACCGACCTCGTCGCCTTCCTCGAGACCTTGACCGATGCGCAGGCCGCAGCACGCCAGTTCCCGCCCATGCTGGCATCGGCCTGCCCGCGGGCGGGCGGGCCCGCAGCGCCTGGTGCGGGCAGGTAGCGACGCAGTGGCAGGCCGCGTGCTGCCATCCCGCGCTCAGTCTCCCAGTGAAGCAAGGCGCCTTCGCGCAAGGGGTCGGCGCGATGCACGGGTCTGTTTGTACCCCGCCTCAGCCCGCCGAGCGCAAGCAAGAGCGCTTCCGGCGGCCCGGCCCGCTCACAGCGTGCCGTTGATCGCGAAGTCGAAGATCTGGTAGCTCTTCAAGGCGTTGCACGCCGCCTTCATTTGGTAGGCATGATTCAGAGGCTGGTTCACGATGAAGGGAACCTTCGCTTCCGACACCCCGCCGTGCGTGCGCAGGCGGTGGCCCTTCAGGCCCGTCAGGTCATGGTTCGCAGCCGACGAGCCGATGCAAGTGTCTTGGCGCGCCACGACCGCGACGTCGGCTTCGCGATCGGGTGGCATCTCGAACAGACGACATGCGGTGGCCTTGTCGAGCGCCATTTCGATGCCGCCGATGCCGCCGATGTGATTGATGATCTGCCGATCCGTCACCTTGCCGCGCGACCAGACGCGCACGAAGCCGCCCAAGGCGCCGTGGTGGGCGACGAAGGCGTCGGTGATCGGGCAGATCACGGTCGTCTGATCCTTGCCGAATTCGGCGTCGAGGATGTCCTGCAGCCAGATCACGTTGGGTTCGCCGGCGGCGTTGCTCTTGTCGTTCATGCCATGGTCCGCAATCAGCGCAAGCGTCGCGTCGAGTCCGGCCAGGCGCCCGAAACAGGCGTCGAGTTCTTGGTAGAAATAGCGCGCGTCGGGCTCTTGCGGCGACCACTTGTGCTGCACCCAGTCCGTCAGCGACAGGTACATCAGTTCGGGCCGGCGCTGCTCGAGCAGCTTGACACCGGCCTCGAGCACGAGAAGCGAGAGCTGCATCGAGTACATGTCGGGCTTTTCCATGTCGACGAACTGCAGCACGTTCTCGATGCCGTGCTCGGCCAGCGTGCACTTCTCGACGAATTCGGACGAGAACGAGACGTGGCCTTGCGAGATGTCCAGGCCCTTGCCGAGCTGCTTGCGCAATTTGTCCTTGGCGGTGATGGTCACGACCTTGGCACCTGCGTCGGCGAACTTGGCGATGATGGTGTCGCCGCGCAGCAGCTCCGGGCCCGTCATCACCACCGGTTTCCAGGTCGCGGTGTCGAGGTAGAAGTTGCCCGAGATGCCGTGCCTGGAGCTGGGCATGCCGGTGATGATCGACATGTTGTTCGGGCAGGTGAACGACGGCATCGAGCCGTCGACCACGGTGCCGAAGCCTTCGCGGATGAAGCGCGCGATGTTCGGCGTGGAGCCGTCGTTCACGAAGCGCTGCAGGTAGGCCGGGTCGCCACCGTCGATGCACACCACCACCACCGGCCGCAACGGCCAGCGATAGGAGATGCCGTTCACGTTCACCGCTTCTTTGGCTTGATTCATTGGCAAGTGTCGGGTTGAGGAGGAGGAAGCAGTGGTGCCAGGTTCGAGTGCCGCCGCAACCTGGCCGCGCTGAGCGCAGCGGTCGGGGGTGTGCTCAGGCGCGCGCCGGCGGTTTGGCCAGCGCATGGTGCAGGCGCTCGCGGCTGTGCAGCACATGTTCAATCATCAGGCGTTCGGCGAGTTTCTCGTCGCCCTGTGACACCGCGTTCACGATCGCCTCGTGCTCGCGCGTCGAGACCGGAATGTTGTCGGTGCTGCGCGCGATCGTCTCGCGGCGGTACAGGTCGAGTTCGTTGACGACGCGCCGGTAGTTGTTCTGCAGCGCCTGGTTTCGCGCCGCGCGCGCGAGCAGCTCGTGGAACTCGACGTTCAACTGAAAGTACGACTCGGCCTTGCGCGTCTTGTCGTGCGCGGCCATCTTTTTCACCACCGCACGCAGCTGTTCGACCTGTTCGGCGTCGATGCGCTTCGCGGCCAGGCGCCCGATCAGTCCTTCGAGCACGGCGCGCACTTCGTAGATCTCGTTCGCCTCGGCCAGCGAGACCTGGCGCACGAAGACGCCGCGGTTTTTCTCGACCCGCACCAGCCCGGCCTCGTCGAGCGCGCGAAACGCCTCGCGCACCGGCCCGCGCGAGACCCCGAGCCCGCCGGCGATGTCGGCCTCGTTGAGCTTGGTACCGGCGGCGATTTCACCCGAGATGATCTGCCGCGCGAGCTCACGCTGCGCCAGCGTGGCGAGCGAGTTCTCGCGCAGCATTTCGATCGTGGCGGTCGCTGCGGGTCGCTTCAGGGTGTCGGACAACAAGTGCGCTCCTGGTCGGCACCACGTGGCGCCGAGCGCCGGAATCGTAGATTGCGGTTTGCAGATTGTCAACTAAATACGAAACGCCAAATGCGCATCGGAAGGCAAGCACCGATGCGCCGTGCAGTTCACGGCTCGAAGCGCACCCCGCGCGTTTGCGCTCTGAGCCGCGGGTCGTGCGACTTCACCGTCAGCGGTCGCCCTTCGAGCGCTTCGACACAACGCTCGAGGGTTTCCTGTTCCAGGCGTTGCATCGCCTCTTCGGTGTAGAAGGTCAGGTGCGGCCAGAGCATCACGTTGTCCATCGCGTACAGCGCGCCCAGCGCATGGCCCGCCCGCGCCAGCGGCTCCTGGGCGTAGACGTCGAGCGCCGCGCCGGCGATTCGCCCTTGTTGCAGCGCCGCCAGCAGCGCCGCTTCGTCGACGATTTCGCCGCGCGAGACATTGACGAGGAACGCCGAAGGCTTCATGCATGCCAGGCGCGAGGCATCGATGAGGTGCCGCGTCTGCGGGTTGAGCACGGCGTGGATCGACACCGCGTCGCAGGCCGCGAGCATGGCGTCGAGCCCTTCGCACAGCGTCACCCCCGGCGGCATGTCGGCCCGTGTCAGCCCAGGGTCATAGGCCAGCACCTGCATCCGAAACGCCGCGGCCATGCGCGCCATGTTGCGGCCGATACGGCCCAGGCCGACGATGCCGAGCACCTTGCCCGCCAGGTCATTGCCCAACCAGCGCGGCTCGGGCCAGGCCCAGCCTTGCACTTCCATCGCGCGCTGGATCGGCTTGAAGCGCTTGAACAGCGCCAGCAGCAAGCCGAAGGCGCCTTCGGCGACGGTTTCCTCGGCGTACTGCGGCACGTTGACGACGGCAATGCCGTGCTCGCGCGCGGCGTCGATGTCGATCGCATCGATGCCCACGCCGTACTTGACGATGCCCCTCAAGCGCGGCGCGGCCTCGATCGCGCGGCGCGTGATGCGTGCGTAGCACATCAGCAGCAGGTCGGCATCGGCCAGCTGCCGCAGCAGTTCGTCCTCGGGCGTGGCGTCGTGCAGCAACGTCACTTCGGCGCCAAGCTCGCGCAGCCGCGCGTCCACCCGCGTGAGCTCGAGTTCGCGGTCGGTACGCACGACTTTCCAGCGCGTGGTCATGGACTGTCCCCCCATTCAAGCTTCAATCGAAGCGCCGCCTCAGACCTGACTTTGACAGTTCCGAGGCACAGGGACCCGGTTCTGGCGCGTCGAGGTTGCGTAAGTTGTTGATTTGGCGAGGGTGAGAGGGGTCGGTCGGCGCCAAGTGCCTAGATACACGGATCGCCGCAGGGCTCTTGCTTTTTCTCGGCGATGCTGCCTACGCTTGGGCACATGTACTTGCGT
>JAEMQF010000319.1 GCA_022758925.1 Burkholderiales bacterium | reverse complement strand
TTCTTCCCGCCGTGGGACAGGAGCAAGTTTGAAGAAACGGCGCGCGAGGCCGGCACCGACAGTCGCGGCCTGAAGTTCAGTTTCGTCACCTACGCAAGAAAACAAGGAGAGTGAGATGTCAGGAGATGGTTTTCACGTGCACGGCCCGCACGATCATGAACTCGAACATGCTGCGCAACACGAGCCGGAAGGCTTTGCCGGAAGGCTGGCGATGGCGACGGCAGTCATCGCGACTGTCGGCGCCCTGTTTTCCTATCAGGGGGGTGCAACCCAGGCGAATGCCGGCCTGTTCAAGAACAACGCAGCGATCAAGAAGACCGAGGCATCGAACCAATGGAACTACTACCAGGCCAAGAGCAGCAAGCAAAACCTTGCAGAACTCGCAGTAGAACTCGCTCCGGACTCGCGCAAGGCGTTCTACGTTGAAGAAGTGAAACGCTACAAGACCGAGAAGGCCGAGATCATGGTCGTGGCGAAGAAATTCGAAGACGAATCAACCGACTGGGACAAACGCAGCGACGAGCAGATTCACCAACACCACCGCTGGGCCCAGGCGACCACGGCATTGCAGATTGCGATTGCAATGGCCGCAATCGCGCTGCTCACGAAGAGCAGGGGTTTGCAGTATGGCGTCTACGCCATGAGCGCGATTGGCACAGTCCTGGGTGGACTGGCCTTTTTCCATATCTGAACTTGGAAGCAGGCTTCTAGGCACTGATGTTGATCACAACACCGGTGCCCGAGACCATCGGCGTCGTGCGGTGCGCGCCCAGACCCTGCGCCAAGCTGTTCAGGAAACTGGCCAAACTCGGTGCCGCGGCTTCGGCCGGCGATGGGTTCGGATCGAGTGAACGCAGCACGCGCATCAAGGCCTCGAACGCTTGGCCCAGTGGACTTTCTGGTTGCGCCGGGCTCGGGCTTGGTATCTTGGCCGGCGCGGGTTTGTTGGTCTGGACGACCGGAGGCGGCATCTGCTGCGAAGCCGACGCCGCACCAAGGTCGGCAATCACAGGCGACGGACTGTTTCCGACGGTGCTTGCATCCAGACGAACTGCGAGCGCTTCCAGGCGTGTCACAAGCCCGGAGTAGCCACGCGACATGCCGTAACCCTGGTCGTCGCGCCGAGGTCCATCATGGGCACCGTGATCGTCGTTCTGGCGCGGCTCGCTGCGCGAACGGTCGGCATCGCCGGCCCGCAGCTCCTGCCACAACGCATGGGTGAACGAAAATACGATGTCTTCCGCGCTCGGGGCCGGTGCGCGAGGCCCGGCAGAGACAACCGTGGTGCCGGCGTTTGCTGGGGTCATGTGTGTCGTCACGGCTGGATCCGCAGCAGCAGCCGTCGCGGGGACCTGAATCGGCACTGGAACCGTGCCGACAGTCGGCGCCGTCAAGCCCGTTGTCGCCGGTCGCCGCGGGGCCACGGTCAGCCCCATTTTCTCCAGTGCCACCAGCATCGCTTCATACAGCACATTGCGCCGACCGGGGTCGCGTCCGTACGCCTCACCAGAATGGGTGGTCGCACCTCTGTTGTCATTCACCGCGGGAGCAGCCGGCGCCGCCGCAACGCCTGACGGCGCCGGGCCGACCTGGCTGAAGAGCGCCAACGAACTTGGAGAGAGGGACATGACAAGACCCTTGCAATCTTCCGGTGCATGATTCGATTGCAGCCGTACTCACGTTTTCGGCCTGGCGCTCGACCAACTTCAAATGGATCACGCAACGCCAGGTAACCGCGGTGCAGAATGACATCCGGCAACGCACATGAAACTCGCCACCTGGAACGTCAACTCACTCACGGTTCGCCTGCCGCAAGTGCTGGCCTGGCTGGCTGCGCACAATCCGGACGCGCTTTGCCTGCAGGAAACCAAATTGATCGATGAAAAGTTTCCGCTCGCCGAGATTGCGTCGATAGGCTATCGCGCTCAGTTCTTCGGTCAGAAAACCTACAACGGCGTGGCCTTGCTGACGCGCGAAGCGGCGAGCGACGTGGTGAAAAACATTCCGGGGTTTGACGATGCGTCAGCCCGCGTCATCACCGGCACGGTATCTGGAGTGCGCGTGATCGGCGCCTACATGCCCAACGGCGAGGCGCCCGAAAGCGAGAAATTCAGCTACAAGATGCGCTGGCTCGACGCCTTGCATGACTGGCTCAAGCTCGAATGCGCAGACCACCCGAAGCTGGCGCTGCTCGGTGACTTCAACATTGCTCCGGAAGACCGCGATGTTTACGACCCCGTGGCCCTGGCCGGCCAAATTCACTGCACAGACCGCGAGCGCGCCCAGTTCGCACGTCTGCTCAGCCTGGGCCTGCACGATGGGTTTCGTCTGTTCGAGCAGCCACCCAAGAGTTGGAGCTGGTGGGACTACCGCAACCTCGCGTTTCGCAAGAACCAGGGGCTTCGGATCGACCATATTCTGGTGAGCGGCGCTTTGCGCTCGAGCGTCGCCTCGTGCACGATCGACAAGCTGACACGCAAGAACGAACGCCCCAGCGATCACGCCCCGGTGTGGCTCGAACTCGACCCTCAGGCTTTGAGCCCGAGCTCCTGAATTTTCCGGGAGATCGTGTTGCGCCCGATGCCCAGGCGCTGCGCGGCTTCGATGCGGCGTCCACGCGTGATCTCAAGCGCCGTCTGAATCAGCCGTGCTTCGACCTTGTGCGTCAACTCATCCCAGGTATCGGCTGCCCCGGAAAGCAGCAATGCGCGGGCTTCGTCTTCAAAACCGACGAGCCAATGTGTCGGGAGCGCGGCCTGCAGCGGCGCGGCGCTGGCTTGCGCCGATGGCGCCACTGCTGGCGAGCCGGGCAAATCAGCGCTCGCGCTGGCCGCGACACCCGCGGCTTCAACGCCTGCGGCGACAGGGGCCTCAGCCGGCGGATTGAACCGCTGCAACTCGGGCGGAAGATCGCCTGCGTCGATGCGTTGCGACGGTGCCATCACCATCAACCAATGGCAAATGTTCTCGAGCTGGCGCACATTGCCCGGATAGTCGAACTGCGTCAGTCGCGTCAGCGCGGCATCGCTGAACTGTTTTGTATCCACACCCAGGTCTTTGGCGCTCTTCTGCAGGAAGAACTTGGCCAACATCGGGATGTCTTCGCGGCGCTCCCGAAGCGCCGGCAGGCGCAGCCGGATCACGTTCAGGCGGTGGAACAGGTCTTCGCGGAACGAGCCGGCGCGCACTCGCTGCTCCAGATCTTGATGCGTCGCGGCGATCACACGCACGTTGCTGCGCATCGGGTTGTGGCCGCCGACGCGATAGAACTGGCCGTCGGACAGCACGCGCAGAAGCCGCGTCTGCAGGTCGAAGGGCATGTCGCCGATCTCATCGAGAAACAGGGTCCCGCCGTCGGCCTGCTCGAAGCGCCCGCGACGCGTCGACTGGGCTCCGGTGAACGCGCCCCGTTCATGGCCGAACAGTTCCGATTCAAGCAGGTCTTTCGGAATCGCTGCCGTGTTGATCGCGACGAAAGGCCCATTGCTGCCGGCTTCGCCGCGCGGGCTGTGCCGGTGCAACGCTTTCGCGACGAGTTCCTTGCCGGAACCCGACTCGCCGGTGATGAGCACGGTGACGGTGCTCTGACGCAAGCGCCCGATCGCGCGAAACACGTCTTGCATCGCCCTGGCCTGCCCCAGCATTTCGGGCACCTGGGCCGAGCCTTCGTCGCGCAACGGTTCGCGCAGGCTTTCGTCAAGCGCGCGCCGGATCAGCTCGACTGCCTTGGGAACGTCGAATGGCTTGGGCAGGTATTCGAAGGCGCCGCTTTGAAACGCGCCGACCGCGCTGTCGAGGTCGGAATACGCGGTCATGATGATGACCGGCAGGCCCGGGTGCTTGAGCTTGACGCGAGACAACAAGTCGATGCCCGAGCCTCCGGGCATGCGAATGTCCGACACCAGCACTTGCGGCTGTTCGGATTCGAGCGCGGCCAGCACGTCGCGCGCATTGCTGAAGCTGCGCACCGCAAGACTTTCGCGTGCCAGGGCACGCTCCAGCACGAAGCGGATGGATTGGTCGTCGTCGGCGATCCAGATGGGTTTCATGCGGGGACTGCGGGTTGGACACCCGGTTCCGCCAGCCGTCGGCGGCTTGCGGTTCAGGGCAGAGGGATCAGTATCTTGAAGACCGTATTGCCGGGCTCGCTTTCGAATTCCAAGCTGCCATGGTGCTGCTGAACGAAGGTCTGCGCCAGCGTCAGCCCCAGGCCCGACCCGCCGTCACGCCCCGTGACCAGCGGATAGAAGATTCGCTCTCGCAGCGCCTGCGGTACGCCGCCACCGTTGTCTCGAACATGCAATTCCAATGCCAGACGATAGCGTTGCTTGCCCAGCGTCACCTGGCGCGCGATGCGCGAGCTCAAGGTGATCCTGGCGTCGCCGCAGGCAATTCGCTCGACGAGAGCCTGGGCGGCGTTTTGCGCGATGTTCAACAGCGCCTGGATCAGCTGCTCGCGGTCGCCGCGAAATTCGGGAATCGACACGTCGTAGTCGCGCCGCACCTCCAGGCCCTGCGGGTATTCGGCCAGGATCAGCGAGCGCACCCGTTCGCACACTTCATGAATGTTCACATCGCCCACGACATGGGGCAGCCGGTGCGGAGCGAGC
>JAEMQF010000400.1 GCA_022758925.1 Burkholderiales bacterium | reverse complement strand
AGCCGAAAACGAAGCTCACTGCGGCCGTCCCGGCGCCAGCGAAACCCGGGGCTGCCAAGACGACCGGAAAGGTGCCCCAGGTTGCCGCAGGCACGCCCGCCGTCGGCGGGGTTGCGCCCGCGCCTGTAAAGCGTGCCATGTCGAGCCGTGCGGCAGCCAGGGCAAACGCCGCTCCGGCACAGGCACCGTTGCCGCTGCCGACGTCGCGCTTCGCGGACCGGTTTGCACCGCCTCGGCCGCCGACCCGGCAGATGGCCAAAGTCGAGTTGGACACGCCGCGGCGCGTGCACGTCGCCGATCCGAGGCTGGCCGACGCCTGGAAAACCAAGTCGGGTCGGGACATGACGGAAGCCGAGATCCTGGCGATGCCGGAATCGGAGTACATGAACGACAAGCAGTTGGAGTTCTTCCGTTGCACGCTGCAGGCACTGAAAGACAGTTTGCTCAGCAACGCAGGCGAAACCACGGAACACCTGCGCGAAGACACTTCGATCGTTCCCGATCCGGCGGATCGGGCGACGATCGAGGAAGAGCATGCGCTGGAGTTGCGAACCCGGGATCGCGAGCGCAAGTTGCTCAAGAAGATCACCCAGTCACTCTCGCGGATTGAGGCTGGAGAGTACGGTTTCTGTGATGAAACAGGCGAACCCATCGGCTTGGGGCGTTTGATCGCGAGACCGACCGCTACACTGTCCCTGGAGGCGCAGCAACGGCGTGAACTCAAGCAGAAGATGTTCGGTGACTGAGCGCCGCGCGACGCGCAAGCCTCAACCGCTTGCGCCCGCAACGGCCGGTTCAGCGTGCGGGGTCGCGGCAGTCCGCGTCCGAATCTTCGGCGTTTGATTCCCAAAGAGTCGAATCCGGACCACACCCATGGCGGACCCCAAGGACAGCCCGAGCTTCTTTCGCAAGATGGTGATGTTCGTGGCCAATCCGTACACGGAATGGGCCGAGTTGACGTCGCGCTTCGAAGGCGCGGACGAAACCGACAGCGCCAAGTCGGAGTTGAAGTCGATGATCGAGCGCAAGCGCCGCAACGACTTCGTTCGCAAGCGCGACCTCGACATGTTGCGCCAGGTGCGCCGCGATGGTCTCAGCGGTGACCAACTCGCCGCGCTGGCGGCGAATTCACGCAACGATGACTCCGAAGTTCGCCCATCCGAAAACGTCAGGGCCTACCGGGGCGTGAAGGCAAAGATCGACCAGATCGAGCTGCAAATGGTCGGCGACGGCTACTCGGGGTCGCCGCCGCGACTCAACGATTTGCCGATCAACCCGACACGACCCTTCCACATGCCGGTGGCGGGCACGGCGGCGCGTGCGCCAGCAGTCCAGGCGCTGGCGAAGACGGCCGAATGGAACCCGGGGCCCGGGGCTGAACCGGCGGCGGCGAACATTGCGCCCGGTCCGGCAGCGCAGCCGCTAAAGTTGAATGTTGCGACGCAGGCGATGGCGAAGCCGTTTGCGGCTGAAGCGAGCGAAGTCACGCATGACCCGGACCTGGACGAGGCCGTGATCGCCTTTGCCAACGCCGATTTCGAGCAATGTGAAAACGCCCTTGCCGGGCTCATCGGCCCCGGCGGTGCGCGCGCCGACAACGCCGAAACCTGGCTGGTCCTGTTCGACCTGTACCGCGCCACCGGCGAGCAGCAAAAGTTCGAAGACCTGGCGTTGGACTACGCGCAGCAGTTCGGCTGGTCATCGCCGCAGTGGTTCTCGATGCCAAAGCAGGTTGCCGACGCGGCGGCCAACGAGCCGCGCAAGGGTTCACCCGTAGCGGGGCAGGTCGGCTGGGTATGCCCGGCCGTCGTCGACGCCGAGGTCGTTGCAAAGCTGTCATCGCAGACCCTGCAGATGCCGCAGCCCTGGGTTTTCGACTGGATCGCGCTGCAAAGCATCGACGTCGAGGCCTGCGCGCGGATGAGTGAATTGTTCCGCAAGTGGATCCCGCAGAAGCTGGAAATGCACTGGCTCAGCGGAGAACATTTGTTCACGGTGCTGCACGACGCGTCGCCCACCGGTGTGCGTGACGCAGACCCCGCGTTCTGGCGCCTGCGCCTGGACGCGCTGCGCATGGCGAACCGGCCCGACCAGTTCGACGAAACCGCCATCGACTACTGCGTCACCTACGAGGTTTCGCCGCCGTCGTGGGAACGCGCCGCGTGCCTGGCGCTGATTCGAGGTTCCAAGGTGTCGGCAACGCCGCCATCGCTGTCGCTGATCGGCGAGGTGTCGACGTCTTTTGTCGAGTCGCTGACGCTCGACGATCCGGTGTCGGTGCAGGTCGCCGCGGTCGAACTGTCGGGGCAGCTGGTCGGCGACATCGCACCGACCCTGAAGAAGCTGGATGCCGACATCAAGAGCGCCGCGCAGATCAAACTGTCATGCTCGAATCTGATTCGAGTCGACTTTGTCGCCGCCGGCGCCTTGCTCAACTGGGTGATGACGCGTCGCACCGAGAACCGCAGCGTCAGTTTTCTCGAGGCGCACCGGCTGGTGGCGCTGTTCTTCGGCGCGATGGGCATCAACGGACACGCCAAGGTCAAGGTGCGCACCAACTGAAACCGTGGCCCCGGGCCATGGCCCCGGCTCACTCACCCGCCGCGCCGCGCAACCCATCCGCATGGACACCTTTCACGCCACCACGATTCTGAGCGCTCGTCGCGGACGAAGTGTGGCCCTGGGCGGTGACGGCCAGGTGACGCTCGGCAACGTGATCGTCAAGGCGAGCGCGCGCAAGGTGCGCAAGCTCTACCGCGATCAGGTGCTGGCGGGTTTCGCCGGGGCCACCGCCGACGCCTTCACGCTGTTCGAGCGTTTCGAGGCGAAACTCGAAAAGCACCAGGGCCACCTGGTGCGGGCAGCGATCGAGCTCACCAAAGACTGGCGCACCGATCGGGTGCTGCGCCGCCTGGAGGCCATGCTCGCGGTGGCCGACCGCGAGGCCTCGCTCATCATCACCGGCAGCGGCGACGTGCTCGAACCCGAGTATGGCATCGTCGCCATCGGCTCGGGCGGCGCCTACGCCCAGGCGGCGGCGCGTGCATTGCACAACCACACCGAGATGACAGCGCGCGACATCGTGAAGCGCTCGCTCGAGATCGCGGGCGATCTGTGCATCTACACGAACCAGCAGCACAACATCGAGACGTTGGAATGAGAGCACCCGCATTCGTCGACATCGAGCACCGGCTGACATTTGCGTCGGACGAGGGGTTGCATTGACGCCGCAGGAGATTGTCACGGAGCTGGACCGCCACATCGTCGGCCAGTCCGATGCCAAGCGTGCGGTGGCCATCGCGCTGCGCAACCGTTGGCGACGCCAGCAGGTGCCGGGCGCGATGCGCGCCGAGATCACGCCGAAGAACATCCTGATGATCGGCCCCACGGGCGTCGGCAAGACGGAGATCGCGCGGCGCCTGGCGCGCCTGGTCGACGCGCCGTTCATCAAGGTCGAGGCGACCAAGTTCACCGAAGTCGGTTACGTCGGCAAAGACGTCGACTCGATCGTGCGCGACCTGGTGGACATGGCGGTGAAGCAAGAGCGCGAGACGCAGATGAAGCGCCAGCGCAGCCGCGCCGAAGACGCCGCCGAAGAGCGCGTTCTCGACATCCTGGTGCCGCCGGCGCGCCAGAGCGGCGACTTCGGACTCGGGCAAAGCGGCGCCGACAACGTGGCGCGCCAGGTGATGCGCAAACGCCTGCGCGAGGGCCTGCTGGCCGACAAGGAGATCGAGATCGACGTCGCCGACCCCAAGCCGTCCCTCGAAATCATGGGGCCGGCCGGCATGGAAGACATGGCCGAGCAGCTCAAGGGCATGTTCGCGAATCTGGGGCAGGCCCGGCGCAAGACACGCAAAGTCAGCATCGTCGAAGCACTCAAGTTGCTCGTCGACGAAGAGGCCGTGAAGCTCATCAACGATGACGACATCAAGCGCGCGGCGCTGCTCAACGCCGAGCAGAATGGGATCGTCTTCATCGACGAAATCGACAAGGTCACGTCGCGCGGCGACGGCCACGGTGTCGAGGTCTCGCGCCAAGGCGTGCAGCGCGACCTGCTGCCGCTGGTGGAGGGCACGAGCGTGAACACGAAACACGGCATGGTGCGGACCGACCACATCCTGTTCATCGCCTCGGGAGCGTTTCATCTCAGCAAGCCGAGCGACCTGATTCCCGAGTTGCAGGGGCGGTTTCCGATCCGCGTCGAACTCGGATCGCTCAGCGTCGACGATTTCGAAGCGATCCTGACGCAAACCGACGCCAGCCTCGTCAAACAGTACCAGGCCTTGCTCGCCACCGAAGGCGTGACGCTGATCCTTCAGCCCGACGCGATCCGGCGCCTGGCGCAAATTGCCTTCGACGTCAACGAGAACACCGAAAACATCGGCGCGCGGCGCCTCGCGACGGTGATGGAGCGGCTGCTCGACGAGGTCAGTTTCAACGCGCCGAATCTGGCGGGCCAGAGCGTGACGCTGGACGCCGCGGCGGTGAACGCGAAGCTCGCCGAACTCGCCCGCAACGAGGACTTGTCGCGCTACATTCTCTGAGGGCTGCGCGGGCGCCCCCAACTGCGGTTTCCAGGGTCACCCCGCCAGGCGCGCCGCCTCCAGCTGGAGCAGGCCGTCGAAGATCAGCGTCTCGACCACTTCCAGTTCGAGCTCGGTGATCGGCGCCAATTTCACCGCCGCGCCGCCCGACATCAGAACCAGCGGCGTCTGGCCGGTACGGCTGCGGAGTTTGCGGTACATGCGCTCCACGCCACCGGCCAGGGCATCGGCGCCGCCGCTCATCAACGCGTCGCTCGTGTTCGTCGGGAAGTCGACGGCTTCGCCGGTCGGGGCCTTCAGGCCCGCGGTGCCCATCTCCAGTGCGCGCAGCATCAGGCCGAAGCCGGGCAGGATCAGGCCCCCGAGGAAGCGGCCTGTCGCATCAAGCGCGTCCACCGTCACCGCGGTTCCAACCATGACCACCAGCACCGGACGCGGCGCGCCCCTGGCCAGCACATGGTGACGCGCGCCGATCAATGCGACCCAGCGGTCCACGCCCAGGCGCACCGGATGGTCGTAGCCGTTGATCACGCCACAGGCCTGCGCCGAAGAGACCACCCAGCGCGGTTCGATCTCCCACAGTTCGAGTTGTTCTTCAACGCGGCGCTTCACGCCGTCGCCGGCGACGACGCAGCCCAGCATCGACGACGGCGCAGGCAGGTCGCGCCACTCGGCCTCGGCCAGGCTGTCGATGGTTTCGAGAAACACTGCACCGTGCGCCTGCAGCGCGGCGCCGCTGCGGGCTTGTTCGTACAGGGCCCACTTGAGCCGTGTATTGCCGATGTCGATCGCCAGGAAACCCATGCTTGACCCCGGGTGACGGCGCTCAGCGTGAGGTCCGGGTCAAGCCACGTGGGTCGCCGAGCAGGGTGCGCGCCTGTTGCAGCGCCAGGCTGGTAGTGAAGCTGCGTCGAGTTTGGTCGGCACGCGCCTCGATTTGATCAATCAGCCGGTGCAGGTCTTCATGCGAGCGTGCGCGCCGCAGGCGCAGCGAGGTGAGCAAGCCCGCCAGGGGCGCTTCGTGACGCAGCGCGCGCAGCACGATTTCGCGCGCACGCTCGAGCGCGTCATCTGGGGCATGTTGCTGCGCGGGATCGGTCTGGAACCACGGTCCGGCAGACACCGGGCTGCCCGTCACGGAATCAAGAAAGGCGCTCGCCGGTGGCAAGGTGCCCAGCGCCGGCAATTCGGAGTCCGGCGCGGCGCCGGCGCGCCAATCGGCGTCAGGTGCAGCGAGCGGGGCTTGCTTTCGGACCGGCGCGACAGCGCTGCGCGCCGGCACAACGGCGGCCTGAAGCTCGACCAGGCCAAGCGCCAACAGCTCGTTGAAACACGAATCTGGAATTCCCGCCTGGCCGCCCATGCTGCGCCACTGGGCCTCGCTGCGCTTGCCGTCGGCGAGGTGAAGCAAGGTTCTGTGGCGCTGGCTCAGGCGCCGCTGACGCGTGTTCAATTCGGCCAGACCTTCAGGGGTCTTGACCGCAATCAGGGCGGTGTTCAAGCTTGTCTCCACTGCGCATCGAGAGTGCATCAGCGCGACCAGCCGGGCGGGCACCGACGCGCATCGACGGGAATTGTGCCGTCAAAGAGGGCTGCCCCGGGGTCGCCCCCTCGAACCGGTGCCCTTTGGCGGCGCAGCGGCGCAGATCCGGCTCGCCGCCCGGGCCGTCGAAGCGTGCGGCGCTACACTGCCAATTGACGTATACGTCAATTGCGACTCTGCCTGCGCGCACGCAGCCCGGGTCGCGAAGCCGATACTCCAGGAGCCTGTCGGGCTTTGGGTCGGGCCCGCGCCGGGGCGAATTGTGGCGCCAATCCAGGAGCCTGTCGGGCTTTGGGTCGTACCCGCGCCGGGGCGAATTGCGGCGCCAATCTAGGCGTCGGCGACGCCGTGTGGCGTGCCACACAAGGAGCCGGCAACGACGAGT
>JAEMQF010000059.1 GCA_022758925.1 Burkholderiales bacterium | reverse complement strand
CGGTGCCAGGCGCGGCTCGGCGCCGATCCAGTACAAGCCATTGGCCATGATGCAAAAACCCGTCATCGCAAACCAGACCATGGCCGCGCCGCCGAAGCCGGTGAACGCCAGCCACCAGGGGCTGTGAAGCAGCGACACGGCCGAGGCCAGGCACAGGTTGATTCCCACCGCCAGGTAGATGCGGCGTTCGAGATACCAACGGTCGGTCTGCATGAAGTACCAGCGCCCCGGCGCCCAATCGGGCCGGGCCAGCATCGGCGCAAACCCGAGCCGGGCCAGCACATTGCCTTTTTTTTTTAATGATTTGTAGTCGACCGAGATCTACACCACGCCAGTGGCCACCACCGCCAGCACCCAGAGCGCGTGATGCAGCGCAGCCAAGCCGGTTGCGGCCAGCAGCACGACGCCGGCGATCAGCCAGACGCTGCGTTCGATGTACCAACGATGGGTGGGGACGATGTAGATGCCGCGGCGCGAAGACATGACTGCCGACCTTTGCAAACGAGGGCTGTGCTGCGAAGCATGCCCGGTCACCGACCCGCCGGCATTGATCCGACGCAACGAACTCAGCGAACCCTGCGCTGCGCCGGACTCGGCCCGTTGACCCATGATCCGGCGGAACGAGGTGCCTTTGGCTTTCAACCATGCGCTCCCTGGCTTGACGGATTGGCTGGCGACAGATCCAGGCGGTTCCATTCAATGCGCCGACTTCGCCAGTGCTGTCCAATGGCCTGCGCGAAGTCTGGACGCACCAGCTTCGCCCTCGCGCGCAAACTTGTCGAGTGTTCGCTGCGAACGACGATCCCTTCTATCGGGCCGGTGCGATACCGGCTTGCGGTGTCCATCAGCAGTCGTTCGAGCGAGCGTAGTGTCGCTCGGCCGCGGAACACCTCGGCCACCGTCGATATGCCGACGTCCTTCGCGAACGCGTTGCGACAGGTGGTCGACTGGAAAGTCCGATTTTGGTCGTCGTAAAGGTCGAACATGAGCCACCAATCGGGCAGCCGGTCGTATGTCAGCGAGTGGCGCGCCGCGCACCACTCCCCGAAGGCGACCCAACTGGGCATCAGGTGCGCTGCAAGCCCGTCGCCATGCATGGCCATCCACTGCGAAAGCCGCGCGAACTGCCCGCCGTGCGGTGACTTCAGAAAATGGCCTCGGTTCTGGGCGCGCAGTTGCCCTGGCGCGCCGAGCGAGAATCCAAGGTTTGCTCCATCGACCTTTTCCTCCACCACCACGTCACCGGCGAGCAAGGCATTTGCCTCAAAGGGCGAAAGCACTTTGTCGTCTCGCGGTGTGCCGTTGCCCAGCCAAGCCAGGTGCGGCGTATGCGGAAATCGGAAGAAACTTTGGGTCATGGCAGAGGAGGTATGGCCTGACCAGGAAACTTCCTTGCATAGAACCGGCAAACATCGTCGGGGCAGAGAAACTCGACAGAGACGCCGGCTGCTTTCAGCGGCTGCCACCAGTTCAGCCACTTGCTGTCCGTTGCCTGCCACACGGGAGGCCGGCTTGGATGCGCGGCAGCTGCCGCCAGAAACTTGCGGTCTGGTGGATCAATCGTGGCCTGCAAAGCCGCATCAGGAAACTCGTTGAAGACGTTTTCTGCTGGCTCCGTCAACGCCACTTGCTCCACATGACGAGTGTTCGCGCTGTTCCTGAGCAGCCATCGAACGAACGCATCACCTGGCCCCTTGTTCTTCATGGGCGAGGTCTTGTTTTGGTATTCGCCAAGAATTCTGTAAGCGTCGTCGATGACGACGCGACCGTTCTTCATCAACGTCTCGAGTCGATCGATGCAAGCGTCCACGCAATCTGGCGACACATCCGCGTGCGAGCCGTTGGCGACAAGGACGACGTTGGTGTCCACCACTGCACGCATCATTTGGCCCCGGCAGTCGATGCCGGTGCCTTGCGACGGCGCTCCATCACCGCACGCACTCGCGCCGCAACGTCGGCCATCTCGTCGCCGAAGAAGTTGTCTGGCCAGTTCTCGGCCTCGCCGTTATCGTTCAGCACCAATGGCTCGAGCCGTGCCTGCGGGCCGGTGCGGCTGACGAAATGAACGGCAACGTCTTCCTTGCTGATGCTTCCCTCCGCAACCCGGCGCTGCAACCGAGTCAGAAAATGCTCGGAGTGGCTTTCGACGATGAGTTGTGTGCCACGCGGATTGCCACCTTCCCAGGCTTGAACCGCACAAATGAAGACATCGGCAAGATTGGACTGAACCTGCGGGTGCAGGTGAATTTCGGGCTGTTCCATCCATACCACCGAGTCGGAAGGCGCGTAAAAGGCCTGCACCACGGCAGGTAGCACCTGCGAGAGGCCGAACCCAACATCCGTTAGCTTTACTTGCGCTGACCCTGCGTGGGTGCGCACCAGCACCTCGTATTCTTTGCGACCCTTGGCGACAGGCTTCACGTCGAAATCCGCAATCACGCCCATTTGTTTCAGCCACTCAGCGATGAATGTGTCAAACGGCTGCTTGTGTTGCTTTCGCCCGCGGCTGAGGGTTCGCCCGTCCTGTTTTGCCGATAGAAGCGCGGCCACTGCTGACTCGCCCTGTGGGCCCACATCCGGCGGGGTATCGCCCGACCATTGATATACGCGCTTGGGGTGGCTGCGAAGCGGCCCGAGGTAGTAGAACTGGTTGAAGAGTCGCTCGGTCTCGAGTGCAAACTCAGCCAGAAAGTCGGCGTTCTGGTAGCGCAGCAACGTGCGGTCGGTGAAGCGATAAAACTTCTCCGGCGCCTCTGCTGGCCACTTGCGGCCCTGTGCGTAAACCAGACGCAAAGGCTCACACTTCAGGTCGCCTCCGCTGGCCTTTCGGGTGTGTACTACTTCCAGTGCCTTCGCATCCTTTTGCAGCAAGGTGTAGCGAAACTCAGCAGTCTCGGGCTGCTGCGCCTTGTTGGCGACCAGTTGCGCGACGAGCTCCAGCTCGTCACCCGTGAAGCTCTTCGTTCGGTCCAACGCGTTGCGAACCGTCATGCTCCCCGGCACACGCCAGCGGAGTTGAAACTCCAACGTCTTGCCCAAGTCGTGACCGTGCAAGCAATCGGCAAACGTGCCTAGGTCGATCAGGCTATTGGTGTCGCCCAGATGCAAAGCCCGCTTGCGGTCGGTGGATAGCACGGTCTGTTTCAACGCGAGCAGCAAGTGCCCCACACTGGACTTTCCCGAGCTGTTGGTCCCGAAGAGCACCGTCAGCGGGGCGAGCCGAAATCCACTGGTGTCAGCCCACGCTTTGAAATTCTTGATGTGCAGATGAGTGAGCATTTGATGCCTCCTGTGGCGGCAGTGTGCCAGTGGTCGGGAGGATAGATTCTTTCACCGTGCCTTCTTTGGATTTTGCAAGGAAGTTGGACCAGTCACTTGGTCGCGGCCCAAGGTCGCGCCAGGCAATTCAAACGACCTTCGAATCGGGCCGCACCGCCAGCGTTGCCAGATGCGGCTCGGCACCCATCCAGTACAAGCCATTGGCCTTGATGCAGAAGCCCATCATCGCAAACCACACCATTGCCGCACCGACGAAGCCGGTGAACGCCAGCCACCACGGGCTGTGATCAGACGCTGCGTTCGATGCACCAGCGATGGGTGGGGATGATGTCGATGCTGCGGCGCAGAGACATGGCTGGTGAACTTTGCAAACGAAGGTTGCGCTGCAAAGCAGCGCCGGTCACCGACCCGCCGGAATTGATCCGACGCAACGCATGCGGCGAACCCTGCGTTGCGCCGGACTCGGCGCGTTGACCATCCAAGCGCACGCCCCATGGTGCGCAATGCAAACCGACAGGTGGGTCGGCGAAGCGCGTGGGCTATTCGGGCTGCAAGTGTTCGACGCCGCGGCGAAAGCGATCCGCTTCCGATCTCATGCCCTTGGAAATCGCCTCCCATGTTCTGGCGGGGAAGCCGGTGGGCAGCTGCGCCTGCACGGCCGCGAGCGCAGGTTGCACACGGTCGACCAAGTCGAGCATGGCTTGAAAGACCCGCGGCCCTCCGTGCTTCATTGCCAACTGGTACCAGTGCCTGGTCTGGATGGCGTCGAGTGCTTTGTGGGCGCTCTTCGAGCGCAGCGCCATGGCGAGCGCTGCCTTCTTGCGCCTGAACTGGTTCGGCCCGTCGCCGAAGTAAGGCCACAGTGACAGGATGTCGTACAGCGGAGTCATGACGTAGCTGTCGCCCGCGCGCAGGAAGATGGAGTAATTCTTGGCATGGCCATCCGTGCCGGCCAATAGCCAGAGCGCGAGCTGCGTGAGCTGGAAGGCGACCGTGTCCTGCTCAGCATCCGCACTTGCGCTCAGCAGTCGCAGGCACGTGGCCATGCCTGGGCCGCCATCGGCCTCGTACTTCAGAGACGGCGGCACACCCAGTGCCTGGCAGAAGTCTTCTTGCGGCAGGCGTGCGATCCAGCGCCCGCCATCCATCCACTCGCGGTCGAAGCGTTCGACCACGAGCACCGGCTGCTCTCCAAACGTTGCCATCCCGGTCCGCGCCACCGGAAGGCCCAGCTCGGACACGATCTGGGCACACACCCATTCGTTCTGGACCGAGTCGGTCAGGTCCACTCGCCTCGATCCGCCGACCAGACCGAGCGGCAGCTTGAAGATGTGCGTGGTCGGCGTCGCGCCGTGGGGTCGGCACCACCGGCCGTTCACCAGCGCGAACGCCGTCTTTTCCTGAGCACCGGCGAGCGCAATGCGAAACAGGTCATCGTCCTCCCGAATGCCAGCACCTTCCTCAGAGGGCACTGCCCTCAGATGGTCGACGACCTGGCCGTCGCTGAGGGGCTCGCATTCCACGCGGTCCCAGCCTTGTGGAGTTGTTCCCTCGGGCAAGAGCTGCACCGCGCCGATGCAGTCGCGCCCGACGGCCCGGAGCAATGAGAAGGCATCGATCTTCCTGGTCTTGAAGCGCCTGCTGATGCGTTCTCGAATTTTCTTGTTGTCGGGCAGGAGGTTCTCGAAGTAGCTCTCGACGGCTTTGCCGCGGACTTCACGTGAGGCCGTGATCGGCAAGGACAGCGACAACGACCGAACCTTCGGCGACTTCAGCCACTGCTCGTGGTAGACGAAGGCGTGTGTTGCCCGATCGACGATCCAGGTGCCGACGAACTCGCCATTCATCCACGCGTTCAGGGCCGTGGTCACCAAGAGCCTTTCTTCGGGTGGATGAGGATCCTGCTTTTGGCGACCGGCTTGCGCGCGACAGGAGTGGGTGAAGCGGGACCGTGAGAAACAGGAGCGACAGGAGCGACAGGAGCGACAGGAGCAGCAGGAGCGCGCGCGCGCGAGCCGGATTCGGCTTCGTGAAGGTGCAAGGTAGCGCCAAGGGCCGCCAGCACCCTTGTGAGCTGCTCGAGACTCACGGTCCCGGGGTTTGACTCGATTTCCGCGACTCGGGCCTGCTTGACGCCGAGCAACTCGCCGAGCTGCGCCTGCGTCAGCCCGCGCGCCTTGCGCAGCGCGCGCAGGTGCGGCGTCAGTTGATCGGTGATGCGGATGGCAAAGCTCATGGAAGGGGCCCTCCTCGAGCTTGCAATGTACTGGCCCAAGCCAGTATTGTCAAATTACTTGCTATGGCAGATATAGCGATAAACCTGGCCTGGACCGGTACCCGACTGTCAGGCTTTGCTCAGCCGGCGCGCGCCGCGACGATGTCGCGCACCCGGTCCGTCGTGCCCCGGCTCACCTTGCCGGCGATCGCAATCGATGGCGGCAGGCTCAGCATGCGCGCAAATTCCGCGCGCACCTGCTCGGCGCTGACGGCGTCGAGTCTGGCCATGACCTCGGCACGCGAACGAATGCGCTGCAGTGCGAACAGGTCTTGCGCCGCCGCCTCGAGGCGCACCACGGGTTGCTCTTGAACGCGCATGCTGCGCACCGCGAGCTGGTTGCGGGCACGCTCCAGATCGACCGGGTCGATGTGCTCGGCCTGCGCCCGCAGCAGCCGCATCACTTCGACGAAGAACTCGTCCACATGCTCCACCGCGGTGGATGCCTCGATCACGAATTGGCCGCAGGCGTCGAGCACGTCAGCCGAGCAGGCTGCGTAATAGACGAGGCCGCGGCGTTCGCGAATCTGGTCCAGCAGCGGCGAGCTCATGCCCTCGCCGAACAGCGTTGCCGCGACCGCACTCGCGTGATAGTCGCCCTGCAGCGCAGGAATCGGGAACCCCAGCACCACATGCGTCTGCGGCGCTCCTGCGAGGCGGCGCGAGGCGATGCCGCCGAAGTACTGCGGCGCCGCCACGGCATTCGCCGCGCCGCTCGGCATCGCGCCGAAAGCGGCCATCGCCGCGCTGACCATGGCGTCGGCCTGCACGCCCCCGGCAACACCGACGATCACGTTCGTGCCGCTGTACTGCCCCTGCACATAGGCCATCAACTCGTCGCGCGTGAAACGCTCGATGTTGGCGCGCGTGCCGATCACCGGCTGCGCCTGGGCGTGCGCGCCGTAGCAGTTCTTGTCGAACAGCTTGAACGCCGCTGACAGGGCATCGTCTTCGTCTTCGATGAATTCGTGCAGGATCACCTGTCGCTCGCGATCGAGCTCGGCATCGGGGAAGGTGCTGGCGAGCACGATGTCGCCCAGCATCTGCACAAAGCGGCCGGCGTCGCGCGCCATGCCACGCATATGGTAGGCGGTGTGGTCCTTGTCGGTGTGCGCGTTGACCTCGGCGCCCAGGCGCTCGGCGTCGAGGTTGATGCGCTGGCAATCGCGCGTCGCGGTGCCTTTGAACGCCATGTGTTCGGCGAAATGGCTGATGCCGTTCAGGCGCTTGCTCTCGTGCGCGCTGCCGGTGCGCACGAACACGCTGACGCTTGCGCTGTCCAGGTGCGGCAAGTGAATCGTGACGACGCGCACCGCGTTCGCCAAGGTCGCAACCGACGTGTCGGCATCGCAGGGCGAAATGTTCATCGCGCAATGTTAGGCCGGAATCCGCGCGTGATGCCTCGGGCACCGAAACCGGCCTATCATGCCTGCCCGAGGTGCTGCGGCGCGCGCGGCCTGCCTCTCAACCCGAAGGAGAACGACACATGGCGACGAAGAAAGAAGACAGCGGCGTCTACCGCGTCACCGAGATCATCGGCACCAGCACTGTGTCGTGGGAAGCCGCGGCGAAGAACGCCGTGGAAACAGCAGCCAAGTCGCTGCGCGACCTGCGCGTCGCGGAAATTAGCAAGCTCGACATGAAGATCGAAGGCGGCAAGGTCGTTGCCTATCGCGCCCGCGTGTCCTTGTCGTTCAAATACCAAGCATGACTTCGGGGCAGCGCCGCGGCCGGGCCGGTCAGCGTGCGAGCTGCTCCATGGCCACGGCCTGAGGTTCGCCCACGTCGTCGGCCTCGTCGTCCAACCGGTCGGCGAGGAACCCGCCGCTTTGGTGCGCCCAGAGCCGCGCGTAGAGGCCACCCCGCGCGAGCAGGCTGCGGTGGTCGCCCTCCTCGACGATGCGGCCCTTGTCAAGCACGATCAACCGGTCCATCGCGGCAATCGTCGACAGCCGGTGCGCGATCGCGACCACGGTCTTGCCCTGCATCAGCCGGTACAGGCTGGCCTGGATCGCGGCTTCGACTTCCGAATCGAGCGCACTCGTCGCTTCGTCGAGCAGCAGGATCGGTGCGTCCTTGAGCATGACGCGGGCGATCGCGATGCGCTGGCGCTGGCCGCCCGAAAGCTTGACGCCGCGCTCGCCGACATGCACGTCGTAGCCGCTGCGCCCCTTGGCGTCGGCCAGCCCCAGAATGAATTCATGCGCTTCAGCGCGCTTCGCCGCGACCAGCATTTGGGCGTCACTCGCGTCCGGCCGGCCGTACAGAATGTTGTCGCGCACCGAGCGGTGCAGCAGCGAGGTGTCTTGCGTCACCATGCCGACCTGGGCGCGCAGGCTGTCCTGGGTGGCGAACGCGACGTTCTGGCCGTCGATCAGGACGCGGCCGCTCTGCACATCGTAAAAGCGCAGCAGCAGATTCACGATCGTCGATTTGCCGGCACCCGAGCGCCCGACCAGGCCGATCTTTTCACCCGGGCGGATGTGCAGCGACAGGTTCTCGATCACGGGGGCGACGCCGGCGCGCGCGGCGCCGTAGTTGAAACTCACGGCATCGAAGGCAATCTCGCCGCGGCTGACGGCGATGGGTTGGGCGTCGGGCCGGTCGACCACCGCGTGCGGTCGCGACAGCGTGTTCATGCCGTCCTGCACCGTGCCCACATGTTCGAACAGGGCCGCGGTCTCCCACATGATCCAGTGCGAAATCCCGTTCAGCCGCAGCGCCATCGCGCTCGCCGCGGCCACCGCGCCGATGCCGACCTCGCCCTTGCTCCACAACCACAGCGTCGCACCCGTCGTGGCAACGATCAGCATCACGTTCAGCGTGTGGTTCACGATCTCGACGCCGCTGATGAGGCGCATCTGGGCGTGCACCGACTGCATGAACTCCTGCATCGCGCTGCGTGCGTAGCCGGCTTCGCGGCGCGCGTGCGAAAACAGCTTCACGGTCGCGATGTTGGTGTAGGCGTCGGTGATGCGCCCCGTCATCAGCGAGCGCGCGTCGGCCTGCAGCGTCGCGACCCTGGCCAATCTCGGCACAAAAAAGCACAGCGCCCCGAGGTACAGCGCCAACCAGCCGAGAAACGGCAGCAGCAGCACGAGATCGAAGCCGCCGACCACCGCGACCATGGTCACGAAGTAGATCGACGCGAAGACCAGGATGTCGTTCACGATCAGCACCGTGTCACGCGTCGCCAGCGCCGTCTGCATCACCTTGGCCGCCACGCGCCCGGCGAATTCGTCCTGGTAAAAACTCATGCTCTGGTCGAGCATGCGGCGATGGAAATTCCAGCGCAGCAGCATCGGGAAGTTTCCTCCCAGGATCTGGTACTTGAGCAGGGCGTAGGCGGCCACCGCGAGCGGGCTGGCGAGCAGCAAAACGCTCAGCAGCAGCAGGTTCGCGCCACCGTCCTGCCACAGCCGGGCCGGCTCGACCCGACCCAGCCAGTCGACGATGCGCCCGAGCATCGCGAACAGCAGCGCCTCGAACGCGCCGATCGCCGCCGCCAGCAATGCCATGCCTGCGATGTAGCGGCGCAGCCCGAGCGTGCACGACCAGACGAAGGCGAGGAAGCCCGGCGCCGGTGCCGGCGCAGGGGCGTCCGGGTAGGGGTCAACCAATTTTTCGAAGAAATTGAACAAGCGACCAGCCTCCCTGACGCTGGGGTCCATCACGCTCCCGGTCGACCGGCGCCGCGCGGCGCCGGACCCGCAGCGTAGCCGATCGGCGCCCGGCCTTCGCCCAATGATCGGCAGGCCGCGGCGTTTCGGGCGCCGGCCCCAGCCCTCATTGCGGCGTGCCGGTTCGCCCTTTGCGCAGCGTGCGGCCCGCCAAGGCGAGTGTCGGGCCGATGACGCAGGCCCAGGCGATTGAACTTCGAGAAGATCTCCGCATCCGAGGCGAGTCTGTGCCCGGCGATGCCAAGAAGCACTGACAATCCGTGCTCGCAGTTGCCCGCTCCCTCGCCGGAGCCACAAGATGTCAAGACTTTTCCCGCCGCGCTACGCGCTGCTGCTATGGGCAGCGGCTCTGTTCCTGCTCGTCAACACCTGCCTGCGCGCTGCCTTGCTCGCCTTCGAGGGGCCCGCCCAGATCGGCCTGACGAGCCTTGACTTGGGCCAGGCCTTCGTCACGGGTTTGCTCTACGACGTGGCTGCGCTGGCCTATTTCCTGGTGCCGTTCGCGCTGCTGGCTCTGGTCTGGCCGGCATCGGCGCGCGGCCAGCGTGGCCATGCCATCTGCGCCACCGCGCTGCTGGCGACCATGCTCGCCGGCCTGCTGTTCACCGCGGTCGCCGAAACCGTGTTCTGGAACGAGTTCTCGTCGCGCTTCAATTTCATCGCGGTCGATTATTTGATCTATACGCGCGAGGTTCTCGGCAACATCCAGCAGTCCTACCCGGTGGGCTGGATCCTGCTCGGCATCGCGATTGTCGCGCTGATCGTCATGCTCGGCCTCGGCCGGCCGATCTGGCACAGCGCATCGGCCGACGCCGGGCGCTTTGGGCAACGATCGTTCGCCACCGTGCTGCTGGTGGCGCTGCCGCTGCTGTCTTACTTCCTCGTCGGCGACAGCCCGCGCGAGAGACTTGCCACCGCAGGCGGGCGCGAACTCGCAGGCAACGGCATGTATGAATTCATGCGCGCGTTTCGCAGCAACGACCTCGATTTCCAGAAGTTCTATCGGACCCTCGCCGGCGGACAGGCGCAGCGCGTGATCCGGGCCAAATTTTCCGAAGCCGGCTCGACCTCACGCTTCACCGACGAGAACCACCCGCTCGAGCGCGAAGTGCGCGGCTCCGGGCCGGCGAAACGACACCACGTCGTGCTGGTGTCGATCGAGAGCCTGGGCAGCGACTATGTCGAGTCCTTCGGCGGACAACCCGGGCTGACACCGAACCTGGACCGACTCGGACGCGAAGGGCTGATGTTCACGCATCTGTACGCGACGGGCCTGCGCACGGTGCGCGGCCTGGAGGCGCTGACGCTGTCGCTGCCACCCACCCCCGGCCACGCGGTACCGATGCGGACCAACAACAAGGGTTATCAAACCTTCGGCGGCGTGCTCAAGGAACAGGGTTACGAGCCGCTCTACATCTACGGCGGCTACAGCCGCTTCGACAACATGCGCGACTTCTTCGGCGGCAACGGCTACACCGTGATCGACCGCAGCGCGATCGACTCGAATCAGATCTCGCACGAAACGATCTGGGGCGTCGCCGACGAAGACCTGTTCAAGCTCGCACTGCGTGAAATCGATCTGCGCGCCGGCGCCGGCACGAGGGTGTTCGCGCATGTCATGACGACCAGCAATCACCGGCCTTTCACCTACCCCGCCGGGCGCATCGACATCGCTTCAGGCAGCGGCCGCGAAGGCGCGGTGAAGTACACCGACTGGGCGATCGGTGAATTCGTGCGCCAGGCACGCACGCGGCCGTGGTTTGCCGACACGGTGTTCGTGTTCGTCGCCGACCATACTTCAAACGGCCGCGGCCGCACCGACCTGCCGCCGGAGAACTATCGGATTCCGCTGATCGTGTACGCACCGGGGATCGTCACGCCGGGCCGGGTCGACACGCTTGCGTCGCAGATCGACGTTGCGCCCACCGTGTTGGCCCTGCTCGACGTGAGCTACAAGTCGCACTTTTTCGGCCACGACATCCTCAGCGAAGGGCGCAAGCACCAACGCGCGTTCATGGCGAACTACCTGACGGTGGGCTACATGCAGGACGGCCGCATCGTCGAGCTCACACCCAAGCGCGGCGTGAAGGTGGTCGATGCCCAAAGTGGCCTGAGAACAGCAGGCGGCGACGCCGCGCTCGACGCCCGCCTGAGCGACGAAGCATCCGCCTACTACGAGCTCGCGACCCAGGTCTTGCGTGGCGCAGGCTCGGCTGCGCGATTGCAGCAGGCCCAGGCCCAGGCCCAGGCCCAGGCCCAGGCTCAGGCTCAGGCTCAGGCCCAGGCCCAGGCCCAGACTCAGGCTCAGGCTCAGGCTCTGGCTCAGGCCCAGCGCTGAGGGCAGGCTCCTAGGCAACACCAAGCCGCGCTGCCAGCAGGCGCTCCAGGCGCTGTTCGCGAATCCCGTAGAACTGTTTGAGCTGCGCCACCTGTTCGAGCCAGGGCCGCGGGTCGGTGGCGCCGGCGCGCTTGACGCCGAGGATCATCTTGTTCTTGCTCGTATGTTCGAGCGACACGAACTCGAACACCTGAGTCGCGTAGCCGCTTGCCTCGAGCAGCAGTGCGCGCAGGGTGTCGGTCACCATGTCGGCCTCCTGCCCCAGGTGCACGCCATGCTGGAGGATGGCGCGAATCGGGTGCGGGCTCGCACCGAGTTCGCCCAGGATCTGTGGCCGCAATTCCTTGTGGCAGCACGGCGCACACATGATGATCGCGGCGCCGCCTTCAACCCCGCGCTGGATCGCGTGGTCGGTCGCGGTATCGCAGGCGTGCAACGCGATCATGACGTCGACCTGCTGCGCTGCGTAGCTCGTCACGTCACCCTTGTCGAAGCGCAATCCGGCCATCCCCAGGCGAGCGGCGGCTGCATTGCACAGGGCCACCATGTCGTCGCGCAGTTCGACGCCGGTGACCGCCGCGTCGATACCCAGCGCATGCGTGAGGTAATCATGGATGGCGAAGGTGAGGTAGCCCTTGCCGGAGCCGAAGTCGAGCACCCGCAACTGCCGCGCCTGGGCCAGTGTCGAATCAGCCAAGGCATGGGCAAAGACTTCGATGAACTTGTCGATCTGCTTGTACTTGCGCGACATCGCGGGCACCAGCCTGCCCTGCACATCGGTGACCCCGAGCGCGGCGAGGAACGGCCGCTCCAGTTCGACGTGGCGCCGCTTCGCCCGGTCATGCACCGGGGCACCTGGCGCGTCGTGTT
>JAEMQF010000398.1 GCA_022758925.1 Burkholderiales bacterium | reverse complement strand
AGTCGAAGCAGCGCATCATGCCTTCAACGCGCCTCCAGCCCATGTTCTGGCCCTTGCCGACGATCTTGATCGCCTCGTAGCTGTTTTGCTGCACGTCGCCGCAGAACAGCTCGCCGCTGCCGGTGTCGAACGAGCAGCGCCATGGGTTGCGCAAACCCGACGCCCAGATTTCGGGCCTCACGTCTTTTTTGCCGACGAACGGGTTGTCGGACGGAATACCGTAGGGCTTGCCGTCGGTGCGGGTGTCGACATCGATGCGCAGGATCTTGCCGTAGTCGACGCTCATGTCCTGGCCGTTGCCGGTGACCGGATTGTGGCCGATGCCCCAGTCGTTGGCGTAGCCGCCGTCACCCATCGATACGTACAGCTTGCCGTCCGGGCCGAAGCCGATCCAGTGGCCGTTGTGGTTGAACTGCGGCCAGGGGTGCGACATGATGCGCCGCGCGCTGGACGGGTCGGCAACGTTCTTGTCTTTCGCCGAGATCGTGTACTCCTCGACGACGTTGCTGTGGTCCCACCAGAACATCATGCCGAGGTCGGAGCCGAAATCCAGGTGCGCACTGTACGAGACGTAGAACTTGCCGTTCGACTTGAAGTTCGGGTGCAGCGCAATGCCGAGCAGGCCGCGCTCGTCGAAGTCTTGGTGCAGTTTTGGAATGCGGTGGCGGATATCGAGCAACGGCGCGGCACCGAGTTTGCCGTTCTCGAGCACCTGGATGCGGCCGTACTGTTCGATGATGAACATCCGGTTTTCACCCGGCACCTGCACCATCGCCAGCGGCGAATTCACCGCCGAGACCACTTTCTCCAGTTTGATCTTCGTTTGCGCCGTTGCCAGGCCGCCCGACAGCGCGAACAGCGCCGCCGTGGCCAGGGTTGCGATTACTCTTTGAGCTTTCATCGGTCTCCTCCAGGGTTGTGGAATCTGATCAGTTGCACATCAACGAATCAGTGCGAAATGTGAACCGGCTTGGTTCATGCAAACAGGCAGCGGTACGCATGCGTACGCAATGCGGGGCCATGTTATTCACACGCTTCGATCGTGTTCTAGGTAGTTTCACCAATGTGCAATCCGCGAGTGGCACGCTTCACTCTGAACGAGCGCTGACCTGCATGGAACGCGATATCAAGGTTCGCCATCCCAATAGTCGAGGTCGTCGCGGTCGCGGTGCATGCGCGCAAAGCCATGCAGATCGCCGTCGCGGGTGGCGCTGGTGAGCAACTGCCGGAGTCGCGGTACTGCACGAGTTCGGGGCTCTCTTTGGTGCTGATCGAAGGGTACTTGAGCGGCGCATCGGAGTCGTTGATGATCTGGTGCGGGTACTCGGGGCCGGGCGGAATGAAGACCACGTCAGCGCTGACAAGCGGCAGCATTTCGCCGGCGACATGCAGCGTTGCGCCGCCTTCGAGCACGACGAACATCTCTTCCTGCGCGTGGTGAAAGGGGCAGCGGCAGGCTCGCTTGCCCGCAGCGCGTTCAGGCGGTGCGGATCACGCTGATGGTTTCGGTGCCGCTTTCGGGCAGCCACACTTCGCCGGGCCGGCCGAGGATCTGCCGGATGTTGGTGGACGCGCGCGGGAAGACATGTCGTTCGAAGCGCTCGCTCTTCGGATCGAACCGAAGCATCGCGTTGCCGGCCCACTCGCTGAGCCAGACCTGGTCGGATTCGTCGACGTAAACGGCATAGCAGCGAGGCTTGTCACCGGGGAGTTTCCAGGTCTTCCAGGTATTCGCTGCGGGGTCGTGCATCGATACATTGCCCGAATTCCATTCGCTGACCCAGATCCGGCCGCCGCTGTCGCTCCACACGCGCCGCGCGCCTTGCTCGGGCGTTGGCGGCTGCACGACGCTGGACTCGCCCGTGCGCCGGTCGATGCGGGCGATGAATGAACCTGCGAGCGAGCACCACCACACCTTGCCTGCCGGCGTGGCGCAAATGCCGTAGGGGCCGCGGCCGCGCGGCGCATCGCGCACGCTGACGACACCGGTCTTCACGCTGACCTTGCCGACCACGCCGCTTTGCCCGGTGAACCACAGGTCGCCGTCGCCGTCGAAGGCACAGGTGTTGAGGTTGGCATAGGGAGCCTGCGGCGGCAGCGCGAAGACGCGCTGCTCGCGGCTCGGCCACTCTACACGAACAATCGCGTTTTGGCCGCTGTCGGTAATCCACGCGGCTTTGTCGGGGCCTTGAATCACGCCGTGCGGCGAAGAGCGAAAGCCCAGGTCGATGAGTTCGGTACGGCCGCTCTTCGGATCGAACCAACCGAGGTGGCCGCTGCGCTGCGCCGTGAACCAGACGCCGCCGTCGGGCGCAGGCGCCAGGTCGTGGATGCCCGTCGGGCGCGGCGTGGCCAAGGGCCAGGATTGCACTTTCCATTCGCTGTCGGCGTGGGCCGGCATCGGCGACCATGCGGCAGCGGGCAGCAACAGGCCCGCCGAAGCGGCAATGCATTCACGGCGAGTCAGCGTGTTCACGTCGTCTCCTGTGCCAGCAAGAACCCGATGTTGCCACGCCGTCACCGTGGCCGCTGCTCTCGAAGCCTCAGCCGCGGCGCGCCCAAGAACGATGCCAGACCTCTTGCAACCGAGACCATGCATCGGGAACTGAGATGCCCGTCACCTCTTGTTCACCGATGCCGGCAATCGGCCAATTGCTGACGCGCGCAGCGGGCTGCGTGCACGCGTCGCGCAGGGCAGGTGGCCCGGGGCACGTTCTCCGGCCCACGCTCGCGGGGCACCGTTTTCGCCTCACACGCGTCGCGCCATCAACAGCGTCTGTTCGTGCGCAGGTCGCGGCCACCGCGAATGGTGCCTGCGCCCGTGCCCCAAGCCACCTGCCCGGGCACCGGGGTGGAATGCGAAGGCGTGGCATGCCACCCCGGATGCATCAGGGTGGTGGTGGTGCCCCCGGGCGCAGGCCCGATTCGCGGTCGCCCCCCATGGTTGCAGGGCACAGCGGTGTTGATGCGGCTGCGGATTGCAGTCTGCGACGGCCGCCCGCGAGCGTGGGCCGGAGAACGGGGGCACCGCCGCCGCCCTGCCGCCACGACGTCGGCAGGCTGACCGTGCGCGGACAGACAGCTTTGGGCCGATGGCGGGTTTGCCGTGAATCGATCAGCTTGCTCGTAGCCTGCCAATCGCGCCGGGCCGCGATGCGGCTGAATGCCACGCACATTCATCGGCATTGGGTGTTGCGCGACGGCGGCTATCGGCTGGCCAAGAACGCGCGTGTCCTTGCACCGCCACGCCCTCGGTAAACCGCATCAGCCGTTGCCCTGCGCCTCAGGGTTTGACGATGCGCAGGTCGATCAGGCAGCGCGCGGTGTCCACAATGCTTTGCTGCACCGGCCGCGTGGCCCACCCGAGCACAGCCTTGGCGTGCGAAGCGTCCTGGTTGCGCACGCTGCCCAACTCACCCTCAACTGCCTTTGCCAGCGGGTTGACCAGGGCCGCCACGTGCACCATCCAGTCGGGCAGGTTGCGAGTGGTGACCTTGCGCGCCTGCGGGCCGAGTTCGGCGCGCAGCAGGTCGGCGATCTCGCGCAGTTTCATGAAGCGGCCCGAGGCGATGAAGCGTTCACCCGCCATGCCCGGCGCCTTGAGCGCACGCACGTGCAGGTCGGCCACGTCGCGCACGTCGACCACGCCGAAGCCGATGTCGGGGCAGGCGCCCATGCTGCCGTCGAGCAGCTTCTTCACGATGGTCACCGACGCCGAATAGTCCCGGCTCCACACCGGCCCCAGCACGACTGACGGGTTGATGCTGCAGAACTCGATGCCTGCCCCTTCTTTCGCCACCCAGTCGCGCGCTGCGCGCTCGGCGATGGTCTTGGATTGGATGTAGGGCGAGAGGCCGGGCTTGTCGAGCCGTGTCCAGTCGGCTTCGGTGAAGTGGTGAACACCACGCCCGCGGCCATAGGAGACAGCGGCCACGGAAGAGGTCATGACGAAGCGCTTCACGCCTGCAGCCTTGGCCGCGCGCAGGGCACGAAGGGCGCCGTCGCGTGCAGGCACGATCAGTTCGTTGGCGTCTTTCGGCACACCGCCGGGCAAGGGTGATGCCAGGTGGGCCACGAAGCCGCAGCCGGCGATGGCTTCAGCCCAGCCGGCGTCTGCGTTCAGGTCTGCGACAAAGAACTTGAGCCGGCTGTTGTCCACGGCCAGCAGTCGCCGCACCGCGGCTTCTTTGTCGAGACTGCGCACTGTGGTGTGCACCGTCCAGCCCTCAGTCACCAGCTGCCGGATGAGAAAGCCCGCGATGTAGCCGCTGCCACCCGAGACAAGCACGCAATCTGCCATGGGAGTGTTCCTTTCCGTGCTGGAGTGCACCGGCGTATTGTGGGCGGGTTCACACCGGCCGTTGGCGCGTCACGCCCAGTCCCAGCACCGGATCGTGCTGCGCGGTGGTGGATCCAGCCGCGTCGATGTTTCACTTCGCGCGCATTGCGAACTTGCTCGGCGCTTCACGTCGCACGCGCCAGGAAAAAAGCACTTGGCAGGTTCAGCGCCAAGTGCTCTATTTCCTTGCTTGATTCTGGTGGGCCCTGAGCGACTCGAACGCTCGACCTACGGATTAAGAGTCCGCTGCTCTACCAACTGAGCTAAGAGCCCCGAATATTCTTGTTTGCGCACCACGCCGCGCGTTCGCATGGGTGGTGGGTTGTGCGGGACTCGAACCCACGACCAATAGATTAAAAGTCTACTGCTCTACCAACTGAGCTAACAACCCGGCAAGCCTTGCATTATAAAGTTCGTCAATCGCCCACCGGGCCTGGCGCATCGAGCAGCAATTCTAGCGCGACGTTCGCGGCCACCATGCCGAAGGTGGCGGTAACGGTCACGCTCGAGCCATAGCCTGAACAGTTCAAGTTGCCCTCGACTTGGGCGCCGTCAGTGCGCCGCACGGCTTCGCGCGAGTAGACACAGCGCAGGCCCAGCGCGCCTTCACGCGCCGCGCCGTGCAGCCTGCGCAGGCGCTGGCGCAGCGCGGCGAGCAAAGGATCGTGCGTGACCCGCGCCAGATCGTCGACGTGCACCAGCTGCGGCTGGCGCTTGCCGCCCGCCGCACCGGAAATCACGAGCGGCGTCGCCGAGCGCAGCGCCGCAACAGCGATGGCCTCTTTTGCGCGCAACTGGTCGCAGGCGTCGATCCACATGTCCACCGGCTGCGTCAGCAGTTGCGGCCAATTCTGTGCATCGGCAAACTCTTCAATCGTGTGCACGTCGCAACCCGGGTGGATGTCGGCAATGCGGGTCTGCAACGCGAGCACCTTGGCCTGCCCGAGAGTTGCGCCGAGCGCCTGCACCTGGCGATTGACGTTGGACTCGCTAACATGGTCCAGATCGATCAGCGTCAACGCCGCCACGCCGCAGCGTGCCAGCGCTTCGGCGGCCCAGGAGCCGACGCCGCCGACGCCGATGATTGCAATTCGCGCGGCCCGGATCTTTGCGTAGCCTGCGTCGCCGTAAAGGCGGCGCAGGCCGGCGAAGCGGCGCTGCAGATCGGGCGCCACGCGCGGGCCGCTAGTACTGCGTTCCGCCAAACCGCTTACATGAAATCGCGCCTTCGTCCGCCATGCGTCGTTGCAAGCCTTGCAGGCCGCGCTGGGCCTGAGGCCCAGCCCCTCTCCTGGCGCGCGCAGTCCGCAGGGACTGCGCTCGTCCGGGCTCGGCCTCGCCATAGCTACGGCTATGGCTGCGGTTTGCGCCTAGCCTGGCGAACGAATGCATCGATTTCATTTGT
>JAEMQF010000038.1 GCA_022758925.1 Burkholderiales bacterium | reverse complement strand
CCTGAGCAAACACTGGAACACCGCCACCGCCCTGGCCGCGACCACGCTCGACATCGCCTCGGGCAGCTTCACCGTTCTGCTCGGCCCGTCGGGTTGCGGCAAATCGACCACGCTGCGCCTGATCGCCGGGCTGGAAGTGCCCAGCGCCGGGCGCCTGCTGATCGATGGTCGCGATGTCACCGCGCTGCCACCGGCCAAGCGCAAGATCGCGATGGTGTTCCAGAACTACGCGCTGTTTCCGCACCTGAGCGTGGCCGACAACATCGTCTTCGGCCTGCAGGTGCGCCATGCCTCGCGCGCCGAGCAGCAGCAGCGCTTGCAAGAGGTGGCCGCGCTGGTGGGGCTGTTGCCGCTGCTGGAGCGCAAGCCGGGCCAGTTGTCGGGCGGCCAGCAACAGCGAGTCGCGCTGGCGCGGGCGCTGGTGTCAAAGGCCCCGGTGTGCCTGATGGACGAACCCCTGTCCAACCTCGACGCCCAACTGCGCCAGGAAATGCGGCGCGAGCTGCGCGAGCTGCAGCAACGCCTGAAGCTGACGCTGGTTTACGTCACGCACGACCAGGCCGAAGCGATGAGCATGGCCGACCAGGTGGTGCTGCTCAACAAGGGCCACATCGAACAGGTGGCCACGCCGCGTGATCTCTATGCGCGCCCGGCGAGCACCTTTGTCGCGCGCTTCATCGGCACACCGCCGATGAACCTGGCGGCGCTGCAGCACGGCGCGATCCGCGGCAGCAACGTGGCCCTCGGCGCGCCGGCAGCCGCCGCGTGGCTGGGCCTGCGGCCTGAAGCGGTTTCGCTGCAGCCGCTGGCGCGTGAACCCAGCGGCGCGTGCAGCGTGCCGGCGCGAGTGCGCAGCGTCGAGTACCTCGGCGCCGACGCGGTGCTGCGCTGCAGTGTCGGCGCCGAGACGCTGACCGTGCGCACGCCGGGCGCCTTCGACGTCGCGGTCGGCGCGGCGGTGACCCTGAACTGGCCGGCCGAGCACAGCCACTGGTTCGGCGCCGACGAGCGCCGAATCAACACCGAATCAGCGCCGACTGAATGACCGATACCCCAACTCACCACAGGAGCAAGACGACATGAACAGACTCTTCACCCAGGCCCTTTACCTGCTGTGCGCAGCACTGGCCAGCTTCGGCGATGCCTTCGCGCAGCCGGTCGAAGTGCCTTTCTACTTTCCGGTGGCGGTGGGCGGGCCCATCACCAGACTGATAGACCAGTACGCCGCCGATTTCAACAAGGAGAACCCGACGATCAAGGTCGCGCCGATCTACGCCGGCAGCTACCAGGACACGATCGTCAAGGCGCTCACCGCGCACAAGGCCGGCACGCCACCGGTGGCATCGGTCCTGCTGTCGACTGACACCTTCACGCTGATCGACGAAGACGCGGTGGTGCCGATCGACAACTTCATCAAGACCGCCGACGACAAGGCCTGGATCGGCAGCTTCTACAAGGCGTTTCTGCTGAACGGCCAGATCGGTGGCAAGACTTGGGGCGTTCCGTTCCAGCGCTCGACGATCGTGCTGTACTGGAACAAGGAGCTGTTCAAGGAAGCCGGGCTCGACCCGAACAAGGCCCCCGCCACCTGGGCCGAGATGGTCGACATGGCCACCAGGCTGACGAAGAAGGACGCCGCGGGCAAGGTCACGCAATACGGCATCCAGGTGCCGTCGTCGGGCTTCCCCTACTGGCTGTTCCAGGGCTTCACGACGCAGAACGACGTGATCCTGGCGAACGAGGCCGGCAACCAGGTGCACTACGACGACCCCAAGGTGATCGAGGCGCTGCAGTTCTGGGTCGACCTCTCGCGCAAGCAAGGCGTGCACCCGGCCGGTGTCGTGGAGTGGGGCACCACTCCCAAGGACTTCATGGAGAAGAAGGTGGCGATGATCTGGACGACGACCGGCAACCTGACCAACATCCGCAGCAACGCCAAGTTCGACTTCGGCGTGGCGATGCTGCCCGCCGGCAAGAAACGCGGCTCGCCCACCGGGGGCGGCAACTTCTTCATCTTCAAGAAGGCCACGCCGGCACAACAGGAAGCGGCATTCAAGTTCGCGCGCTGGCTGACCACGCCTGAGCGCGCGGCGCAGTGGGGCATCGACACCGGCTACGTGGCGGTCACGCCCGCGGCGTGGGACACGCCGGCGATGAAGAAATACGCCGCCGACTTCGCGCCCGCCAGCGTCGCCCGCGACCAATTGCCGCACGCCGTGGCGGAACTTTCCACGCACGATAACCAGCGCGTGACCAAGGCCCTGAACGACGGCCTGCAAGCCGCACTGACCGGCGCCAAGACGCCCGAGCAGGCGATGAAAGACGCGCAAAAGGAAGCCGAGCGCCTGCTGCGCAGCTACCAGTAGGCGCTGCGGATCCTTCAACCTGGAAACCGGCATCGCGCATGAACACCCGTGCCCTGCACGCTTACCTGCTGCTGCTGCCGGCACTGGCATTGCTCGCCGCGTTCACGCACTGGCCGGCGCTGGCGACGGTGATCGACAGTTTCATGTCCACCGCGAAGCCGAACCGCCCCTCGGTGTGGGTGGGACTGGACAACTACCAGCAGTTGCTCGAAGACCCGATCTTCTGGCAGGCACTGCGCAACAACCTGTGGTTTGCGCTGGGCACGATTCCGCTGTCGATTGGGCTGGCGCTGCTGATGGCGCTGTGGGTGAACCAGCGCATCGGCGGCCGCGCATTCCTGCGGCTGGCCTACTTCACGCCGACTGTCCTGCCGATGATCGCGGTGGCCAACATCTGGCTGTTCTTCTACACCCCCACCTACGGCCTGCTGGAACAGGTGGGCAGCGTTTTCGGCGCGCAGTCGCGCAACTGGTTGGGCGACCCGGCGAGCGCACTCGCCGCGATCACGGTCGTAGCGGTGTGGAAGGAAGCGGGCTTTTTCATGATCTTCTACCTGGCCGCGTTGCAAGGCATCAACCCGAGCCTTCGCGAAGCAGCGGCGATCGAAGGCACTGGGCGCTGGTTCTACTTTCGGCGCGTACTGTGGCCGCTGCTGATGCCGACCACGCTGTTCGTCGGAGTGAACGCGGTGATCAACGCGTTTCGCATGGTCGACCATGTGTTCGTGATGACCCGCGGCGGCCCCGACAACGCCACCTCGCTGTTGCTCTACCACCTGTACGAAGTGGGTTTCAAGTTCTGGGACCAGGGTTACGCAGCCGCCATCACCGTCGTGCTGCTGGCATTGCTGGCGACAGTGGCGCTGTTGCAGTTCTTTGTGCTCGACCGGCGCACGCATTACCAATGAGCGCGGCGTGAAGCAGCTTGCATCACTCACCGCCGATGGCGCTGCCGCGCCGGGCCGACCGGGCCACGGCCCGACCCTGCGACAGGGTCGCTTGTCATCCCCGGCGCGCGGTGTGCCGACATGACTGCCGAGTCGAGCCGCGTGAGCACGATCCCCGGTCGCTTGGCATCCCGGGTGCGCGGTGTGCCGACATGACTACCTACAACGAACCCGGTTGGTTCGACACGCTGGCCGCGTGGCTGCTGGCACTGCTCTGGTTCGCGCCGCTGGCGTATGCGATCTGGACCGCGTTTCATCCCAGCGAGTTCTCGGCGCGCTTCACGCTCACGGCGCCGCTCACGCTCGACAACTTCCGCAACGCCTGGGCGGCGGCACCGTTTGCGCGTTACTTTCTCAACACCGCGTTGTTGGTGCTGATGATCCTGGCGGCGCAACTCGTGCTGTGCACGCTCGCCGCGTATGCATTCGCGCGTTTCGTCTTCCCCGGCCGGCAGGTCCTGTTTGCGCTGGTGCTGGTGCAGTTGATGGTGATGCCCGACATCCTGCTGGTGGAGAACTACCGCACCTTGTCGCGCATCGGTCTGATCGACACCTTGCTCGGCATCGGCTTGCCGTACTTCGCATCGGCGTTTGCGATCTTCCTGCTGCGCCAGACCTTTCTCGGCGTGCCGAAAGAGCTCGACGAGGCCGCACGCGTCGAAGGCGCGAGTGCGCTGCAGACGCTGTGGCGTGTCTATGTGCCGCTGGCGCGGCCGGTGTACGTCGCGTTTGCGCTGGTGTCGGTCAGCTACCACTGGAACAACTTCCTCTGGCCGCTGGTGGTGACGAACTCGGTCGAGTCGCGCCCGCTCACCGTGGGCTTGCAAGTGTTTGCGGCCACCGACCAGGGCATCGACTGGTCGATCATTACCGCCGCCACGCTGATGACGTCAGCACCCCTGCTCGTCGCCTTCGTGCTCTTTCAACGCCAGTTCGTTCAGTCGTTCATGCGGGCGGGGATCAAATGATGGCCCTGCCTTTTCACGAGTCGTCAACATGAAGCTGATCACCTGGAACGTGCAATGGTTCTGCGGCCTCGACGGCGTGATCGACATGGCGCGAGTGCTGCGCACCGCGCGTGCGATGGCCGATTTCGACGTGCTCTGCCTGCAAGAGGTGGCGGTGCACTACCCGCGCCTGTTGGGCAACGCCTCGCACGACCAGCCGGCGCTGTTGCGCGAGTTGCTGCCCGGCTTCGAAGTCTGCTTCGGCGCGGCCGTGGATGAACTGGCGCCCGACGGCCGCAGCCGCCAGCGCTTCGGCAACCTCATCGCGTCGCGGCTGCCGGTGGCCCAGGTGCAGCACCACAGCCTGCCCTACCCGGCCGACGCCGGCGTGCGCAGCATGCCGCGTATGGCCACCAGCGCGACCCTGCGCACAGCCTGGGGCCCACTGCGCGTGATGACGACACACCTCGAGTTCTACTCGGCGCGCATGCGCATGGCGCAGACGCAGGAGTTGCGCCGGCTGCACGCGCAGGCCAGTGCGCACGCAATGCACCCGCCGCTGCTCGACGCCAGCGGCGGCCCGTTCCAGGCCAAGCTGCATACTGTCGATTGTTTGCTCACGGCCGACTTCAACTTCGACGCCGCGAGCGAAGAGTACCGACTGATGCTGGCCGAGAACGGCGCCGCGCCAGGCCTGATCGACTGCTGGCGCCGGGTGCACGGCGAGCGAGCCCACGACCCGACCTTCCACCTGCATGACCGCACCTACGGCCCGCTGCCGATCGCCTGCGACTTTGTGTTCGCGAGTGCCGGTGTGGCGCCACGCGTGCGGCGCATCGAAGTGGACCTGCAGACGCGCGCCTCGGACCACCAGCCGGTGCTGGTGGAACTGGACGACACTGCCGACGCCAGGAAATAACACCGTGACCCGCATTGAGACCGACAGCTTTGGGCCGATCGAGGTATCGGCCGACGCCTTGTGGGGCGCGCAGACCGAGCGAAGCCGGCGCTTCTTCGCCATCGGCAGCCAGCGCATGCCGATCGAGGTGGTGCATGCGCTGGCCGAAGTGAAACGCGCCGCAGCGACGGTGAATGCCGAACTCGGCCTGATTCACGCCGCGAAGGCCGCGGCCATCGCCGCCGCCGCGCAACGCGTCGCCGTCGGCGAGTTCGACACGCAGTTCCCGCTCTCGGTGTGGCAGACCGGCTCGGGCACGCAAAGCAACATGAACGTGAACGAGGTGATCGCGAATCTCGCTTCGCTCGCGTTGGGTGGCGCAATCGGCCAAGACCGCCGCGTGCACCCGAACGACGACGTCAATCTGGGGCAATCGTCGAACGATGTGTTTCCGAGCGCGATGCATATCGCGGTGGTGCTGCAGGTCAGGCTGCTCTTCAGCGCGCTGGCGCGATTGCGCGGCGCGCTCCAGGCCAAGGCCGCTGCCTTCGCCGATGCGATCAAGGTCGGCCGCACGCACTTGCAGGACGCCACGCCCGTGACGCTCGGCCAGGAGTTCGGTGGCTATGACGCCCAGCTCGCGCTTGCCGAGGCCGCACTGCACCAGGCTCTGCCCGCAGTGCACGCGCTGGCGATCGGCGGCACGGCGGTCGGCACCGGGCTGAATACGCACCCCGAGTTCGGCGCACGCGTCGCGGCGGCGTTGGCGGCGCGTCTGGGCGAGCCCTTCGTCGTCGCCGACAACCGCTTCGCAGCGATGGCCGGCCATGAGGCCCTCGTCGGCCTGCATGGCGCGCTGCGCATGCTGGCCATCGCGTTGAACAAGATCGCGAACGACATCCGCCTGATGGGCAGCGGGCCGCGCGCGGGCCTGGGCGAATTGCGCCTGCCGGAAAACGAGCCCGGCAGTTCGATCATGCCGGGCAAGGTCAACCCGACCCAGGTCGAGGCGCTGACGATGGTTTGTGCGCAGGTGATGGGGCACGACGTGGCGATCGGTATCGGCGCCAGCCAGGGCCACTTCGAGCTCAACGTCTACAAGCCCTTGATCGCCCACAACCTGCTCGACAGCCTGCGCCTGTTGGCCGATTCGATGGCGAGCTTCGCCGCGCATTGTGTCGAGGGGATCGAGGTCGACCGCGAACGCACCGAGGCCTTGCTCGCGCGCTCGCTGATGCTGGTCACCGCGTTGGCGCCGCACATCGGCTACGACCGCGCCGCAGCCATCGCCAAACATGCGCACAAGCATGGGCTGAGCCTGCGCGAGGCGGCGATTGCAATCGGCGGCCTGAGCGCCGAGCAGTTCGACGCCTGGGTCGATGCGCGGCGCATGTTGGGCCCCGGTTGAGGGGT